>NZ_JARVTC010000004.1:0-384901 GCF_030208875.1 Pseudarthrobacter sp. MEB009
GGTGACATCACCAAGAAGCTCACCCAACGAGGTAGTATCCGCTTTCCGATGGGCCTCACTCGGGGCCGGTTCGGGGATTTGGCTGCTCACAGCAGACGTCCTTCCGCCGGATTGTACGGGTCATCCTCGAACCGCAACGGTGTGTCCGCCGACGTGCCGGCCGGGAGCGACGCCGTGGACACCGGCGTTCCGCTGCCTACTACGGGCTCGGCGTGAAGGTCGGCATCGCTACCCGCGGCGAATACCGTTTCCTGCCGCCGCGGTGCAGGCTGTGGTGAGCGGCTGGCTACTTGCTGCCCCGAGGGGGTGGATACGGTGTCATTCCCGGTGGGTCCGGCGGTGAGTCCACGGGTAAGGCGGCCGGCAAGGATACCTGCGCCCGCTGCCAGCAGCAGGAAGGTGCCCGGCTTGTTCCGGGCGAAGGTCTGGACCTCGCTAAGGAGCGAACCCGGATCCCGGTTCTCAAGCCAACCCGCAACGGCTGAGGTGCGTTCGGCTGCCTCCCGGATGAGGTCAGTGGCCATGCCCTGCTCTCCGGGAGCCTCGGCCATGCTGTGCAGTTGGCTGGAGATGTTCCGGATTCCCTCGGCAGCCTTCTGCTGCTGGGTCCCGGCCTGGCTGGTGAGCCCGGATTTTGCCTGGTTCATCAGGTCCTTCGCACTGGACTTGGCCTCGGACGCCACATGGGCGACTTCCTCCTTGGCCGTCTGCGCGACATTCTGCGCCGAATCCGCCGCGGTCCGGGCCACATCAGTTGCCTCGTCCTTCGCGGCATCCTTTCTGCCAGCGAAAGCAGCACCTGCCCGTTCGTTGGGTGTTGGGCTGCCGGACGGGTCAATGGGTGCGGGAGCCGCAACATCGGTCCACTGGTTCTCAGTCATGATCGCTCTCTTTCGGAAGTTGCAGCGGGTGCAGAACACACTGCCCACCGCGTTTAGTAAGCATGGTTACTAATCAGATACTAAGCACACTTGCTATCAAGTCCGCAAGACCTTTCTTTAGGGACGTCGTGGGGTGGAGAGGTTCGGAGCGGCGGCGCTGGAAGCGCAGAATGTGCTGCCTGCCGCACCTACCCGGCCGCCCTGATCCGCGTTCGCTGATCTCCTGGGCGGCACGTCCTGCGAGGTTGTGGATCAGTTGTGGAGATTCACGTTTGGGTGCCGTAGATGAATCTCTTTGCGTGGTCGACTGCTTTGCGGAATGCGTCGTTGCGGAGGGTGATCTGTTCTTCGGAGTTTGTTGCGCCGGCCTCGGTGTAGGCAGTGTGTCCGGGGCGCAAGACCCAGATGTCGCCGGTGGGAGGCAGGTAGAAGACGCCGAAGGATCGGTGCTGGGGGTTCTCGGTCCAGACAGGGACGACCGCGACTGCCGCGCCGGTGTCGGGGTTAATCCACTGGGCGCGGGGGAGCGGTTCTTCGTGGACTTCCGGGTCCAGGAACGGGGCTGTTCCCTTACCCCAGCGTTGTTCAAAGCGTTCGTAGAAGGCTGGGAGCAGGTTCTCGTTATAGGGATGCCAGGCGCTCATTGGTGCCCTTTCGCCTTGTTGCAGACCAGGCCGGCATTAATCCAGCATCGTGCCACCCGGTTCAGTAAGAGGAGTGATGATCCCCGGTGTTTGGCGCCGGGGATCATCACGGGGAGTTGGCCTCGGGACCGCGCATGCAGCGCATTCCGTGGTCCCCTCACGGTGGGGTTAAGCGCTGATTTCCTGGCGCTGATTGGACTCGGAGGCGATTTCGATGCGGCGGGGCTTGGCTTTCTCGGCCACGGGGATCCGCAACGTAAGTACCCCGGCGTCATAGGCTGCTTTTACGGCATCGGTGTCCAGCGCCTCACCGAGGATCAGTTGGCGGCTGAACACGCCGCGGGGACGTTCGGCCGCTATCAGCTCGGTTTTCGCATCGGCAGGGTCTGTCCGCTCCGCCCGGACTGTCAGGACGTTGCGTTCGATGTCGATGTCCACCGAATCGACGGCTACTCCAGGAAGGTCGAAGGCGACGACGAATTCTTCCCCGTCCTGCCAGGCGTCCATCGGCATCGGTGTGGGCCGGGCAGTGGTACCTAGGACCTGCTGGGCAAGCCGGTCGAGCTCGCGGAACGGGTCGGTACGCATCAGCATTGTTTTCTCACTCCTTGCAATCGTTTTTTGATCTCAGCTACCAGTCCAACTATCTGTCGTGGCTGGTATAGATTTTTTATACCACTGGGTGAGAAACTGGATCAAGGTCATTTTGGGATTTTTTGGAGGTTTTTGGTGGCAGTGGGTCCAGCGAAGAGCGCCCCGGTCTATGCGATCTCAGTTGCGGCTGAGTTGGTGGGAACGGGGCAGCAGAACCTTCGGTTGTATGAGCGCAAGGGCCTGCTCGAGCCGGGCCGCACCCGCGGTGGTACGCGCCGTTACAGCGAGAATGACCTTGAGACCCTGCGCCGGATCGGCGTACTACTCGAAGAGGGGCTCAACCTGGCCGGCATCCGACTGGTCCTTGAACTCGAGGCCATGAACAGGCATCTGGAGCATAAGTTGGCCGCCGCACGGTCCGCCGGGTACCGCCGCGACTGACCGGGTGAAGTAGCTCTTTTGGCCCCTTCAGTTGCCACGTTTATCCAGAGGTGTCGGAGTACTACAGTTAGTGCATGGCTACCAGCCGCAATCCGCTTGAAGACCTGCGTGGGACCATCGGCCACCTGGCCGATCAGCTCAGGCTGTCCGGTTCAGAGCGCGTCGACGACTTGGTCGGCGACTTAATGGGTTCGAGGCCTGGCCCGGCCCGGCCACTGGCCGAGGTGCAGGCCGAGCTCGATTTACTCGTGGGCCTGGAGACCGTCAAGGAACAAGTTCGCGCCCTCGTCGCGCTGCTCCGGGTCCAGGCCCGCCGCAAAGCACATGGCCTCCCGGAGGTGGCCACATCACAGCATCTGGTTTTTCTGGGAAATCCGGGCACGGGCAAAACCACCGTGGCGCGGCTCCTTGCCGAGATGTACCGCGCGGTCGGTCTGCTGCAGAAAGGCCACCTGGTCGAAGTCGACCGTTCGGGCCTGGTGGGGCAATACGTTGGCGAAACCGCTGTGAAGACCGATCGGGTGATCCGGCGTGCGTTAGATGGAGTGCTGTTCATTGACGAGGCCTATGCGCTGGCCCCGGAGGACGGCAGGATGGACTTCGGCCCCGAAGCGATCGAGGTCCTGCTCAAGCGGATGGAGGACCACCGGCACCGACTGGTGGTCATCGTGGCCGGGTACCCGCGGCTCATGGAGTCTTTCCTGCTCTCGAACCCCGGACTACGCTCCCGGTTCGCCCGCGAGATCACATTCCCCGACTACTCGGTGGAAGCACTCCAGACGATCTTCCACCAGATGCTGGCCCAGCACGAGTACATGCTGGAGCCCGGTGCCGAGCAGATGCTGCGCCGCATCCTCACCGGGCTTCACGCGGGCGAAGACTCCGGTAACGCACGGTTTGCCCGCACGCTGTTCGAGCAGGCGCTTAACCGCCAGGCGCTCCGGCTCTCGCTCGACGAGGAACGAAGTCTCGACGCGCTCGATCGTGAGGCCGTCATGACGCTGACCGCGGACGACATCGTGGGCGCCGCGGTGGCGTTGGGCGAAGTGCCGGAGCCGGAAACGCCGCCGGAACCGGAGCCGGAGCAGTCGCGCTGGTGGCGCTGGCTGGTCTGAGGTTGAACCGGATATCCGGCTGACATTTTTCGGGCAGCACGTCGCGTCTGGACCCGCCGGCTGGCCGACTCTCCTTCCGCCAACCAGGGAGAACATACGTTTGAGCATCAGGACAGGCGCACATGACCGGCCTGGCGCAACAGTTTGCAAGGGAACTTACTCTTCCTTTCCGGCCGAAAGCTTCTGTCCCGGGAGCCCGGTCGCGCGGGCAAGGTGCCCCACGACAAAGGCAGCATCGCGGTCAACTCCGCCGATGAGTCCCGAGGTCAGTGCGTACTGGAACGGCATGCCCGCGAAGTACAGTCCGGGTAGTTCCGGCACGACGCCGCGGCGCGTGACCGGCCAGCCCCCCTCCGTCACCGGGAGTCCCTCGATCCAACCCAGCGACGCCCGGTAACCAGTGGCCCAGATAAGGGTTCTCACGCCCACCGTTTCGGCGCTGGCCGATGTGTCGCCGTCGAACGTGGGCTGCCCGTCCATGGTGCCCGAGAGGCGCGGCAGCCGCACTACGCCAGCGCGGTCCAGGTCTTTAACGGAGATCCGGATGAGGGGTGCCCCGCGCTTGTGGAAGTTGGCGGCCACCTTGCGGCCGGCGGGAGACCCGGTGGTGAGCGCCGAATGGATGAACCGCCAGTAAGCGTCTCCGGCGTATCGCAGCACGGGGTCAGGAATATGCGGGGTGGGCCGGCCGGCGATGAAAGTCCGGTGGGTGGCTGCCAACTCCCTGGCAATTTCAGCTCCCGAAGTTCCGGCACCCACGACCAGGACGTCGCCTTCGGGCAGATCGGTTGGGCGGCGGTACTGCGAACTGTGCAACTGGCTGATGCCGGGGTTGATGTCTTTAGACGCAGCAGGGATCCGGGGGAGGGTGTTGGCGCCGGCAGCGACAATAATGTTACGTGCCCGCAGTGTGCCCGAGTCGGTGGCAACGTCGAAACCGTCGTCCATCCGACGGACAGTGGTGACGTGAGTGTCTGTCCGCACGGGCAGGTTGAAGTGTTCGGCGTAGCCTTCGAGATAGGCGGCGACTTCCTCTTTGGCCGGGAAGGTGTTCCTGCCGGCGGGGAAGGGAAGCCCTGGCAAACCGTCATGCTGTGCTGGCGTGAAAAGCCGCAGCGAGTCCCACCGGCTCCGCCACTGGTCGCCCACCCGGCCCGCGCTTTCCAGAATGGCGAAGCGGAGTTTCCTGCCAGTCAGGTGGTATCCGGCCGCAAGCCCGGCTTGACCGGCTCCGATGACTAATGCATCGAACACATGATCTTCCTCGCTCATGAGAACTTCCTCAACCCTGATCACGGATCATCCTTATTAGACTAGAGTACCGTTCCAATGAGTAGAGCGATAGTCTAATGAGATGTCGAATGCAGCAAAAGCAACAGCGTCCGGGGCGCCCGCTCCCAAAGCTTCAACCGTGCGTTCTGCGCAGCCCAAACCGACCCGGCGGGCGACCCAGGCTGCCGAGACCCGCGCCCATATCGTTGCCACGGCCGGTTGGCTCTTCGATGCAAACGGCTATGTCCGCACCACCATAGAATCCGTTGCCATTGAAGCTGGCGTTGCGCTGCAGACGGTCTACAACTCGGTGGGAAACAAGGCGGCCCTGCTCTCTGCGGTGTTGGATGCAGCAGCTGCGGGGCCCGGCACCAGGCAAGTGCTGGAGCTGATGCAGGAACGCACACAGAGCGCACCCGACTTGGAGTCGTTGACAGGCGTGCTGGCGGACTGGTTCGTCGAAGTGAACCAGCGCACTGGCCGCATAGTGGATGTGATCTCCCAGGCGGCCGCCGTCGACCCGGAAGTTGCCAATCTGGAGGAACGCCGCGCCCTTCAGCGGTTGGAGCGGTACAACATGGCGGCCGCCGCTGCCCGCGAGCGGGGCGGCCTCACCTCCGGCATGACCAACGGCGAGGCAGCTGCCGCCATCTGGTCATTGGGACATCCACGCACGTTCCAGGCACTGGTGGAATCCTCGGGGTGGACCGTTGGGGCCT
This sequence comes from Pseudarthrobacter sp. MEB009, assembly GCF_030208875.1. Classification (NCBI taxonomy): domain Bacteria; kingdom Bacillati; phylum Actinomycetota; class Actinomycetes; order Micrococcales; family Micrococcaceae; genus Pseudarthrobacter; species Pseudarthrobacter sp. MEB009. The sequence goes on from NZ_JARVTC010000004.1 coordinate 5,667, forward strand.
ATCGCAGCTGGATTCTGCGGGCGTTGTCCGCTGCCCTCGCCTAGCTGGGCGGGCTTCACCCGTCATGCGATTCATCTGATTGCTCGCAGCAGTCCTTGCCCGTCCTTCCACCCGAACACGTCGGCGTTTAACCAGTCCACTGGTCCGGGATGGCACCCAAGGCGTATATTCCGTCCATGGCAGAAGATCCTGTGGAGACGAATCCGGGGAACTACCGGGTGGCCTTTGAAAACGAACGCGTCCGTGTGCTTGAGTACACCGACGCTCCCGGGCATGTGACGACTGAGCATGGCCACCCCGACAGCGTGATGATTACAGCCAGCGCCTTCAACCGCCGCATCTCCGCCAACGGAAACTCCGTTGATGTGGAGCTGCCCGCCGGCGTGGCGCGCTGGTTACCGGCGCAGCACCATTACGGGGAAAACATCGGAGGATCAGACACTCATGTGTTCTTTGTTGAGCTAAAGGACGCCGCGCCGCCGTCGACCGACGAAGTTGCGGATCAATTGGGACCAGCCCACTCCTAGCTGCGGCGCTTCCGCGCAGGCCCCTCGACGCCGGGACAGGAATCCGTCTGTAAGGATGGACCCATGAAACAAACCGTTCGGCAGCACCAGGAGTCCGTCATGGTCCAGGCGTCAACGGTGACGCTCTACGACCTGGTCTCAGACATCACCCGCACCGGCCAGTGGAGCCCGGTCTGCACGTCGTGTTGGTGGGATGATGACGTCAGCGCCGCCACGGTCGGTGCCTGGTTCACTGGGCGTAACGAGCTCCCGCACCGAACCTGGGAGACCCGCTCGCAGGTGGTGGCCGCCGATCGCGGCCACGAATTTGCCTGGATTGTGGGTGGCAAGTTTGTCCGCTGGGGGTTCACCCTGACACCAACGGGAACCGGGACAACCCTGACCGAGTCGTGGGAGTTCCTGCCAGCCGGGATCGCCATGTTTGAAGAGAAGTTCGGTGCCGGGGCGCCGGCCCAAATTGCTGACCGCACGAAGCAGGCCCTCGACGGCATTCCGATAACACTCAGAGAGATCAAGCGGATCGCCGAGTCCATCCGGCGATAGTCCGGATGACCGGCATAGCCGGAGGTTACCCGAGGCTTACCGTCCTGGCAGGAGTGAAAGCCGGTATGTACACGCTGGAGCCAATGTACTTGGCCTGCAGGACGTGCTTGCCGTCTTTCAGGGATGCATATGTGTAGGCCGCCTGGCCGTTGACCGACTTCACCGGCGAGCCCACCTTGGTGTTCCAGTCATAAAATTGCACCCACCCCGCCGGGGTGGCCCCGCCAACAGCACATGATTCGATCACAGCCTGGACCGCAACAGCAGTACCGGCCGGGATGTCACCGTGACGCGAAGAATGGAACTCAGCCTTCACCGCCCTTGGAACCGGCAACACACCGTAGGCCACTGGGGCGGATGTTGAGGAATGGTAGTTGGCGTAAGTGTCAACGAACTCGGCGGTGATGACGTGATTGCCTACGGCGAGGTCGCTGACGGTGAAGACCTGTTGCCAATTCGTCGTGATTGCCGGCGCGTCAACCTCAACGCCGTCGATCAGCAGACGGAAGCCAGCGGCTGAGTCGCCTGTTAGCGGTCCTGACGTCAGCGCCGTCGCCTTCGCTGTCACGAGGATTGGCTGGCCAAATACGGATGTTCCCGCTGATGCGTGGCGCTCACTGTGGAACTGGTGGACTTTACAGGGGCGCAGTCGCACAGGTGCCGCTCATGGCGCGGGCCCATGGCTTGTCGATGGCCGCGAGGCCCAGGGTTGTGACGACGTTTTGGAGCATCCCCGCACCAAACCACTGACGGATTGCCTCGTCGTTGTTGTCCAGGAGGTGCCCGACAAGTTCCACCTGCTTTGCATGGCAGCGACGAACCGCGTCGCCGACGAGTCGTTCGTCAGCGGCGCAGTTCGCGTGCATGAGGAAGAGGTCAGCGAGCGGCAGCGCCCGCATCCGACCGAAGCCCGGCGCCGACGCCGTCGAGGGCGTGCTGTTCGACGAGGTCTGGGAAAGGAAGGGGGACAGAAGCCTGATCAGGGCGGCCGGGGGATTCCGACGGCCAGTGGCCTACTACGCTGCAAACGCTCTCTATCGACAGACTGATACATCAGTAATATACTAGTCCGGGATCTTACGTGGACCCGTGTCCAGCTCGACGAGGAGTGAAACAGCACATGCAGAAACTCGCCCAACGGCTTGAACGCCTTGGCACCGAAACCGCCTTCAGCGTCGCGCAGGCGGCCGCCGCCTGGAAGGCGAAGGGAAACCTGGTGTACCCCTTCCACCTCGGCGACATCAACATCCCGACCGCCCCGAACATTGTCGAAGCCATGAACCGGGCGATCGCCGACGGGTACACGGGATACTGCCCCGGTCCGGGCATCCCGCAGCTCCGCCAGGCCCTCGCCGAGGACCTGGGAGCGCGGCGCGGGATGGAGTTCTCCCCCGAAAATGTGGTGGTGATGACCGGCGGCAAGCCTGTCATCACCAAGTTCCTGCAGGCGGTCATGAACCCCGGCCAGGAAGTGCTGTACCCGAACCCCGGTTTCCCGATCTACGAATCGCAGATCGAATACCTCGGTGGCACGGCCGTGCCCTACCGCTATGTGCCCACCAGCGACGGGTTTGCGATTGACCTCGACCAGGTCCGCGCTTCGATCACGCCCAACACTGCCGCGATCATCTACAACGACCTGCAGAACCCCATCTCAGCCGAGTCGACCGTAGCCGAACGCGAGGCCATCGCGCAGATCGCCCAGGAGCACGATCTGTGGGTCCTCTCCGATGAGGCCTACTTCGAGACGCGCTACGAGGGCGTCTCCGGCTCCATCGCATCGCTGCCCGGCATGGCGGAGCGTACGGTCATCCTCTACACGTTCAGCAAGAAGTTCGCGATGACCGGCTCACGCCTGGGTTGCGCCGTCGCCCCGCTCGAGATCGCCAAGGTATTGAGCACCCTGAACACCAACGACGAATCGTGCACCACGCATTACGTGCAGTGGGCCGGCATCGAAGCCCTTCGTGGCCCCCAGGACTCGGTCCAGGAAATGCTGGACATCCTGCGGGACCGGCGGGACGCCGCGTGCGGGATCGTCAACGCCATCCCCGGCATGCACGTTGCCGTGCCGCAGTCGACGTTCTACCTGTTCCCCGACGTCACCGAGGCCATGCAGCGCATGGGGTACACGGCTGTGGGCGACTTCGCCGCCGACGCCCTGTACAAGACCGGCGTGTCCTTCTGTACACGTGAACACTTCGGCCGGCGCCTGCCCGGCGAGGAGCGCCAGTACATCCGGCTTGCCTACTCGGGCATTGACGTCGCAGACATTCGAGACGGCCTTGGCCGCCTGCACCAGTGGATCGAGACAGCATGAGCCGGGTCGTCGTCACGGGGCGTATCCCCGAACCTGCGCTTGAGAAACTGCGCGCCGAACACGACGTCGACGCCTGGGCGGGTCCGGAATCGATCGGTCGCGAGGAGCTCCTCCGCCGTGTCGCAGGGGCCGAAGCCATCGTCAGCCTGCTCACCGAGCGCATCGACGGCGAACTGCTCGACGCCGCCGGACCGCAGCTCAAGGTGGTCGCCAACGTTGCCGTTGGCTATGACAACATCGATGTCCCGGCCTGCGCGGCGCGCGGTATCGTCGCCACCAATACCCCCGGCGTGCTCACTGACGCCACTGCCGACATCGCGTTTGGACTGATCCTCATGGCGACCCGCCGGCTCGGCGAAGGGGAACGGCTCATCCGTTCCGGCCAGCCCTGGAAATGGGGAATGTTCTTCCTCCTCGGCAGCAGCCTGCAGGGCAAGACCCTCGGCATTGTTGGTATGGGCGGCATCGGCCAAGCTACAGCCCGCCGGGCCAAGGCCTTCGGCATGGAGATCGTTTACCAGTCGCGCAGCGAAATCGATTCCACGATCGCCGCCGAGTTGGGCGCCCGCCGCATGGACCTTGAGGAGTTGCTGGCCGTTTCAGATATCGTTTCCGTGCACTGCCCCTATGGGCCTGCAACGCATCATCTGATCGGTCCCCGGCAACTCGCCACGATGAAGAGCTCCGCGTTCCTGATCAACACCGCCCGCGGACCGATCGTCGACGAGGCAGCACTTGCACTTGCGCTTCGCGAGGGGCAGATCGCCGGTGCCGGCCTGGACGTCTTCGAAGAGGAGCCCAAGGTCCATCCCGAGTTGCTTGGGCTCGAAAACGTGGCACTCGTGCCGCACCTCGGCTCCGCCACTGTTGAGACACGGACCGCAATGGCCGTACTCGCCGCCAATAACGCACTCGCCGTGCTCCAGGGCGCGGAGCCGCCCACGCCAATCGGCTAGGGGAGGCAGGGACATCCGGGTACTGGCCCCCAAACGGGGGCCAGTACCCGGTTTTTTGAGTCCCGGGCCGGGTCAGTCCAGGTCGAACCGGTCCAGCTCCATAACCTTTACCCACGCTGCCACGAAGTCGTGAACGAACTTCTCCTTGGCATCGTCGCTCGCGTAGACCTCGGCCAGCGCCCGAAGCTGTGAATTCGAGCCGAAGACCAGATCCACCGGCGTGGCAGTCCATTTCACCTCGCCGGTGGCGACGTCGCTGATCTCGTAAATGTTCTCCCCGGCCTCGGAAGCCTTCCACCGTGTCCCCGCTGCGAGCAGGTTAACGAAGAAGTCGTTGGTCAGCACCTGCGGCCTGTCAGTGAGGACGCCGTGGGGCGTGCCGCCCACGTTTGTGCCTAAAGCACGCATGCCTCCGAGCAGTGCGGTCATCTCCGGTGCGGAGAGGCCCAGCAGGTACGCTTTGTCCAGCAGGAGAGTCTCTGGCTGGAGCTTCACTCCGGGGCGTACATAGTTGCGGAACCCGTCCGCCCGCGGCTGCAGGTACTGGAATGACTCGACGTCGGTCTGGTCCTGGGCTGCGTCGGTGCGCCCCGGCCGGAACGGTACGGTGACAGGGAAGCCGGCATCCTGGGCAGCTTTCTCCACGGCCGCACAGCCGCCAAGGATGATCAGGTCTGCGAGGGAGACCTTCCTGCCCCCGGTCTGCCCCGAGTCGAACTTTTCTTTTACAGCTTCGAGGGCCTGCAGTGCCGCTGCCAGCTCGCCGGGTTCGTTGGCCTCCCAGCCGCGCTGGGGTTCCAGCCGGATCCGTGCGCCGTTGGCGCCGCCGCGTTTGTCGGTTTTGCGGAAGGTGGCAGCCGCTGACCAGGCCGTGCCGGCGAGCTGCGCAACGGACAGCCCGGCGTCCAGAAGCTGGGCCTTAAGGGCGCCGATCTCCGGTTCGCCGATCAGCTCATGGTCAACCGCCGGCACCGGGTCCTGCCAGAGCTGCGCTTCCGGAACCCAGGGCCCGAGCAGCCGCGGGCTGACGGGCCCCATGTCACGGTGCAGCAGCTTGTACCAGGCCTTGGCGAATGCGAGTGCGAACTCGTCAGGGTTCGCGAGGAACCGGCGGGAGATCTTCTCGTAGGTCGGGTCGACGCGCAGGGACAGGTCGGTGGTGAGCATTGTTGGCAGGTGCTTCTTCTGCGGGTCGTGGGCATCCGGGATGATTTGTTCCGCATCTTTGGCCACCCATTGGTTGGCTCCGGCGGGACTCTTGACGAGTTCCCACTCGTGGCCGAACAGGATCTCGAAAAACCGGTTGCTCCACTGGGTGGGTTTGTCCGTCCAGGTAACTTCCAGGCCCGAGGTGATCGTGTCGGAGCCCTTGCCTGACCCGTAGGTGCTGAGCCAGCCCAGGCCCTGGGCTTCGAGGTTGGCAGCCTCGGGTTCGGCGCCAACGTTGGCGTCCGCGTCCCCGGCCCCATGGGTCTTTCCGAACGTGTGGCCGCCAGCGATCAAGGCGACAGTCTCCTCGTCGTTCATCGCCATCCGCTTGAATGTCTCGCGGATAAACGCCGCGGCCGCAGCCGGGTCCGGGTTACCCTTGGGCCCTTCAGGGTTGACGTAGATCAGGCCCATTTCCGTGGCTCCCACATCGTCGGCCATCCGGCTTTCGTCGATGTAGCGTTCGTCGCCCAGCCAGGCGTCTTCCGGTCCCCAGAAAATCTCCTCCGGTTCCCAGACGTCCTGCCGCCCGAACGCGAAACCGAACGTCTTGAAGCCCATCGACTCAAGGGCAACGTTGCCTGCCAGGACCAGCAGGTCGGCCCACGAGATCTTTTGGCCGTACTTCTGCTTCACCGGCCACAGAAGCCGCCGGGCTTTGTCGAGATTCGCGTTGTCAGGCCAGCTGTTGAGGGGCGCGAACCGTTGACTGCCATCGCCTGCGCCGCCGCGGCCGTCCTGGACGCGGTATGTGCCCGCGGCGTGCCAGCTCAGCCGGATCATCAGGCCACCGTAGTGGCCGAAGTCGGCAGGCCACCACTCCTGGGAAGTGGTCAGAACCTGGATGATGTCTGTTTTGAGGGCTTCGACGTCGAGTTTTTGGAACTCCTCCCGGTAGCTGAAAGACGGGCCGAGCGGGTTGCCGACAGGGGAGTGGGCGTGGAGCACTGTGAGGTCCAGCTGGTTGGGCCACCAGTCTGCAACCGTCCGCGGCCGGTGCGCTTTGGGCTGCGGCGCATCGATCGCAGGGTTCTCGCTCTCGCTGCCGGACGACGTTGCGTTGCCATGGATAACGGGGCACCCACCCTCGGCCTTGGGGTCCATGCCCGGGGCGCTTTCCGGGGTGGGGGCCTGGGGCTGGTCCTGATGATCCGTCATGTGCTTCCTTCCATATGGCCGAGGCCAAGGTCGGACTCGGGCAGCCGGTCTAACCTTCCTATTGGACCACAGCAAGGCGTTCCGGGAGACCGCTATTTTTGGCGCCGTGCTGTCTCAGGCAGGGTAGACGGTCACGGCGGCGGCTTTGATGACGAAGTAGACGGTGCTTCCCGGCGTGAGGCCAAGGTCGGCCGAAGCGGCGGGGGTGACGTCGGCGGAGAGGTTCCCGGCCCGGGCCCGGATCAGGTCGCCGTGGGGTTCGAGGTCCGTAATGGTCACTTGGAAAGCGTTCCGGGGGCTGCCGTGTTCCGCCGTCGGATAGATGGAGACCGCAGCGGGCGGGAAAGCCGCTGCCCCCTGGCTGCCGGGGGTGCTGTTGCCGTCCAGGTGCCCGGCGATGTGGCGGCCGTCGTCGCTGGCGAGGCCGTCATCGGTGATGGTCCCCGTCAGGAGGTTCAGGCCGGCCAGGCCCGCGGCGAACCGGCTCCGGGGTTTTGCCAGGACGTCCCGGGTGGGCCCCTGTTCGGTGATGTGGCCGTTTTCGATGACAATGACCCGGTCGGCGAGCATCAGGGCGTCCAGTACATCGTGGGTGATGATGATGGCTTTCCGGCCGGCAAGTACGCGTTTAAGGAGTCGGCGCAGCAGGGGGGCGGCGTGGATGTCGAGTGCGGACATGGGCTCGTCGAGGAGCAGCAGGTCCGGATTGGTGGCCAGGGCGCGGGCCACGGCGATCCGCTGTGCCTGGCCGCCGGAGAGTTGCCCGGGTCGCCGCTGACCGAACTCCGTGGCGTCGACTTCGGCCAGCCAGTGGTCTGCGGTGTGGTGGGCTTCCCTGCGGGACGCGCCTGTTGCCCGCGGGCCAAAGGCCACATTCTCCAGGACGCTCAGATGCGGGAAGAGCAGCGGCTCCTGGGCCAGGAGGGCGGTGCCGCGCTGGTGCGGAGGGGTGAACACGCCGGCATCGGTGTCGAACAGTATTGTGTCGCCGAGTGCGGATCTGCCCGTGTCGGGGCGGAGCAGCCCGGCGATGATCCCCAGGAGCGTTGACTTCCCGGCGCCGTTGGGCCCAAGGATCGCGACGGTCTCAGTCGCTCCAAGGGCGAGGGAGACATCGAAATTGCGGGCAGGCAGCGTCGCGTTCAGCTCGAAGGTCATGGGCTGGTTGCCTCCTTGGCCGGTAGCGGACGGGAACGCCGGTAGGAAAGCCCGACGACGGCCACCGCCACGGCGACCAGGACAAGGGAGAGCGCAACGGCGGCGTCGGCGTCGGTTTCGCGTTGCAGGTAAATTTCGAGCGGGAGGGTCCTGGTGACCCCCTGCAGGCTTCCCGCGAAGGTCAGGGTTGCGCCGAATTCGCCGAGGCAGCGGGCGAAGGACAATACGGCACCTGACGCGAGTCCTGGCAGAACGAGGGGGATGCTGACCCGGCGCAGGACCGTGGTGGGCCGGGCGCCGAGGGTGGCGGCGACCGCTTCGTATTTGGTCCCGGCAGTACGAAGGGCTCCTTCGAGGCTGACCACCAGGAAGGGGAGGGCCACAAAGGTCTGGGCCAGGACAACGGCCGTGGTGGAGAAGGCAATCTGGATGCCGGCCACTTCGAGGGATTTCCCCAGGAGCCCTTGGCGGCCGAAGGTGTAGAGCAGGGCGATGCCGCCCACCACAGGTGGCAGCACCAGCGGCAGCAGCACAAAAGCGCGCAGCAGGCGTTGCCCGGGGAAGCTTCCGCGGGCCAGCACAAGCGCGAGTGGAACGCCGAGGACAACGCACAGCGCGGTGCTGGTTGCCGAGGTGCGCAGGCTCAGGCCCAAGGCCGTGAGCGAGGACTCGGACGTAATGAGTGGGATGAACTGGTTCCAGTTGACCTTTGCCACCATGGCTGCCAGCGGCAGCAGGACAAAGAGCGCCCCTGCTGCCGCGATGGCGTAAATCCACGGCGGGACCCCTGTGTAGCCGTTCCGGCTGCGTGATGGCATCCGCTGGGTTACGGCGTTCCGAAACCGGCGTCGGTGAGGACCTTTTTGCCTTCAGCGCCGATCACTGCGTCGATGAACGCCTGGGCCAGTTGCTTGTTTTTGCTCTCCCCGACGGTGGCGATCGGGTAGGTGTTGACGGCCTTGTCCGATTCTGTGAACGGGATGCCCTTGACCTTGTCGCCCGCGGTTTTGACGTCCGTGACGTAGACCAGTCCGGCGTCGGCTTCCTGGGAAGTGACCTTCCCGAGGACATCGGTGACGGAGGATTCCTCGCTGACCGGGGCCAGGCTGGTGCCGGTCGCCTTTTCGATGGTTTCGGTGGCGGAGCCACAGGGGACCTGCGGGGCGCAGACAACAACCTTGATGTCTGGCTTGGCCAGGTCTGCGAAGGAGGTGATGTTGGCTGGGTTTGATGGCGGGACGGCAATTTCGAGGACGTTGGTGGCGAAGTTGGCCGCTGCGCCGTCGATGAGCTTCGCGTCGGATAACTTGGACATGTTTTTGGTGTCCGCCGAAGCGAAGACGTCAGCCGGGGCGCCCTGGGTGATCTGGGTGACCAGGTCCGAGGAGCCCGCGAAGTTCAGTGTGACTTTGGTGCCGGGGTTCGCTGCTTCGAATCCGGCGGCGATTTTGGTGAAGGTTGCCTTCAGAGACGCTGCTGCGAACACGGTGACGGTGCCCGAAAGCTTGGCCGTTTCGGTGGTGCCGGGAGTGCTGGTGGTTGACGGTGGGGCGTTGCCGCCACCGCACGCCGCCAGGCCGGCGGCGAGGGTCCCGGCAGCCAGGAGGGCCGGGATGGTCCCGCGGGTGATCCTCATATGATGCTCTTTCCTTGGGGTGTTTCGACGATGACTGTGGTGGCCTTGACCACGGCCGTTGCCACTGAACCAAGTTCCAGCCCGAGTTCACGGACGGCTTCGCTGCTCATCAGGGATACAACCCGGAAGGGCCCGCACTGCAGTTCCACCTGCGCCATGACCTTGTCGGCCGTGATTCCGGTGACCAACCCAACGAACCGGTTGCGGGCGGAACGGCCGATGTTGGTGGGGTCATCCGGAAGCTGGGCCTGCTCCCGGGCCAGCTGGGCGAGTTCGAGTCCGTCCACGGCCAGGCGGCCGGAATCGTCCTTGTGGGGCGAAAGGGTTCCGTTGTCCGTCCAACGCCGCACGGTGTCGTCGCTGACACCCAGGAACCGTGCTGCTTCAGCGATGCGTATTCTGGTCACAAGGCCACAGTAGTACCTCATCTGCGGATCAAAGCAACGCAGCGGGACGCATATTCAATTGTGACTACTGCGCCGGCGCCTGGATACGCGGCCTCGGTGCAGTGCCGGCCGGTACACCCGTTCCTGCGCGCGCCTACGCCGGGACGGACTGGTGCAGCGGAACGCTGAAGGTGCGCTGGCCGGCTCCGATGTCCAGGACGGCGCCGTCCGGCAGTTCAATGCGCGCACGGGTGCCGGGAGGTATCTCGATGTCGAGGATGAAGGTGCTGTCAACGATGCGCCAGGCAGATGACAACGGGCCACGCGTTGTGGCCAGGGAGGCCCGGGCCCAGCCGAGCCCGCCGCCTGGTACCGGCGCGATGGTGACGTGGCGGTACGCTGCCTCGGCCTCGGTGGGCTGCTCCCCAAGCCGGATTCCGGCCACATGGGTGTAGAGGAAGGACAGGACGGCGGCCTTGCTGTAGTGGTTAAGGGAGCCACGGACGTCGCCGTCGCTGACGCCGTTCCACCACTCCCACACAGTGGTTGCGCCATTTTCCAGCATGCCCAGCCAGGAGGGGAATCCCGTGGACTGCAGGAGGGAGTATGCCTGCTCCGCCCTGCCATGGTCGGCAAGGGCGGGCAGCAGTTGCCCGGTGCTGAGGAACCCGGTGCCCAAGCGGCCGTTGTTCTGCGAGACCAGCTCACCGAGGCGCGCCGCAGCGTTGTCACGGAGAGGAACGGGAAAAAGCCCGAATGCCAGGCCCCGGGCATAGTTTGCCTGTGATTCCAGCGAGAGCAGGCCGATGTCCGTGAGGAACTCGCGCCGCCAGGCCGTCAGGGCCCCTGCTGCAATGGCCGCGTATTTGGCTTCGATCTCCGGTTCGCCCAGTACTTTTGCCGAGGCGGCAAGGAGGAAGGCAGAGCGGTGCAGAAAGGCCGTGGCGACGATGCTGTGGTCCGCGCTGGGGTCCGGCGCGGGGCGGACGCCAGGTTCCAACCATTCGCCGAAGTGGAATCCGGTGTCCCAGAGGAAGGCCTCCCAGGACTCAGGGGTAGGCCGGAGCTCAGCCCGGGCGGGATGCCGGGAGGCCGCTGCGGCGCGGGACGCGTAGTCCACCCAGGCCTGCATCGATGGCAATTGGCGGCGCAGGATGCCCTTGTCGCCGTAGGCCCGCCAGAGTTCCCAAGGGACCAGGACTGCGGCGTCACCCCAGCCGGCTGACCCGGCTGACAGATCCTCAAAGACCACGCCGGAAGGCTGGTCGCCGGCCGGGTTGGGTGTGATGGTGGGAACCCGTCCGTCCGCCCACTGATCGGCGGCGAGGTCTGCGAGCCATTTGTCCGAGAAGGCCCGGACGTCGTAGAGGAGGGCTGCAGTGCTGACGAATACCTGCCAGTCGCCGCTGAAACCGGAGCGTTCCCGTTGTGGGCAGTCAGTGGGTATTTCGCAGGCGTTTCCCCTGAAGCTCCACACCCCGGCCGTGTGCAGTGCGTTAAGGGACCTGTCGCTGCAGGAGAAGGAGCCAGCGGGAGCCAGATCAGAATGGACAACAACGGCGCAGATGTCACCGGGGGAGAGGTGGCCCGGCAGGCCTTCGACCTGGACGTAGCGGAATCCGTGGGTGGTGTGCCGCGGCTCGAAGACGTCACCGGGCCGGCCGGCGGAAATGACCTCGTCAACCTGGCCTGCCGGCAGGAGGTCGCCGGTGGCGAAATTGAAGGCCCGGAGGTTTTCGGTGCTGACCATGCCCTCGCCGTCGAGGGCTTCCCCATGCGTCAGAACCAGGCGGGTGTCCTTGGGGCCAAGGGCGGACAGCCGCACCCAGCCGTTGAGGTTCTGGCCGAAGTCGACGACGGCGGTACCCGGCTTCGGCGAGGTAACCGCCACAGCGGCAAGCGTCTCGATCCGGCGTACCGGTTGCGCAGCCGCCGGAATTAACCGCGACCGGTCGTCGTAGAGGCCGCCGGTTGCCGGAAGCGCCGGTGACCAGGGTCCGGCGAAGCAGCCCCCGTCGTCGAGCCGGCGGAAGTCAACGCTTTGGCCGTCCATGAGGTCGGCACGAACAATGTGGCTCGGGGCCGAACGCCAAGCGGCGTCTGAGACGACTCGGATCGGCGTTCCTGTCCGGGACATTCCTTGCAGTCCGAGCAGGAGGGCCGTTTCGGCGCCAAATCCGTTGGCGCGGCGTTCAAAGCCGTGCCGGCCACGGAACCAGCCGTCGCTCAGGAGCACCTCTATGCTGTTGGTTCCGCCGTGAAGGTAGCCGGCAACGTCCCACTCAAAAACCTGCAGCCGCTTGCGGTAGGCCGTGAACCCAGGGACCAGCTCTTCGTCCCCAATCCTGTGACCGTTCAGGAAAACCTCGATGATGCCGTGGGCCGTTGCGGCGAGGGTTGCCGTTTCCACGTCGTCGGGCAGCTCAACATCGAGCCGGAGGACGTAGGCGGGGCGGGCGCCCGGGCCGGGGTCGGCGGGTTCGTTGGGGCGGATCCACCCCGCGCCTTCCAGCACCGCGGCGAAGGGCACTTCCGCCCCCATCAGGTTAGTCACAGGAACTCCTTTGTCTGCGTGCTGCCCGCCCGGATGCTTCGCACACAAGGCCTGTGGGAGTGATGAGCGGGTGTTGTACCGACAGTATGGCATAAAAAAGTGGAACCACTGTTTTTTCTCTTTGGCCCGTGGGTTAGCGTAAAGAGCATGGGACTGAAGGCCAGTGGCGGCAGCTATCCAACCGGACTCCGGCGCCGCGAGAAGATCATCGACACCGCAACGCGGCTGTTCGGTGCGGGCGGCTATCACGCCACGCCGATGTCAGCGGTCGCCGAGGCCGTGGGCATCAGCGAGGGCGGCCTGGCGCACCACTTTCCCAGTAAGAAGGTGCTGCTCCAGGCCGTCGCTGAGCGGCGCCTCATCGAAACGGCGTCCTGGTGGGAGGCGCAACCGGGCTCGGAATCAGGACTGGCCGTGCTGGACCAGATGGTGGAGGCAACGCGGCGTTTCACCGACCAGCCGGGCCTGATCGAGCTTTTTGTGCTGTCCATCTCTGAGGCGGCGGACGCGAGCAGCCCCGCACACGCGCGCCTTGCCGGGCAATACAACGGCGTGGTGGAGTCGCTGGTTGCCCGCTGGCAGGCGGCCGTGGACAAAGGGGAAATCCGGCCGGATGTTGACCTGGAATTGGTTGCCCGCGAATGCATAGCTGTCAGCGACGGCCTGCAGATCCAGTGGGTGCTGTCCAACGGGACAGTCGACATTGTGGCCGGAGTTGCGGAATTTTCAGAAAGCCTGAAGGCGCGTCTCCGGGTTCCCTGATTACGGGGACAGGAGGTCCGCGCTGCTGGGAATCGCTTTGGACGCTGCCAACTTCCCAAATCACTGATCTCGGCCGCCGTCGTCACCGCTGTTCTTTGGGCAGGTTTCGTCGTCCTGGTGTTGATGGACAGGCCGGTGGTTCCGGTTTTGCCCATCGTCACTACGGTTTGGTTGGTGTACCAACGGCGGCGCCTGCGGGCACGAATGCAGGAGATGGGTGCCGGTCAGGAGTAGTCCGCGCGTAGTCCACTCTGCGGTCCCGGCATGGTGCGCGGGATCAGTCAGGCGATTCCGGTGGTGCCCAGCAACAGCCCGACGCAGTACGTGAAGGCCATGGCGACGGCGCCTCCCACCACGAGCCGCAGGGTTGCGCGGCGTTTTGAGCTGCCACCGATCCGGGCGCTGACGGATCCGGTGATCGCCAGGGCGACAACGACGGCGAAGAACGTCAGGGGTACGCGCACCCCTGCCGGGGTAAGGAGGATCGCCAACAATGGAAGAATGGCCCCGGCCGTAAAGGCGACTGCAGAGGCGAGGGCCGCGTTCCAGGCACTGGCAACCTCACCTTCCTCAATCCGAAGCTCCACCTCCAGGTGGGCACGCAAAGCGTCATGGTCGGTCAGTTCCCGCGCCACGGTCTGCGCGGTGGCATCGGACAGGCCTTTGGCCCTGTACATCGCGGCGAGCTCAGCCAGTTCCCCTTGCGGGTCGTCGCGGAGTTCCTTGCGTTCTTTTTCAATAAGTGAGCGTTGGCTGTCGCTCTGGCTGCTGACGGAGACGTACTCTCCGAGTGCCATGGAAACGGCGCCGCCCACCACGGCAGCCGCGCCGGCCACAAGGATGGGGGTTGCCTCGTTGGTCACCCCGGCCACGCCCACCACCGTTGCCGCAACGGACACGATGCCGTCATTGGCGCCCAGGACACCTGCCCTGAGCCAGTTCAGCCGGGCGGCAAAGGTCTGCTCGTGCGGTTCGTTGGGGTGCTGTTCCACCATCTCAGCCATTGTCGAAGTAAATCACCGTGCGGCGGCAGAATCCACGCAGGCCTGCATCGCCTAAGTGGAAAAGCAGGCGGAGCCCGCACGGCCTGTCAGGCCTGGTTTGCTGCGGCCGCCGTCGTTGCTTGCTCGAAAGGGTAGCGGAGACCAATCGCAGCGCGCCAGCAGTCCATGGCCTCGACTGTTCCGAGGGAGTCCGCCCAGTTCATCTGGGGTGCCTGGCCGGTGCCGTGGAAGGCAGCGACGGCGTCGGCCTGCAGGGCGTACTGCTTGGCAGCGGGAATGGCGATGTGGTTTGTTGCGGAGTCTGTCCGGTGCACCTCGATGATGGTGTCGGCGTCCGGATTGGGGAGCCACGGCTGGGCCAGGACGATCCGGCCGGCTGAACCAGAGACCACCACGCGGTTGTCGTCCTGGACTCGGATGCCGGCGGTCAGGTGAGCGGTGATGCCGGAGGCGAAGGTGAGCGACGCGGTGGCCCATTCGTCGACGCCGGTGGGCCCGATGGTTCCCGCTGCCGTGATGTGGGTGGGCTCGGCGAAGGGCTCGCCGTTGGCGGCGCCGGCGATGAGCCGGGCCATGGAGACGGTGTAGCCGCCAACGTCCAGAATGCCGCCGCCGGCGAGATCGGGGTTCATGAGCCGGTGTTCGGGCGGGGCGTCGGCGGCAAAGGCGAAGGAAGCCTCGATGTGCTGGACCTGGCCGATTGCGCCAGTGCGGACAAGATCGACCAGCCGCTCGGTCTGCGGGTGGAACCGGTACATGTACGCCTCCGCCAGGTAAACGCCGCCGCGTTGTGCGGCGTCGATGGCAGTGAGGGCTCCGGCTTTGTCGACGGACAGGGGCTTCTCGCAAACGATGTGCTTGCCCGCCTCAGCGGCCTCGACAACGAGCCTTACGTGCTCGGTGTGGGGGACTGCGATGTAGACAGCGTCAATGCCCGGGTCCGCGAAAAGTTCGGTGTAGGAGCCGAACGTCCGAACCGGCGCCTGGCCGGTGCTGAACCGGTCGGCAAACGACCGGGCGCGCTCAAGGCTACGGCTTGCGACGGCGGACAGGGTCCCCGTGGCGCTGGCTGCCAGTTGCTCCGCGAACCGCGCTGCAATGTTTCCCGGGCCAATAATGCCCCAAGTGATGCGTTGCATAAGAAGATTCCCTAACGGCTGATGCTGGGTGGGTACGCGGCGGTCCGTGCCGCTGTGCAGTGGGTTGTCCGCCACCTTACGGCAAGGCCTTTCCCGCCGGCAGGGAGGACCATGTGGTGAACAAACCTGCAGGTGTCGCCGGCTGCGGCTGCTTGATTCGGGGGATGATAAAGCATGACCTTAACCGATGTGGATGCGTGGTTCGAGGCCTTGGACCATCCGATGAAGGCCGGGGCTCAGCAGCTGCGGCGGGTCCTCGCCTCGCTGTCGCCGGAAGTTCAGGAATCCGTGAAGTGGAAGGCCCCGAACTTCGCCCTCAAGGATGATTTTGCGACGATGAACCTCCGCCGGGCCGCCGTTGTCCAGGTCATTTTCCATACCGGCGCGAAGCCCAAACCGGGGCATCCGGAGATCATGATCGAAGATCCATCAGGATTGCTCCGGCGCGCGGACCGGAACCGGTTTGTGGTAACTTTTTCCGATGAGCCGGCGCTCCTGGCTGCGCTTCCAGCGTTCACCGCCATCGCCACGGCCTGGGTGGGGCAGTTGCAGTAGGGATGGTCAGTCTCCGCACGTTTGGTGTGGCCAACCGTCACGGGATAAATTTCCGTCGGTACGGATGCAACGGAGGCGGCAGTGCCGGTTCAGGCCGGTGATGGAAGCCCGTGTGCCACGGCCTGGGACAACAGCGCCGCGGCGGTCCACCGCATCGAGGCGATGGCCTGTTCCCGGCTCAAACCCGCGACGTCAGTAAGCCAGACCAGTGACTCGATGCCGGTGGCGCTTCGAATTGCCATGACCAGTCGATGGATGTCCTGGTCCGGCATTGTCCCTTGGAGCGGTGCAAGCGCCTCGGTGATCCAGGCAATCGCCCGGCCCTTCCTCAGCGGCAGGTCACGTGGTGCAGCATCCGCCGGCTCAAGCGAAAGCCGAAGCATGGTGCGTTGCTGGGATTCAGTTTCAACAATCAGCCTGGTGAACTCAGCTATCACCGCGTCCAGCCGTTCTGCGACGGACTCGGGTGGAGACGCAGGCAACAGCGTTGTCCGTCCGGTTTCCGGATGAGCTGCCGCAAGCAACTCCCGCTGGCCGGTGAAATACCGATAGGCGGTGCTCCTTGAGATCCCGGCAGCGGACGCGGCATCGTCGACGGTCGGCGATGTGCCGGCCGCAACCAGTTCGCGTGCGGCCGCGACCAGGGCTTCCCTGGTACGGCGCTTCTGGCCCGTCCTGCCGGCCTCGGCATAAGGTCTTGACATAGCTTTTATGGTACACGAGTCTTGTTATGGGACATCAGTCCCATAAGTCTTCCAACCACGTATCGAGGCGACCACCATGGAGACGACAAAAGCTGCACCAGCGATCATCCGGCAGCCGGGAGAAGGGCCCCGGCGATGGTTCTTCGGTGGCGGGGTGCACACATGGAAGGCGACGGCGGAAGAAACAGCGGGAGCGTTCCTCCTGTTTGAAGACGAAATGACGGCAGGCAAGACCACGCCCCTGCACACGCACCCGGAGTCAGACGAGACCATGTACATCCTGGCCGGCGAGATTCTGATGAACGTGGACGGGGCAGAACACCGGGTTGCCGCCGGTGGGGTGACAATCGCGCCCCGCGGCGTCCCGCATGCCTTCAAAGTCCTCCAGGACGGGACCCGTGTTTTGTGCCTCCACACCCCTGGCAGCGCCCAGGCGTTCTACGACGGTGCCAGCGAACCTCTCGACTCCGCGAGCGGGTCTGGCGTGGTTGACTTTGACCGCATCCGCGAATCCGGGCGCCTTAACGGCGGCATCGAAATTCTTGGGCCACCCCCATTCCCCCAGGACTGACGCTGCCGGTGGCAGAAACAGCCCGGGCGACGGGGAAGATCCTTCGGACTGCTCCGGGATCCGGGCGGGCGCCTCAACACTGGCGACGAGCAACAGCGGCAGGACCAGCAGAGCATCGCTGGTGGGACATACGGAAAGCCCACTCTCGCTGAGCGTGGGCTTTCCGTATGTCCAGGCAGTTCCGGGCTAGTCCGTTCTAGTCGCCGCTGCTGAACGCGGCGTCGAAGGAGGTCTGGGAGGCGGGGAAGTCGAACTTCTTGAGCGCGGCGAGGGCTTCGGGTGCGCCGTGGAGGCGGTCCATGCCGGCGTCTTCCCATTCAACGCTGATGGGGCCGGTGTAGCCGATGGCGGTCAGGGCCCGGAACGATGATTCCCAGGGCACGTCGCCGCGCCCGGCGGAGACGAAGTCCCAGCCTCGGCGGGGGTCGCCCCAGGGGAGGTGGGAGCCCATGACCGTGTTCCGGCCGGTGGGGCGGAGCTTGGTGTCCTTGCAGTCCACGTGGTAGATCCGGTCCTTGAAGTCCCAGATGAAGGAGACGGGGTCGATGCCCTGCCACATGAAGTGGGACGGGTCCCAGTTCAAGCCGAAGGCTTCACGGTGGCCGATCGCCTCAAGGGTGCGCACGGTGGTCCAGTAGTCATAGGCGATCTCGGACGGGTGGACTTCGTGGGCGAAGCGGACACCGCACTCATCAAACACGTCCAGGATGGGGTTCCACCGGTCGGCGAAGTCCTGGTAGCCGGCGTCGATCACCTTTTCCGGGACAGGCGGGAACATCGCGACGTACTGCCAGATGGAGGAGCCGGTGAAGCCGACGACGGTGTCCACACCCAGTGCCTTGGCGAGCCGGGCGGTGTGTTTCATTTCCTCGGCGGCGCGCTGGCGGACGCCTTCGGGGTCGCCGTCGCCCCAGACCTTGGACCCCACGATCGCCTCGTGGCGGAAATCGATGGGATCATCGCACACGGCCTGGCCCTTGAGGTGGTTGGAGATGGCCCAGACCTTCAGGTTGTACTTCGCCAGGATGGCAAGTTTTGACTCGACGTAGCCTGGTTCGTCCCAGCGCCAGGCGTCCAGGTGGTCTCCGGAGACGGCGATTTCCAGGCCGTCGTAGCCCCAGCCTGATGCCAGGCGGGCCACTTCCTCGAAGGGCAGGTCGGCCCACTGGCCGGTGAACAGGGTGTAGGGGCGGGGCATGGTCAGGCTCCTTCGGGGACGGTATCGGCGACGCTGGTGCTGCGGCCGTCGACGTGGATGCTGGTGCTGTTTGCCGCGGCGGATTCCACCACGGCGTCAAGGATGTACTGGACGTTCAGCCCGTCCTGGAACGACGGGGACGGGGCGTGCCCGCCCTGGACCGCCAGCAGGAAATCGCGGATCTGGTGGGTGAAGGTGTGCTCCCAGCCGATGATGTGGCCCTGCGGCCACCACGCGGCCAGGTAGGGGTGTTCCGGTTCGTTGACCAGGATCCGGCGGAAACCCTGCTCCCGGGCAGGGGCTGTGGCATCGAGGAATTCGAGTTCGTTCAGGTTCTCAAGGTCAAAGCGGAGGGCGCCCTTGTCTCCATAGATTTCCACCGTCAGGGCGTTCTTCCTTCCGGTGGCAACCCGGGAGACCTCCACCGACGCGATGGCGCCGGAGGCGAGGGTGAGGGTGGCCCATGCGGCGTCGTCGACAGTGACGGGTTCCAGTCCGTCCGGGCCGGGCCTCTGGTCCACGAACGTGTGGAGGCGGCCCGAAACCCCGGTGACCGAATCGCCCAGCAGGAACAGCACCTGGTCGATGGCGTGCGAGGCGATGTCCCCCAGTGCCCCTGATCCGGCGGTTTCCTTGCGCAGCCGCCAGGTCATGGGCGCCTGGACATCAGCCAGCCAGTCCTGCAGGTAGGCTGCCCGGACCTGCCGCACGCTCCCTACCCTTCCTTCCGCAATGAGCTCCCGGGCCAGTGCCAGGGCAGGCACCCGGCGGTAGTTGAACCCCACCATCGACTGCACGTTCCGTGCCCGGGCGGCCGCCGCGGCGGTGGTCATGGTTTCCGCCTCGGCGAGGGTGTTGGCCAGGGGCTTCTCCAGCAGGACATGCTTGTTGGCTGCGAGCGCCGCGATGGCGATTTCGGCATGCATCCACCCGGGCGCGCAGATGTCCACGATGTCGATATCGTCCCGCGCGATGACCTCACGCCAGTCGGTGGCTGACTCCGCCCACCCGTACCGGGCTGCGGCCTCGGCCACCGCACCAGCGTCCCGGCCCACCAGCACCTTCTGCTCGATGGCGGGTACGTCGAAGAAGCTGGCCACATTCCGCCACGCGTTCGAATGGGCCTTGCCCATAAAGGCGTAGCCGATCATGGCCACGCCCAATGGCCGGTCCGCTGCTGCGGGTGGCTGTGCGGTAGGGGTTTCGGGAGTGCGCATAAAGGTGTGCCTGCTTCGCTTCGGTTAGAGGGTTGCGGTTTCCGGCGCCCAGTCCTCGGGGAGGGCGGGTGCGGTGCCGGCCGTGCTGGCTACGTCCACGAACGTGCCGGTTTCCACGGATTCCGCGATGGAGACCATGCTGTCCAGCACGTGGTAGGCCAGTTCGCCGGTGGCGCGGTGCTGGACCCCGGCGCGGAGGGACCTGGCCATGTCCAGGACCCCCATGCCGCGGCCGTTGGCCGGACCGGTCGCGGGGATAACGGTCCACTCGTCGTCTCCCGCGCGCCAGAGCCGGATGTCGCCGTCGAAATTATTGGGGTCCGGGAGGGAAATGGTTGCTTCGGTGCCGGTGATTTCCACAAAGCCCATCCGGACGCGGGGGGATTCGAAGGAGAAGACGCTGTGCGAGGATGCGCCGGAGTCGAAGAGCGCCATCGCGGAGACGTGGGTGGGGACCTCGACGGTGAATTCCTCGCCTGCCTTGGGACCGGAACCGATCACGCGCACCTCCTTGGCCTTCGAGCCGACGGCGGCCACCTTGTTGATGGACCCGAAGGCCTGGACCAGTGTGGTGAGGTAGTACGGCCCCATGTCGAACAGGGGACCGGCGCCGTACTGGAAAAGGAAGGCCGGGTTGGGGTGCCACGATTCCGGGCCAGGAGTCTGGAACGTGGTCATTGCGGTCAGCGGCGTGCCGATATCCCCGCGCTGGATCAGCCGCAGGGCGGTCTGCAGGCCTGCGCCCAGGAACGTGTCCGGAGCACAACCGAGCCGGATGCCGGCGGCGTCCGCAACCTTCAGCAGACCCAGGCCCGATTCCCGATCCAGGCTGAACGGCTTTTCGGTCCAGACATGTTTTCCGGCTTTGACCGCCGCGGTGGCAACCTCCACGTGGGCGGCGGGGATGGTCAGGTTAACGATGATTTCGACGTCGGGATGGTTCAGGGCGGCGTCCGGGCCGCCCCATTCGGGGACGCCGTATTCCTTGGCGCGGGCCTCGGCTGCCTCAACGAAGAGGTCTGCGATGACCAGGACTTTCAGGTCGGGGAAGGTAGTGAGGTTGTCCAGGTAGGCCTTGGAGATGTTGCCGGCGCCGATGACGGCGACGCCCACGGGTCCGCGGCGGGTTGTTGCTGAAGGGGTGCTCATGCGCTGGCTCCTGCGGGGGTGTTGGCGGTGAGGAAGGCCAGGGAAGCGGCGATGCCCGCAAAAATGTCGCCGTCATAGTCGTCGAATTCCACCACGCCTACCTCCAGGGACTTCACGGCGGCAATGACGTCAAGGACCGGGACCAGGCCCTGGCCGGCCGGCTGCTGGGCTTTGGTGTCGGTGGTGAGCGGACCGTCCTTGATGTGGATCAGCTTCACCCGGTCGCCAAGCCTTTCAAGCACCGCCACCGGATCCTGGCCGCCCACCCCAACCCAGTACGTGTCCACTTCCAGGACAACCTCCGGATCCAGCAGGCCGGCAAAGTATTCCAGCGCCGTCTGGTCCCCGATGGTGGACTCCAGCTCCCACTGGTGGTTGTGGTAGCCCACCCGGATGCCGTAGTCCGCACCCTTTTTGGCGGCGTCGTTCAACTTCGCTGCCGTCGCCTCGATGTCGGCGGCTTCCTGCCAGTGCTCTGCGCCGATGAACGGATCAATCACCGTGGTGATGCCAAGTTCCCTGGCTGCCGCGAAAATCTGGTCCTGGTCCTGGCTGAGCAGCGGAGCGTGGCCGGACGGGGCCGCCAGGCCGTTTTCCTTCAACGCCGCACCGAGCTCCTGGGCTGTGGCCACAAAGTTGTACGGCTCCACCTGGGTAAAGCCGATTTCCGCTACCTTGCGGATGGTTCCGGGCAGGTCCGCGGACATGGCATCACGCAGGGTGTAGAGCTGGATTGAATACGGCATGTTTTCCTGGCTTCCTTGGCATGGGGGATGTGTTGTGCAGTACATTTCGGGTCTCCTGCAAACCTAAGGCCACTTCTGCCGAAGGTCAAGCAAAAGTTGCTGGCGTGACATATATAAGTGGGCGTGCTATCCATGTCGTATGCCCACATCCGGAGACCTGCTGCCCCCGCCCGCTGAAGCCGCGGGCAGCCACAGCCGTGTGGGGGACCTGTTCCAGCTGCTGCGCGACGGGAAGGCCAGGACCCGGGCCGAACTTGCCCTCAGCACAGGACTTGCCCGGTCCACGGTCGCTGCACGGGTTGATGCGCTTATGCTGTCCGGACTGGTGGGACCGGCCGGGGAGGCGGTCTCCAGCGGCGGCAGGCCGCCGTCGCGCTTTGCCTTCAATCCGGCCGCGCGGGTGGTGCTGGCGGTCGACGTCGGCGCGACGCACGTGATCGTTGCCGTGACCGACCTGGGCGGAAAGGTCCTGGGCCAGCGCCGCGCCGTCCTGGATATTGCCGACGGCCCCAAAGTGGTGCTGGACCGCGTTGTCACGTTGGGCAGGGAGGTGCTGGCAGGTGCCGGCCGCAGCCTGCAGGAACTGGCCGGAGTCGGCATGGGCCTGCCGGGACCCGTGGAGCACAGCACCGGTACTCCCGTTAAGCCGCCCATCATGCCCGGATGGGACGGTTTTGACGTGGTCCAGTACATCCGGAAGTCACTGCCCGTCCCGGTCCTGGTGGATAACGACGTCAACATCATGGCGCTGGGGGAACGTGCGGCCCACTGGGCCGGGCATAACAACTTCTTTTTTGTGAAGGTGGCTACCGGGATTGGCGCGGGCATCATCAGCAGCGGTGCGCTCCAGCGCGGGGCGGATGGCACCGCCGGAGACCTTGGCCATGTCCGGGTGCCGCGGGGAAGCGGGGTGCTGTGCCGTTGCGGCAACCATGGCTGCCTCGAAGCGCTCGCTTCGGGCCCCGCGCTGGCCGCGGAATTGCGCGGTCAGGGACTGGACGTTGCAACGGGGGCGGATGTGCTCCGGCTCGCCGCTGAGGGGGAGGTCCGTGCAGTCCAGGCTCTCCGCCAGGCCGGACGGGACGTGGGTGACGTGCTGGCCACGGTTGTGAACCTGCTCAATCCGTCCGTCATTGTGATCGGCGGCAGCCTGGGCGAAGCCGGCGACCACCTGGTGGCGGGCATCCGGGAGGTCGTCTACCAGCGGTCGCTGCCCCTTGCCACGTCACGGCTGCACATCGGTGTGGCCCTGGCCGGCGCGAGTGCCGCCATCCTGGGCGCCAGCCAGATGGTGGCCCAGCATGTTTTGTCGCCGGCAGTCATCGATGCGACGCTGGCAGCTGCGGCCGGCGGCGTGTGAGGACGGATACTCCCACGCGCACCACGGCGCCGCTGGCATTACCGCCGGCAAGGCTGTGCTCGACTTCCATCACCCGAGCCTAGCGCCGGGTCTTCCTGCTCGCTCTTGTATACAAGTAGACTTGTATGCGGAGGTGACGCAATGCCAGAACAAATTACCCGGAACACCGGTGCCCACGTCGTTTACGCAGAGCTGAAGCGCCGGATCCTGACGCTCGAGCTGAAGCCGGGGGAGCGGATCTACGAACCGGCGATGGCCGCCGAACTCCAGATCAGCCGGACGCCCCTGCGGGAGGCGATCCGGCGGCTCATTTCCGAAAGCCTCCTGGAGCAGCAACCAACGGGCGGCGTGCTGGTGCCGGACCTGGACGAAGTGGTGATTTCGGAGCTGTACGAGGTGCGCGCGGCCCTGGAATCCCTGATGGCGCGCAACGCCTGCCTCAAAGCGACGGCTGCAGACATCGAAGCCTTGGAGCGGATCCTGGCGCGTAACGCTGCCCTGGTGGAGTTTGCCGATGACGCAATGCAGCAGGGGATGGCCCTGCACGCCCAAATCGCCGGCATTGCCGGAAACTCGTGGGCCCATCGCGTCCATAGCCAGGTTTCCAGCCAGATGGAGCGGTACCGGCACTTCACCAACAGCACCCAGGACCGGCGCGATGCTGCCCTGGCCCAGCATCGGATCCTGGTGGCGGCCGTGGCGGCCGGGAATCCGGACGAGGCCGCTGCCATCGCGTTCGAGCATGTGATCGCCGCCCGGGACGCGTCCCTGCGGGCCATCACGCGCAACGGCCCGGTCACCCCGTGATCGGTGAACTCGGCCGCCGCTCGGCCACGGCCCTGCTGGTGCACTCCGCGCTGATCCAGGCCGTCACCTTCCTGGTCCGGCCGGCCGCGACCTACCGTGCCCTCGAACTGGACGTGCCCGGCTACGCCCTCGGACTCCTGGCCGCCAGCTACGCCGTCTTCCCGCTCCTGCTTGCCGTGCCAACGGGCGCACTGGTGGACCGCCTGGGCGAGCGCCGGCTGATGGCCATCGGATCCGCCGTTGTGCTGGCCAGTTCCGCCTTCCTTCTGGTGGCTGGCTCGTCCATTGTCACCCTGGTGATCGGCACTGCCGTGCTGGGCGCGGGCCAACTGGCGTGTGTGGTGGGACAGCAGGCTGTGGTGGCCAACAACGCCGTCGCAGCCAGGCTGGACTCGGCGTTCGGATACCTGACCTTCGCCGCATCGCTGGGCCAGGCCCTGGGGCCGCTTGCGATTGCACTGGTGGGCGGGGCCGTTATCCGCCCGGACACGCAGGCCATTTTCCTGCTGGCCGTGTGCATGGCCCTGGTGCTCTTCCTGACAACGTTTGCGGTGTCAGGAAGCGTCAGCAGCGGCATAAAGGGGACCGCCGCGCCGGGGAGTGGCGGTGGTTCCCTGGCACTGCTCAAGACCCCTGGCGTTGCCCGGGCCCTGGCCACCAGTGCCACCGTCCTGGCTGTGGTGGACCTGACGATGGTCTATCTTCCCGCACTGGGAACCGAACGGGGGCTGACGGCGGCCACCGTGGGTGCCATGCTGACCGTCCGGGCCGTTTTCTCAATGCTTTCCCGCATCCTGTTGGGCCGGGCTGCCAGGGCCATGGGGCGCATGCCGCTGCTGGTTGTCAGCCTTGTCCTGTCCACGGTGGCGCTGGCTGTTGCGGCGATCCCCATGCCGGCCTGGCTGCTGTTTGTTGTGATGGGTGCGCTGGGACTGGGGCTGGGGATCGGCCAGCCGCTCACCATGTCCTGGCTGTCATCCCGTGCCCCGGCGGGACAGCGGGGCCGGGCGCTGGCCTTGCGGCTTGCCGGCAACCGGGTGGGACAGGTGGTGCTGCCCGCCGCGATCGGCACCGTCGCTGCAGGACTTGGCGCCGCGGGGGTGTTCCTCGTCTCCGCTGTTGTGGTGGGCGGAACGCTGGTGCTGCTCCGGGGCGTCAAGCTCGACTGACGTGCCAGCAGGCTGGTTCAAGACTGGGCAGGCAGCAGCCGGGAACGCGCGCCTCGGTGAAATGGTGCAGACTGATGGCGTGAGCGGAATTCCGTGGGTGCTGCACGTCGATCTGGACCAGTTCATAGCTGCCGTCGAAGTCCTGCGGCGGCCGGAGCTTGCGGGCCGGCCGGTCATTGTCGGCGGCCGGGGCGACCCTACGGAGCGGGCCGTGGTGTCCACGGCTTCCTACGAGGCCAGGGCCTTCGGAGTGGGATCCGGGATGCCACTTCGGATCGCGGC
This sequence comes from Pseudarthrobacter sp. MEB009, assembly GCF_030208875.1. Taxonomy (NCBI): domain Bacteria; kingdom Bacillati; phylum Actinomycetota; class Actinomycetes; order Micrococcales; family Micrococcaceae; genus Pseudarthrobacter; species Pseudarthrobacter sp. MEB009. The sequence goes on from NZ_JARVTC010000004.1 coordinate 30,777, forward strand.
CCGAAAAGTCCCCGACGCCGTGATCCTGCCTGTTGACCAGGAAGCGTACCTTGAGGCGTCCGAGGCGGTTATGGCCACGCTGCGGGCGCAGCCGGCCGCCGTCGTCCAGGTCCTGGGCTGGGACGAGGCCTTTGTCGGCATCACCACGGCGGACCCGGAGTCGTACGCCCGTCAGTTGCAGGCGGCTGTGCTGGCCCGGACGCAGCTGCAGTGCAGCGTTGGCATCGGAGACACGCTGGTCCGGGCCAAGGTGGCCACCGGGTTCGGCAAACCGGCCGGCGTCTTCCGCCTCACGGCCTCGAACTGGCTGGACGTTATGGGGAACCGGCCCACCAAGGACCTGTGGGGGGTGGGGTCCAAGGTATCGGCCCGGCTGGCGAAACTTGGCGTCCGCACCGTGGCCGGGCTCGCCGCCTGCGATCCTGCGGCCCTGGTGCCGGAATTCGGCCCGAAGATGGGTCCCTGGTATGCCAGCCTGGGACGCGGAGACGGTGCCAGCGAGGTGGACGACACCCCCTGGGTGGCCCGCGGGCACAGCCGCGAAACCACCTTCCAGCAGGACCTCACCGTTCCTGCCCAGGTGGCGGACGCCGTCAGGGAGCTGGTGGCGCGGGTCCTGACGGATGTGGCGGCCGAAGGCAGGCCCGTGGTGGGGCTGACATTAAAGGTCCGTTACGCCCCGTTCCGCACCACAACACACGCGAAGAAGATCCCGGAAACCTTCGACCGGGACGAAATCCTGGCCAGGGCGGTGGAGCTGTCAGCCGCGATCGAGGAGGGGCAACCTATCCGCCTGCTGGGCCTGCGCGCCGAAATGGCCATGCCGGACGACGCGCGGACCGGACACACACCAACGCGCGGCGGCTGGTGAAGCGCCGGCCTCAACCGGTATGCCGCAACACGTCAGGGAGTTCATCCACGTACACCGTTTGCGGCGGGTCGAAGTAGATCACCAGCACCTCATCACCCACGGCGAAGCCGCTCACCCCGTCGAACGGGTGGGCGTGGAAGGCAGCAGTGCCACCCCGGTAGGAAAGCATCACCTCGCCGATGGTGCCCGGCCCGATCCGCCCGGAAACCCTTCCGATCCGGCCGGTCAGGCTCCGGTCGGCTTCCCTGTGCATCAGCTGTTCCTCAGGCGCCGGGAGCTGCCGGCGGCTGCTGGCCCGCCTGGCCCTTTTTCAGCGCCGACGCAAGGACCGGCAGGTAGTCGCCGGCCTGCGCGAGAATGCCGCCCAGCATCTTGTTCACACCTTCGCCGCCGTTCAGGACCGTCATATGGCCCACGTGCGAAAACGGCTCGGCCGCTGCCGCGATGATGGCGGGCATGTTCTCCGCGAGCTGCTGGGAGATCACCGCGTCCTGGTTGGTTCCCAACGCTTCGGCCCGCGCTTTGATGCCATCCGCTTCAGCCAGTGCCTTGGCCTTGATCGCCGAGGCCGCGGCATCACCCCTGGCCCGCGTGGCTGCGGCTTCTGCCTCGCCGGTGACCTTGGTGGCGCCTGCAGCGGCAGCTGCGGCGGTGGCATTTGCCTGCGCCTGAAGTTCCGTTCGGCGGGCATTGGCCTGGGCTTCGAGTTCGGTGCGCCGCGCCAGGGCCTCGGCCGCGCTGATGTCCGCGGCCTTTTGGCCTTCGGCGTCGGTGCGTTTGGCGTAGGCCTTGGCATCGGCGGGTTTCCGGACTGTGGTTTGGAGCTTCTGTTCCTCCCGGTCCGCCTCCAGTTTGGCCACCTCGGTTTCCTGGACCACCACCTGCTGCCGCGCCGTGGCGTCGGCCAAGGGTCCGGCCTGGGCGGCGTTGGCCCTGGCCCGCTCGGCGTTAGCCTGCGCCACAGACTGCCTGATGGCTGAAATGCTCTGCGCATCCGCGATCAGCGCGGCGGCCTCCGCTTCCTTTTCGGCTGCTTCACGGTTCCGGGTGGCCTCCGCAATGCGGGCTTCCATTTTCACCTGCGCGATGTGTGGCTTGGCGATGTTCTGGATGTAGCCCGTGGGGTCCTGCAGGTCCTTGATCTGCAGGGAATCAACCACAAGACCCAGCTTTTCCATTTCCACGCCGCTGGCGCTGCGGACCTGCGAGCCGAGTTTGTCCCGTTCGCGGATGATCTCCTCCACCGTCATGCTGCCGATGATGGAGCGCAGGTGGCCCTCGAAAACGTTGTAGACCTGGCTCTGCATTTTGGGCTGTTGGCCCAGGAACCGCCGGGCCGCGTTGGCGATGAAGGGCGGCGCATCCCCGATCTTGTAAATGACCACGCCCTCCACGATGACCTGGATGCCCTGGGAGGTGACGCAGGAGACTTTCAGTTCGGTCTCGTTCAACGTCAGCGATAAGGCCCGCACTGTCTGAAGCCCCGGAAGCACCAGCGCACCCTTACCGGTGACAATTTTGAAGTCCATCCCGGCCCGGGTTTCCGGCGTTCCCCGGGTCAGCCCGGAAATGATGAGGGCCTCGTTGGGTTCGGCCACCTTCCACATCAGCCGGGTGGCCCCCCAGATGAATCCGACCGCAACAAGTACTCCAAGAATGATGGCGATCAGGGGAAAGAATGCTGACAGGTCCGGCATGACCAGGTCCTTTCAAAGGGTATGGAACAGGCACCTCGGTAAAAATTCCACCCCATGCAGCCAGTGTGGGTGCGCCTTGCCGGAGAGTCCAGAGCCGGACCGGTATTTGCCTGCAGCACCAACAGACGGCCGACGGCGGCACTTGGCGGCCGCCGTCGGGCAGCCGATCCGCCCCGTCGCCCCAGCTGCCCTGGTGCGAAGCAAACTTAGTGATCTTGCTCCATCTTGGCGGCCCAACAGCGTGGTTAATGTGCAGATTCGGGCGCGCACCAGCATAGTTAAGCTTCTGGACTTGCGCTTTTTGGGTAAAGTCCCCGCAGGAACGCAGGACGGAAACGAACAGAGGCTTGAATTGGCAGGTAACGCAACCTTCCGGCATCACAACTCGGCGCTGCTTTCGGTAAGCAGTGTCGAGGCTCCCATGATCGTCAGCTCCACGGAGTTCGACCGCAGGCTGGCGTCCACGCTGCAGCGGCTGAAGTTCCCGCCGCGGCTGCTGGAACGCGTGGCAGGCATCACGCACCGGCGCTGGTGGGCGGCCGGGACCTCCTTCGATGATGCAGCCATTGAGGCCGGCGCCAAGGCCCTGGCTGAGGCCGGCATCAATGCCTCGCAGGTGGGGCTGTTGATCAACACGTCGGTGACCCGGCGCAACCTTGAGCCATCCGTTGCGGTGAAGATCCATCACGGCCTGGGCCTGCCGTCGTCGGCCATGAACTTTGACCTGGCCAACGCCTGCCTGGGATTCGTCAACGGCATGACCCTGGCGGCCAACATGATCGACTCGGGCCAGATCGACTACGCAATGATCGTCAACGCCGAGGATGCCCAGGGTACGCAGGAGGCCACACTGGCCCGGCTGCAACGGCCGGAAACCACCCGGGAGGACTTCAACCGGGAGTTCGCCACCCTGACGCTGGGCTCCGGTGCAGCGGCAGCAGTGCTTGGCCCCGCGGACCGGCACCCCGGTGCCCATCGGATTGTGGGCGGCGTGATGCGTGCCGGCACCGAACATCACGAATTGTGTGTGGGCGGCATTGACGGCATGTCCACTGACACCAAAGGCCTGCTCGACGGCGGCCTGCAGCTTGTGGTGGACGCCTGGCACGAGGCGCACCCCGAGTGGGACTGGGGCTCCATGGACAGGTACGTCACCCACCAGGTGAGCAACGCCTATACGCAGGCCATCATCGACGCCATCGACCTGGATCCTGACAAGGTCCCCATCACCTTCCCGCACTGGGGCAATGTGGGTCCGGCGTCCCTGCCCATGACCCTGGCCGCCGAAGCGCAGTCCCTGGAAGCCGGGGACCGGGTGCTGTGCATGGGTGTGGGCTCCGGCCTGAACACCGCAATGCTGGAACTCGTTTGGTAGCCGCCGGCTGGCCCGGGGTCCACCCGGAGTGGCCGCGGGAAGTTGATGTGCCATCCACCTCCGCAGCCGATGGGCCGGGAACGGTCCGCCGCTGGCACCTGCTGGACAACAGCGCCCAGCTGCAACGCCTGGGCCTGGAACCTGCCGGCACCCTACTCTGCGTCCACGGCAACCCCACTTGGTCCTACCTGTGGCGGACCCTGCTGGCAGCAGGGTCCAATCCCGCCCATCCCTGGCGCGTGGTGGCCGTGGACCAGCTGGACATGGGCTTCTCGGAACGGACGGGAACGTTCCGCCGGCTGGCCGACCGGATCAACGATCTGGGCGACCTGACTGATGCCCTGGGCCTGTCCGGCCCTGTGGTCACCGTGGGCCACGACTGGGGCGGTGTGATCAGCCTGGGCTGGGCCCTGGCGCATCCGGACGATCTTGCCGGGGTGGTGCTCACCAACACGGCCGTGCATCAGCCGCCGGAATCGGACATCCCGGCGGCGCTGCGGCTTGCCCTCCACCCGGCCGTGCATGGCTGGGGCACCACAACCTCTGATGCGTTCCTGCGGGTGACCCATGCGCTGGCCCACCCGCCGCTCTCCCCGGATATCCGGGCCGCCTACATGGCCCCGTACCGCGGCGCGGACCGGCGGGCCGGCGTCGGAAATTTTGTGGCGGACATCCCCGTGGACGCCGGGCATCCCAGCTTTGCTGCGCTGTCCGGCGTCGCGGAACGCCTGCGCGGGTTGGAAGTACCGGCCCTGATGCTGTGGGGCCCCCGGGATCCGATCTTCTCCGACAAATACCTCAAGGACCTCGCCGGCCGGCTGCCGAACGCCACTATCCACCGCTTCGAAGGCGCCGGCCACCTGGTGGCCGAAGACCGCGACATTGCCACGCCGGTGTTCCAATGGCTCGCTGACCAGGGGACTCCGGCGCTGCCGGAACCTGCCGCGCCGGAACCGGTAGCTTTCACGCCGCTGTGGGACCAACTCGGGAAACTGGCCGCAGGGCCCGCCGCAACGGGGACCGCCGTCGCCGAAATGGCCGCGGATGGCACAGTGGACCGCTCGCTCAGCTGGCAGGACCTGGAACGCAACATCCTGGACCTCGCTGCGGGACTGCACGACGCCGGCGTGGAACGCGGCAGCCGGGTCAGCCTGATGGTTCCGCCCGGTGTGGACCTGACCGTCACGCTGTATGCCTGCCTCCGGCTGGGAGCCGTGGTGGTAGTGGCAGACGCAGGACTGGGAACCAAGGGCATGAGCCGCGCCGTCAAGGGAGCCACCGCCGATTTCCTCATCGGCATCGACAAGGCGCTGGCCGCCGCCTCGGTCCTTGGCTGGCCTGGCCGGCGGATCAGCGTCCAGGACCTTCCGGCCGCACGCCGGCGGCTCCTCGGGGTGGAAACGTCGCTGCAGGCGCTGGCGCGGGCAGGTGCCCCCGCCAGCGCGACCCACGTGATCGGAGCAGCAGATCCGGATGCCCCCGCAGCGGTGCTGTTCACTTCAGGGTCAACCGGGCCCGCGAAGGGCGTCCTCTACACACACCGGCAGCTGGCAGCGATGCGCGACACTGTGGCCGGCACGTTCGGGATCCGACCCGGCGCACGGCTGGTGGCGGGATTCGCCCCCTTCGCCTTGCTGGGACCAGCCCTCGGTGCGGTGTCCGTCACCCCGGACATGGACGTCACTGCGCCCCGGACCCTGACAGCACGCGCGTTGGGGGACGCCGCCGCGGCCATCGGCGCCAGGGTGGTCTTCGCCTCGCCGGCGGCCCTGCGGAACGTTATCGACACCGAGACCGGCATGGGCGGCTCCGGCCGGGAGGCCCTGGCACGGATCGGCTTGCTGCTCTCCGCCGGCGCACCGGTCCCCGAACCGTTGCTGGCACAGGTGCAGCGCCTGCTGCCCCTCGCTTCCCTGCACACGCCCTACGGCATGACCGAAGCGTTGCCCGTCACGGACATCAGCCTCGGGCAGATCCGGCAGGCCGCCGCTGACGCAGCCGCCGGCACCGTGGCAGGAGCAGGCAACGGCGTCTGCGTGGGCTGGCCCGTCCAAGGCGCCCGCGTAGCCGTCATCCCGCTTGCCGCGGATGGTTCCGCGCCCGGCTCCGGACCCAGCACCGCGCCTGGCGTGACCGGGGAAATCCTGGTCAGTGCTCCACACGTCAAAGAGGCGTACGACAGGCTGTGGTTGGTCCAGCGCGGAAGCGTCTCCGTCCCGGGCTGGCACCGCACCGGTGACGTGGGCCATTTCGACGCCGCAGGCCGGCTCTGGGTGGAAGGCCGCCTCGCCCACATCGTCACGGCCCCCGACGCCACCGTGACGCCGGTGGGCGCCGAACAGGCCATCGAACGGCTCCCCGGCATCAGGTTGGCTGCCATCACCGGCGTCGGCCCGGCCGGCACCCAGGCCGTGGTGGCCGTCGTCGAGACCCTCCCACCGGTCCGCAAAGCGGGTCCAGCCACGCCTGAACTGGCCGGCCGCGTCCGCGGCGCTGCACGGGATGCGGGGGTTGACGTCGCGGCGGTGCTCGCGGTGCCTGCGCAGCCCACCGACATCAGGCACAACGCCAAGATCGACAGGACCAGGCTGGCGCGGTGGGCAGAACGCGTGCTGGCCGGCGGCCGGCCGGGGAAGCCGTGAGGGTCCTGGTAACGGGTGCCAGCGGACTGCTCGGCGGAGCGGTGGCGCGCCTTTTGGTCCACCAGGGCCACACGGTCGCCACCTTCCAGCGCCGCCCCTCAGGAGTCGACGGCGCCACGGACTTCCGCGGTTCCGTCACCAACGCGGGCGAACTTGACGCAGCGGTCCGCGGCGCGGAAGGGATCATCCACCTCGCGGCGAAGGTTTCCTTCACCGGCCGTGCCGCGGAATTTGACGAGGTGAACGTTGCGGGCACCCGCCGGGTATTGGACGCAGCCCGCGGGGCCGGCGTACGGGACGTGGTGTTTGTTTCCTCACCGTCGGTGGCCAATTCCGGCGCCGCCATCACCGGCCTGGCCGCGGAGCCTGCCGATCCCGTGCGGGCTCACGGCGATTACTCCCGCACCAAGGCGGAAGCAGAACTGCTGGCGCTGGCGGCGAACAGCCCGGAGCTGCGGGTGGCGGCGGTGCGCCCCCACATCGTCTGGGGCCCCGGCGACACCCAGCTGGTGGAACGGGTCCTGGCCCGCGCCAGGCACGGTCGGCTGCCCCTGCTCGACGCCGGCGCCGCCTTGATCGACACCACGTACGTGGACAACGCCGCCGCGGCCATCGTGGCAGCACTGCACCGCATGGACCACGTCAGCGGCCAGGCTTTGGTGGTCAGCAACGGTGAGCCCAGGCCAGTGGGCGAGCTGCTCGCGGGCATCTGCGCCGCCGGCGGCGTCAAGGCGCCCTCCTGGGCGGTGCCGGGTGTGCTGGCACGGGCCGGCGGAGCAGTGGTGGAGCGGCTCTGGACCTGGGCCGGCCGGAACGAGGAGCCGCCCATGACCCGGTTCCTGGCCGAGCAGCTGTCCACCGCCCACTGGTTCGACCAGCGGCGCACCCGCGAACTCCTCGACTGGACGCCCGCTGTGTCGCTGGACGACGGATTGGCGAAACTGGCCGCGCACTACGGGCCGGCCGGCCGCTGAGGGTTCCCGGGCGACACCCAAGGCCGCGCCGGCTGCGTCAGCTCAGCCGCACGGCGAATCGAGCGGGGGGAGCAGCACGTCATCGGCGCGCTGGATGGTGGGGGTAACAGCGAGTTCGGGTTCGGTGTCCTGAAGAATTTTTCCGAAGCTGAAATCGATGGTTTTGCTTTCCCCTGGCTTGAGGACGATCGTATGGACCGCCACGGGACGGCCCTGGTGCAGGTGTGGCGACAGGTCCACCGCCCGGCCGTCCTCGGTGACCGCCTCCACGTTCGCCTGCAGCGGACCGTAGGCCACAACATTCGTCCGGACTGAACCCGGTTCCACAGTGCGCCCGCCTCCGGTGACGTAGGCAGGCAGTGAGGTTGCTGCGTCCACGGGAGCGGTGTTGGTGCTTTTGACCCGCACGGTGGTTTGTTCGAAGCCCCCCCTGGGACAGGCTTTGACCAGCTGGACGGTGCGCCGCACGTAGTAGTCCATTTTGGCGCCGGTGTCATCGTTGAGGTAGATGCCGAACTGCGCGGGCGCAAGGCTGGGGCCGGAGATCGATCCGCCGAGGTCGTACCTGCCCAGGACATCCTGTTCGCCCGTTGCCGCGGACCACACCCGGACCCGGCCTTCGGCTGTACCCTGGGTCAGCGCGGTCATGAGCCCGGCGGCTTCCGGCTTGCCGCTGGACAGCGCGCCGAAGATCTGCCGGGCGGCTCCCGCGAAGTACTCGTCCTGGCTTTTGGGCTGCGCTATTTTGGCGTAAACGTCCGAGAGCAGGGTGGGGACCACGTTTTGTTCGGTCAGCTCGGTTGGCAGGCCAACGGCGGCCGCCGCCACCAGTTCCAGGCCCGTGAATTTGACCGGGCCGGTCGCTGCGAGGATGTAGCTCAGGGCCACGGGATCGATGGAGATGACACCGTCCACCCCCTGCCCGGTTTTCCGTTCCCACATGGCCCTGGCCGTTGCGGCGGCGGAGGGGAAATCAGGCGTCAGGTTTACATCCTGCATGGCGGTGCCCAGCCGGGCCGTGTACAGGGCCAGCTGCTCCGGGTCGCTCCCGAGGGCCGGGGTCATGGTGCCGAGGTCCGCGGCGCTCCGTTGGGCGGACAGGGTCAGTTTTCCCCGGTCCAGGGTAATGACGGCCAAAGCGCCGGGGATTCCGCCTGATGCGCGGGATTCAGCGTTGTTTTGGATCATCAGGAGATAGTTGCGCGGTGCGTCCGCGCCCAGCATCGCCGGGGCCACCCTGGCTGCGTCGGCGGCTGCACTGAGGGCTCCGGTGACCTCCCGGAGTTGCCCGCGCGCCAGGTTCAGCTGATCGGCCACCTGCGGCCATACCCTTCGGTCATCAATGGCTGCGAGCCGGTCCGAGGAAGCCCGCACGGCGTCGGCGGCCGCAGCCACACTGGGTGCAGCGGCTTTCATGGGTTCCAGGTCGGTGCCGGATTCACGCGGGACCAGGGTGTCCCAATCCAGGGACGCCAGGACGTTAATCAGGGGCAGGAGCCCCAGCCTGGTGATTTCGTCGGCGGACCGCGCCACTTCCGTGACGGTGCTGAAGTTCGGTCCAGCCCAGGGGAGGCCGGACGCGGCCTCCCAGAGCGGGTCATGGGCGGCCCTGCTGGCCGCTGCAGTATGCAGCCGGATGCTTTCCGCCGTTCCCCGGGCGCCCGCAATGTCCGTTCCGGCCACCTGTTGCCGCATTTCAGGCATCAGCCGCGCGACGGCCTTCAGATCGGTTTCGATGGACGACGCCAGGTCTGCCACCCGGATCCAGGCGGCCAGGACCAGGATGAGCAACGCGGCCGCTGCGAGGATGAGCCACGTGCGGGGCGTGATCCGCCTGATGTGCGCACCGGCCCGGTGCCGCTCGCCAAGATGCCGGTGATGTAAGGGTTCCTGCGCTTCGGTGCTCATTGTCCAGCGGACCTGGCCCTTCGTCTTGCGGCGTCGCGGAGTCCCCCTTGGTGGATGACTCTAACGTGCTGACAGCGCGGCGTGTCAATGCTCAGCCCCCTAATTACTTTTGCGGGACCGGCGTTCCGGGGTCGCCCGTTGCTGCTGGCGGAGGGCCAGCAGCGGGAATGCAAGGATCGAGAGCATGCCGGCACCAACCAGCGCCGAAGCCATTCCACTGGTTATCAGGCCCTGGTCTTTCCCGATCGCGGTGACGGCGACAATGATCGGCAGTCCCGTTGCGCCGAACAGCATGATGGCCCGCTTGTCCGCGAAAGTGGAATGGGCGGGATCGGCCAGCAGCGCCGGAAACCCGCGGATCACCAGCAGCAGGAGCAGGAACAGGGGGACCAGTGCCAGGGCAGCGGGGCTTCCGGTGAGTGCACCCAGATCAAAATCGATGCCCGTATCGATGAAAAATACCGGCACCAGGAAGCCGAACGCAATCGCGTCGGTTTTGGCCTCGATCACTGTCCTGTCTTTTTCCGGCGCCCGCGCCATGGCAACCTTCCACAGGACACCGGCCGCGAAGGCTCCCAGCAGCATGTCCAGGCCCAGCACCATGCTCAGCACCACCAGGACGGTGAGGATGAACATGATGGCGCGGACGGCGAACTGGCCGCTGGTGTGAAGGGTCCTGGTGACCTGGGAATGGAGCAGCGTGTGCCTGGACCGGGACGCCAGGACAATGGCCAGGCCCGTCAGGAGGACAAAACCCAGCAGCACGGCGGTTGCCGGGCCCAGCTGCCGGCCGCTGAAGAACACGGAGATGGCGACCAGCGGGCCGAACTCACCCGCCGCGCCGAGTGCGGTCACTGCTACGCCGAGTGGCGACCGGGACCGGCCCTCGTCGCGGAGGATGGGCAGCAGGGCACCCAGGGCCGTGGAGGACAACGCCACGCCGATGATCACTGCCGCGCCCGCTGCCGGGACAAGGATGAAACCGGCGGCGATTCCAAGGGCCAGCGAGATGATCCATCCGGTGGCCGCGCGGTTGGCCGGCCTGCCGCGGATCAGCGCGAAATCGATCTCGTTGCCCGCAACAAAGAAGAGCATGGCCAACCCGAAGTCCGCCAGCGTGTCGGTGAACGCCGTGGATTGGATCCACCCCAGCAGGCTGGGACCCAGCAGGATGCCGAGGACAATTTCGAAGACCACAATGGGCACCTTGACTACCCGCTCAAGGAACCGGGCGGCCAGGGGTGCCAGGATGGCCAGCAGGGCAATCAGCACCAATGACGTGGAAAGGCCCTGCATCAGCGGCACCTCCGGCACCTTGGCTGCCCAGCGGAAGAAAGTAGTCCAAAGCTACCGCCGCCTGGTCCGGCGGCGCTACTGGTGTGGACGCCGGATCAGGGAATGATGCCGTCGCCGCGGTATCGGTCAAACAGCCTCCGGAAGGAATCATCAGTCCGGCGGTAGCCCTTGAAGCCTGCCTGCCGGCTCTTGCCCATGTCCGCGAGGACTTCCATGGTGCGTCCCAGGTCAGCGTCCGTATGCCACCACGAAGCGACCCTGCCCAGGTCGGATTCGACCAGTCCGTGGTTGGCTGCGATCCTCGACCACTCTTTTTCCATGCCCCGCATCTGCTCTTCGAGGGGCCGTGGGGCGTCCTTGAAGCCTTCCGCTGTGACGCCGAAGCAGGCCGCCAGCTTTGGCCACATCCAGCGCCACCGGAACACGTCCCCGTTCACCACGTTGTAGGCCTCGTTGCCTGCCTGCTCCGTCGTGGCTGCCCAGACCATATGTTCCGCCAGCAGGTCCCCGTCGGTCATGTCGGTGAGGCTGTTCCACTGGGTTTCCGAGCCGGGGAAGATGAACGGTTGGCCCAGTTCCTTGCACAGGGTTGCCTGCGCCGCCAACGTGAGGCCCATGTTCATGGCGTTACCCACGGCGTGGCCGATCACCGTGTGGGAACGGTGCACGGACCAGCGGAACCCCTGCCGCGCTGCTGCCGCCCACAACTCATCTTCCTGGGCGTAGTAGAAATTCGGAACCGGCAGCCGGGGTTCCTCTTCGCGGAACGGTGTATCCGGAACCGGTCCCGCACCGTAGGACTCGAAAGGCCCAAGGTAGTGCTTCAGCCCGGTCATCAGGGCTACGTGCTCCACCGGGGCATGGGCCAGGGCCCGGAGCAGGTTGCGGAGCATCGCGGCGTTGACGCGGATGTTCTCCTCTTCCGAATCCTGCCTGGCCCATGCCGTAAAGAAGACGTGCGTGGGTTCGGCCCCGGCCAGTGCCCCGGCAAGGCTGTCCGGTGACATCAGGTCCGCGGCGATGTGACTCGCGGTTGAGCCGGCGACCGGGGTCCGTGAGAGTGCCAGGACCGTCCAGCCGCCCTCCCGCTCCAACTGCTCAATGATGGCCGAGCCGGCGATTCCGCTGGCCCCCACCACCAGTGCTGTCCGGGTGGGCGTGTCCGTTGGGCGGGTGTCCGGAGTAGTCATTGGGGTTCCTGGCTGTCGTTGGGTTGCGCCGGTCCGGTCTTTGGTGGGACCTGGCGCCGGCGGTGGGCGCTTTGTGGGGCGCCCGTCCGATTCTCTCCCATCCGGCGGCCGCGGTGGGGATGCCGTGCCCAGGGCTGGCGCGGGCACTATGCTGTGCACAACAGCGTCCTGACCGGCTCCCCGGGTCCGGCCTGCACGGACACCCGAATTCCAGCACCAGCTGCACGAAGGAAGTTGCCATGGGAACAGAACAAGCCAACGACGGCTTCGGCACCATCTCCGTCGCCGCCATCCTTGCCGAGTCAGCTGCCCGCAGGGCCGACGCAGTCGCTTTGATCGTGGGTGACGAAAGTGTTACCTATGCCGCTCTCTGGGACCAGGCCAGGGCCTACGCCGGGGCACTGCGGGACCGCGGCGTGGGCCCGGGCGTGCCCGTGGCCATCCTGGTCCCCAACGTGGCCGACTTTGCCCGCGTTTACTTCGCGGTCCTGGCCCTGGGCGGCATCGTGGTGCCTGTCCATGCGCTACTGAAGGCACGGGAAATCGAGTACGTGATCCGGGACAGCGGCGCGGAGCTGCTGGTCTGCGCGGCGCCGCTGCTGCCGGAAGGCGAACCGGGCGCCCGGGCCGCGGGAACCCCGGTCCTGACCGTCCTGGCGGCCGAGGCAACGGACGGACTGCCGCGCCTCGAAGACGCGGCGGCGGATACCGAACCTATCCGGACGTACGTGCCGCGCCGGCCGGAGGACACGGCAACCATCCTGTACACCTCGGGCACCACCGGGAAGCCAAAGGGGGCGCTGGGAACGCATTTCGCGCTTGTGGAGCAGGTGAACGTGCTGCTCACCAGTACATTCGACCTCCGCGCCGGAGACAAAATATTCGGCGGGCTTCCGCTGTTCCACACGTTCGGCCAGACGTGTGTGCTCAACGCCGGCCTGCGCGCCGGGGCCACTGTGGTGATGCTGCCGAGGTTCACCGGCGCGGCAGCATTGGACCTGGTGCGCCGCCACAACATTGACATCTTCTTCGGCGTCCCCACGATGTACATGGCCCTCCTGGAAGCGATCAGGGCCAGTCCGGGCCGCCCCGAGGGACTGAGGTATGGCATCTCGGGTGGCTCCTCCCTTCCCGTGGCCGTGATCGATCGCTTCCGCGAACTTTTCGGTGTGGAAATCTACGAGGGCTACGGGCTGACGGAGACGTCCCCGGTGGCGAGTTTCAACCATGTGGGCACCACACCGCGTCCCGGAACCATCGGTACTGCAATCTGGGGAGTGGAGGTGGCCATTGCCCGGCCGGAGGTGGCCGATGCCATCGAACTGCTTCCGGCAGGTGAGCTGGGCGAACTGGTGGTCCGGGGCCACAACCTGTTCAAGGGGTACCTGAACCGGCCCGATGCCACCGCCGAAGCCCTGGTGGACGGCTGGTTCCGGACGGGGGACCTCGGTACCAAGGACGGGGACGGCTACCTGCGCATCATGGACCGCAAGGGCGACATGATCATCCGGAACGGCTACAACGTCTACCCGCGGGAGGTCGAGGAAGTCCTCAGCCAGCATCCGGACGTGGCCACGGTGGCGGTTTTCGGGGTACCGCATGAGGTCCATGGCCAGGAGATCGCCGCGGCTGTGATCGCCGTGCCCGGCAGCACCGTGACGACCGGGGAACTGGCGGAATTTGCGCAGGCCCGGCTAGCGGCCCACAAGTACCCCCGCCTCATCGAGCTGCGGACCGAGCTGCCCCTGGGCCCCAGCGGGAAAATCCTGAAGCGGACCCTGCAGGCGTCGTTCGGCGACGACGCCGAAGCCTCCCGGACCGGGGGTCAGTAGCTGCCGGGGGTCCCGCCGTCGTCAGTCCGGGCAAATTCCGCCGCCAGCGCCTCGCTGCCCCGGGCCAGGAGGGCGACGTCGGCGCCCACCAGGATGAAGGCGGCCCCAACGTCGAGGTAGTGCCGGGCGGTGGCGGGGTTGAAGGCGTTGACGCCGGCGGGTTTGCCGGCAGCCTTCGCGGCGGCGAGGCAGTGTTCGACGGCGGCCATCACCGTGGGGTGTTCCTGCTGTCCGAGAAGTCCCATGGACGCGGCGAGGTCGGAGGGGCCAAGGAAGATGGCGTCCACGCCGTCCACCGCGAGGATTTCCGCGACGGCGTCGACTGCGGCGGCTGATTCGATCTGCACGGTGAGGCTGATGGTGTCGTTGGCCCGGGCCAGGTAGTCCGGGACGCGGTTCCAGCGGGCGGCCCGGGCCAGGGCGGATCCGACGCCCCGGACGCCGTGGGGCGGGTAGCGGGTGGCCGCGACCGCCGCTTCGGCGTCCTGGACCGAGTGGACCATGGGGATCAGCAGGTTCTGCACGCCGAGGTCGAGGTACTGCTTGATGAGTACGGTGTCGTTGACCGGCGGCCGGACCAGCGTGTGGACGGGGTAGCCGTGGATGGCCTGGAGCTGGGCGAGGATGGATTCGAGTCCGTTGGGGCTGTGCTCGGCGTCCACCAGCAGCCAGTCCAGGCCGGAGCCGGCGCAGAGCTCCGCGATGAGCGGGCTGCCGGAGCACACCCACATCCCGGCCAATGGCCTGCCGGCGTTTTCTTTTTGATGGCGCAGGGTGTCCCGGAAGGTGTCTTCTAGTCGAACCGGCATGTGACACTCCCGAGGGGTCCGTAGTCTGCGTGCACCGTATCGCCTTTGGCTACCCAGAGGGGACGGGTGAAGGAGCCTGCCAGGATGATGTCGCCGGCTTTGAGCGTGTCCCCGTGGGCGGCGATTTTGTTGGCGAGCCAGTGCACTCCGTTGGCGGGGTGGTCCAGGACTCCTGCCGCAACTCCGGTTTCTTCGACGGTCTGGTTTTTGTAGAGGATAGCGGAGACCCAGCGGAGGTCCACGGAGTCGGGTTTCACGGGGTTGCCGCCGATCACCATGGCTCCCATCGCGGCGTTGTCAGCGATGGTGTCCACGATGGTCCGGCCCTCCATCTCGATCCGGGAGTCCAGGATCTCCAGGGCCGGAACCACGTAGTCGGTAGCGTTCAGGACATCGAAAATGGTGCAGCCCGGGCCCTTGAGCGCTGACTTCAACACAAACGCGAGCTCCACCTCCACCCGCGGGTGCGTGTACTTGTCCCAGGTCACGGAGCAGCCGGTGTCGAGGACCATGTCATCGAAGATGGCGCCGTAATCCGGCTCGGTGATGCCCGTGGCGGCCTGCATGGCCCTGGACGTGAGGCCGATCTTCCGGCCCACCAGGGTGCGGCCGGCTTCCTCGTTCCGCCGCCGCCACAGCTGCTGCACGGCGTAGGAATCGGCCACCGTCATGCCCGGGTAGCGGGCAGTGAGCCGGGGGACCGGCGTCCGGGAGCGGCCGGCCGCCACCAACTCATCCGCGATGGCCTCAATTGTGGATTGGTCCAGGGTCACAGCTGGGCCCCGAGCTTGAACCCTTCGGCGGCGCCGTCGCCGGTGGGCCGGGTGTAGGAGAAGCCGTCAGCCCCGACGGTGACAGCCATTTCGCTTTTTTCCTCCCGGACGATCACCGGTTGCGGGTTCCCGTCCAGGTCCAGGACCAGGGAAGCTTCCGTGTACCAGGAGGGGACCACCGGGTTGCCCCACCAGTCGCGGCGCTGGTTGTCGTGCACGTCCCAGGTGATGGTGGGGTTGTCGGGGTCGCCGGTGTAGTAATCCTGGGTGTAGATCTCGATCCGGTGGTTGTCCGGGTCCAGGATGTAGAGGTAGAAGGCGTTGGAGACGCCGTGCCGGCCGGGGCCGCGTTCGATCCTGTCGCTGATGCGCAGCGCGCCCATCTTGTCGCAGATCTGGATGATGTTGTGCTTTTCGTGGGTGGCGAACGCGACGTGGTGCATCCGGGGCCCGTTGCCGCCGGTCAGGGCGGTGTCGTGCACGGTTTGCTTGCGGTGCATCCACGCGGCGTACGTGACGCCGTCGGCATCCTTGATGTCTTCGGAGACGCGGAAGCCGAGGTCTTCGAGGTAGGCGCGGCCGCGGGGAACGTCCGGGGTGACCTGGTTGAAGTGGTCCAGGCGGACCAGTTCTCCGGCGGAGTAGAGGTCATAGCGCTGGGTGAGGCGTTCGACGTGTTCCACATCGTAGAAGAACTCGTACGGGAAGCCCAGGGGGTCCTCCACCCGGACGGAGTCCCCAACGCCTCTGGTGAAGCCTTCCTTGCGGCGCTCAATCCGGCAGCCCAGTTCGCGGTAGTAGGCTTCGGCGGCATCCACCTCGGCGGGGGACTTGACCCGGTAGGCGAAGGCGGCCACCGCGGCGACGGGGCCCTGGCGGAGCACCAGGTTGTGGTGGATGAACTCCTCCAGGGACCGCAGATAGATGGTGCTGCCGTCTTCCTCGGTGACGTGCAGGCCCAGGACATCCACATAGAACTCGCGGGACTTGGCGAGGTCGGTGACCACAATTTCCATGTAGGCGCAGCGGACAATGTCCGGAGCCGGGGCGGTGGGGGTGGGAACAAAATTCGTCATGGTGCGCTCTCTTCGTTGAAAGGGTCTCGAGGCCCAACTAGGTCGCAGTTGTTGTCGTTTTGGGGGCCCATAACGACAACAACTGCGAGTCAGTTGGGCGGGGTGGTGCTTAGGCGCCGAACTTGGGGGTGTGTACCGCGCCGAGGCTGATGTGGACCGCCTGCTGGTCGGTGTAGAAGTCGATGGAGCGGTAGCCGCCTTCATGGCCCAGCCCGGAGGACTTGACGCCACCGAACGGGGTGCGGAGGTCCCGGACGTTGTGGCTGTTGAGCCACACCATGCCGGCTTCGACGTTCTGGGAGAACGTGTGCGCCCGGGTCAGGTTCTGGGTCCAGATGTACGCGGCCAACCCATACTTGGTGTTGTTGGCCAGGGCGAGTGCTTCGTCGTCGTCCTCAAACGGCGTAATGGCAACAACAGGGCCGAAGATCTCCTCCTGGAAGATCCGGGCGCCGGGCCCGACGTCGGCAAACACCGTGGGTGCGATGTAGTTGCCTTCGGGGAGGTGGTCGGGGCGGCCGCCGCCGGCCAGGAGCCTGCCTTCGGTTTTGCCGATCTCGACGTACGAGGCCACTTTTGCGTAATGCTCCGGGTGGACCAGTGCGCCCACCTGGGTCCGGGGATCGTGCGGATCGCCCACCACAATGTTCCTGGCCCGGGCCGCATACCTTTCACAGAATTCGTCGTAGATGGGTCGTTCCACGAGGATGCGGGAACCGGCGGTACAGCGCTCGCCGTTCAGGGAAAACACCCCGAACAGGGCGGAGTCGATCGCGGCGTCCAGGTCCGCGTCGGCGAACACCACGCAGGGCGACTTGCCACCGAGCTCCATGGACAGGCCCTTGAGGTGGGTGGCGGCGTTGCGGAAAATGGTCTGGCCGGTGGTGGTTTCACCGGTGAAGGAGATCAGCGGGACGTCCGGATGTTTCACCAGCGCGTCGCCTGCTTCCTCGCCGAGGCCGTTGACCAGGTTGAAGACGCCGTCCGGGAGTCCCGCATCCTTGAAGATCTGCGCCCACAGCGACGCCGAGAGCGGGGTGAACTCAGCCGGTTTAAGGACCACGGTGTTGCCGGTGGCCAGGGCGGGCGCGAGCTTCCAGGACTCCAGCATAAAAGGGGTGTTCCACGGCGTGATCAGGCCGGCCACACCAATGGGCTTGCGGTTCACATAGTTGATCTGGGCGCCCGGGACCTTCATGGCGTCATCGAACTGGGCCACAATCAGGTCAGCGAAGAACCGGAAGTTCTCCGCTGCGCGCAGGGCCTGGCCTTTTGCCTGGGTGATGGGCAGGCCGGTGTCAAACGTCTCAAGTTCCGCGAGGCGGGACTCCTGGGCCTCGACGGCGTCGGCGATCCTGTTGAGGATGCGGGCGCGTTCGCGTGGCTTCATCCTGGGCCACGGGCCGTTCACAAAGGCGTCACGGGCGGCGGCCACGGCCAGGTCGATGTCCTCCTTCTGCCCTGCCGCTGCGGTGGCGTAGTTGGTGTTGGACACCGGGTCCAGGACATCGAAGGTTGCCCCACCTACGGAATCAACAAACCGGCCATTGATGTAGTGCTGGATGTGGCCGGGCAGGTCCTGGGGGACGTAATGCGTGGCTGTGGTTTGTGCAGGAGTCGTCATCGTTGAGGTCCTTGTCCGTTGGTCAGTGGTTTGTTTGGGCCAGGTAGGCATCAAGGGTGGTGGAGCGGTGCAGGCGCGCGGCCGTCTCGATGGTGTCAGCACCGGCGCCGGATTCAATCAGCTGCAGGAGGGCCTCGTGTTCAGCCACGGAGTCGTGGGCGCGGCCGGGGACGAAGCGGAACGTGGAGGACCGGAGGGAGGCCAGCCGGTTCCAGCCGCGGTGCACCAGGTCCAACAGGTGCGGGTTGGGGCAGGATTCGAACAGGATGCTGTGGAACGCCTGGTTGAGGGCGGTGAACCGTAGGGGATCAAAATGGTCCAGGCAGTCGCGCATCTCCGCGTTGACGGCCCGGGCCCGGTCAATGGCGGCCGGTCCGATCAGCGGGGCTGACAGCGCCGTGGCCGCGCCTTCAACGATGCTCAGCGTCTGCATGGTGTAGAGGTATTCGGTGGGGTCGATGCCGGCAACCGTTGCCCCGACGTTCCGAACAAATGTCACCAGGCCCTCTGCTTCAAGCCTGCGGATGGCCTCGCGGACAGGAACCACACTGACGCCCAGGTCTTCGGCGATCTTGGCCAGCACCAGGCGGTAGCCGGGGGAATAGGTGCCGTCCACGATCCGGGCTTTGACGGCCTGGTAGGCCTGTTCGGATTTGCTGGCCGTGGCCACGCCGTCAGGCATGGGGCGCGCCCGCTTCCCGTTCCTCGAAGCGGGACTGCCAGGCGGCGTTCATCGGGTAGAGCCCGTCAACGCTGTGTCCCTGCCCCACCATCTCGAAAATAAAGGCTTCCTCCCGTTCCTGCCGGATGCAGTCGTCCGCGAGCTCCGCGGCGATGGCAGGCGGGATCACCAGGATGCCGTCCGCGTCCCCCACAATGATGTCGCCGGGCTGGACGGTGGCGCCGCCGCAGGCGATCGTGATGTCCGTATCCCAGGGGATGTGCCGCCTGCCCAGGACTGCCGGGTGCGGGTTGGCGAAGTAGGTGGGCATCTCCAGGCCGGCCACGGCTGTAAAGTCGCGGACGCCGCCGTCGGTAATGATCGCGGCCGCGCCCCGCACCTGGGCGCGGAGGGCCAGGATATCGCCGACGGTGCCGGTGCCCTTTTCGCCGCGGGCTTCCATCACGAGGATCTCGCCTTCGTTCACGGAGTCGATGGCCTGCTTCTGGGCGTTGAACCCGCCGCCGTGGGCCTTGAAGAGGTCCTCGCGGTTGGGCACAAAACGGAGGGTCCGGGCCAGGCCCACCACCTTGCGGTCCGGGCGGGTGGCCTGGAGCCCGTCAATGCTCACGTTATTGAGCCCGCGTTTGCGCAGCTGCGAGGACAGGGTGGCGGTGGCCACCTGTTCCAGCTTCGCCTTCAATGCCGGGGTCAGTACGGTGGCCGGAGCCGGGATTCCGGCCGCTTCGCGGGAACCATACGCTTCCTCGCGCTGCCGGTCGTCGGTTTTCGGCCCCGCACCAAAGCCGGCGAACGGCTCAGTGCCTTCCACAACGCGGGTGGCCAGCCGGCCAGTGGTGAGTGCGACGCCGGCAGCACCCGCCGCCGTCGTACTGACCTCAACTTCGAGGACGTCCCCCGGTACGGCGACGGATGCGCCCGCGGGCGTGCCGGTGAGGATGATGTCGCCCGCCTCAAGGGTCAGCAGCTGTGACAGGTCCGCCACCAGCCGGGCGAAAGGGAAGAGCAGATCCTCCGTGGTGTCGTCCTGGACGGGGTTGCCGTTATGCCAGGTGCGGACGCGGAGTCCGGCGGGGTCGACGGCGGCCGCCGGGAGCAGTGCCGGGCCCACGGGGGTGAAGCCGTCCCCGCCTTTGGAACGGAGGTTCGAGCCTTTGTCGGCGTACCGGAGGTCGTAGACACCTAGGTCGTTACCGGCTGTGACCCATTTGACGTGGCTCCAGGCGTCCTCGAGGCCGACGCGGCGTGCGGGCGTGCCGATGATAAGCGCGATTTCGCCTTCGAAGCCGAGGAGTTCGCAGCCGGCGGGTCGTTCCACGCTGCTGCCGGACAGCGCCAGCGAGCTGGCTGGTTTGAGGAAATATGAGGGCTGGGCGGGGGTCCGGCCCCGCTGGGCCGCGCGGCTGGGGTAGTTGATGTGCACCGCGATGACCTTGCGGGCGCCGGCCAGCGTGTGGTCCGTGACCTGTTCCAAAAGCTGCTCCTCATCGAGTACGAAATCGTATACGAAAGAGTATTGCGCCGGGAGGGGTCGCCGTCAAGGCCTATTTTGCAGTGCTTGAAACGGCCTCGGCGCGTGGCGTACAGTTCTGGAGCAACATAGGATTTTCGATTATGGAATTTCTTGTTCGATTATCGAACAGCCCCGGTTAACCGCCGGCCACACAACGGAGTGAGGAAAGTACATGCAGTTCCACCACCACGGCTACGTTTCCGGTGACCCGCGGATCCAACCAGCGGCGGGCGTGGGCCTCGACCGGCCTGCGGGGCTTCCTGACCACGTGGATGTCCTGATTGTCGGCACCGGCCCGGCGGGAATGCTCGCCGCCGCACAACTTTCGCAGTTCCCGGGCATCACCACCCGCATCGTTGAGCGCAGGACCGGCCGACTGGCAATCGGCCAGGCGGACGGCATCCAGGCGCGGAGCGTGGAAACCTTCCAGGCGTTCGGCTTCGCGGAGCGCATCATCGCCGAGGCCTACCGGATCACGGAGATGGCGTTCTGGAAGCCGGACCCTGCGGACCACTCCCGGATTGTCCGCGCCGCCAGGGCGGTGGACGACGGGATGGGCATCAGCGAATTCCCGCACCTGATCGTCAACCAGGCCAGGGTGCTGGACTACTTCGCCGAGGTCATGGCCTTTTCGCCGGCCCGGATGAGCCCCGACTACGGCTACGAATTCCGTTCGCTGGACGTGGCGGACGACGGCGAGTACCCGGTGAGCGTGACCCTGCTCTGTACGGCCGGCCCGGAGGAGGGGAAGGAGCGCACGGTCCACGCCAAATACGTGGTGGGCGCGGACGGTGCAAGGAGCAAGGTCCGTGAAGCGATCGGCTGCAGCCTGGCCGGCGACCAGGCGAACCATGCCTGGGGCGTGATGGACGTCCTGGCCGTCACCGATTTCCCCGATATCCGCACCAAGTGCGCCATCCAGTCCGGCTCAGGCGGCAGCATCCTGTTGATCCCACGCGAGGGTGGCCACCTGTTCCGGATGTACGTTGACCTGGGCGAGGTGGACCCGGCCACGCACGGCAGCGTCCGGAGCACCACCATCGAGCAGATCATTGCCAAGGCCAACGGGATCCTCCACCCGTATACTCTCGACGTCCGCAACGTTGCGTGGCACAGCGTCTACGAGGTGGGGCACCGGCTCACGGACAGGTTCGACGACGTCCGGCCTGAAGACCTCGGCAGCCGCACCCCCCGCGTATTTATCACCGGGGACGCGTGCCATACCCACAGTGCCAAGGCCGGCCAGGGCATGAACGTGTCCATGCAGGACGGTTTTAACATCGCCTGGAAACTGGGCCACGTCCTGGAGGGTCGCAGCCCGGAAAGCCTCCTGTCCACCTATTCGGCCGAACGCCAGGTGGTGGCCAGGGACCTCATCGACTTCGACAGGAAATGGTCCACCCTGATGGCCAAAAAGCCCGAAGACTTCGAGGACCCGACGGAACTGGAAGATTTCTACGTCAGCACCGCGGAGTTTCCGGCAGGGTTCATGACCCAGTACGCACCGTCCATGCTGGTGGCCGCGCCGGAACACCAGGACCTCGCCACCGGTTTCCCCATCGGCAAGCGCTTCAAGTCCGCGCCCGTGGTCCGCGTCTGCGACACCAACCCCCTGCACCTCGGGCATCACGCCAGGGCGGACGGCCGCTGGCGGATCTATGTCTTCGCGGATGCCGCGACGCCGGGTGCCGACTCACCGTTGGCGGACTTTGCCGCGTGGCTGGAATCCGCAACCGACTCGCCGCTGGCCGCGACGCCGTCGGGCGCTGACGCCGACGCCTGGTTCGACGTGAAGGTGATCTACCAACTGGCGCACCCTGACATCAACATCTCCGCGGTCCCCGCCGTGTTCAAACCCACGGTGGGGCCATTCCGGCTGACCTACCTGGAGAAGGTCTTCGCTGTGGACCCCCAGGCTGATATTTTCGACCTGCGCGGCATCAGCCGCAGTGGCGCCGTGGTGGTGGTCCGGCCCGACCAGTACGTGGCGGATGTCCTGCCACTCGAGGCGACGGCCCGGCTTGCCGCCTTCTTTGCGCCCCTTCGGCCGGCCCGGCAGGAGTTGGCGGGCCGGGGCTAGCCCGGTACTGCTAGCTGGCGGCCGTGGGGGCCTGCACCAGGCCCGAGCCCACGTCCACCGGATCCGTGCCGGCCTTGAGTGGCTTGAACGTTCCCGAGGCAATGAGTTTGGCCTGCAGCAGGACCGGGCTCAGCGGTCCCTGGGCGAGGAGCCGTTCGGCCCAAAGCGCCGCCACGCCGGCCACATGCGGGGTGGCCATGCTGGTGCCGCTGATGGTGTTGGTTCCCCCGTTCAGCCAGGAACTGAAGACCCCCACGCCGGGGCCGGCAACCGTTGCCATGGTGTTGGAGAACGGTGCGACGGTGAGCCCGCCGGCGCCGTCCGCCAGGGCTGCCACGGACGTGATCCCGTAGGCCGCTGCGGGCGGGGCAACGTTGATTTCATAAGCCGGCTGGCCCAGCCGTTCACTTTCGTTGCCGGCCGCTGCCACCACGATGGTGGTTTGTGCCACCGACGCGCGGGCGTTGAGGAGGTTGGCGATCTGTTCAAAGAGCCGCACGTTGGCGCGGTAGCCTTCGAGGGCGATCGAGGTGGCTGCCGGGATTGAGAGGCCGTTGTTGTTGACGAGTTCGTCCACCCATCCGGGGAAGTCCATGCCCAGCGACATGGAGATCACATTGGCGCCGTTGTCCGCAGCCCACAGCATGGCTGAGGCCAGGATGTCGCTGGTGCCACCGTTGGGGCCGCCCAGGACCTTGCCGATCAATGCCTTCTGGACGCCAGGGGCCACTCCGATCCGCTGGCCGCCGAGGTCACGGCCGAAGATGGTTCCGGCGCAGTGCGTGCCGTGGCCGTTGTCGTCTTCCGCGCTGCCGGCGCCGGTGAAGTCCTTGGTGACCAGGTCCACTCCCGTAAACGCGGGATGGTCGGCATCGATGCCTGTATCAATGACGGAGACCACCACGCCGGCTCCGGTGAAGGGCGAGGTGTCTGCGCCGACGGCCTTGACGCCCCACGTCGCGGCGGCGGCCGTTGCAGCATCGGCGGCGAGAGGTTCGATGAGCTTCATGGGCATCGCCGGAGCAAACCCCAGGACGGTAGGGTCCTTTTGCAGCGCACTGATGGTGGCGCCGGAAGGATACCCGGCCGTTTCCACGCTCATGCCGGCGGCCCGTTCGGCCACGTTCTGGGCCGCGGATTCCAGCCCCCGCGCCCCTGGTCCGTCGAAAGGGTCGCGGGTGGCACGCAGGGCGGGCGCCCGCAGGATAATGATTTTCCGGGACAGTGATTCTGGCATCGTAATCTCCTTTTGCCGCGGCTTCCGGCAGCGGCCAAATGGCGCCCGTTGAGTGGGGCCGTAAATGCAGGGGCCGGCGATAATGGCCGGAGCAAGGAGCGGGATAATTCCCGGACATGGGGCTGCGCAGGTATATCAATGTAAATGCAATAAATATTATCCGGGGGCCACTTTGCTGTCAATGAATTTGCAGCCCTCGCGTGCGCGGCGTTATTGCGGCAGTTTCATTGATTCTGGTTTCGGCGTTCCAGTAACGGCCCAGTAACGCTGGCTGGATAAAATTCGGCCAAATGCCCCGGAAGGGCGGCTGGAATGTCTGAAGCCCAGGAAAAGCAAATCCGTGTTGCCAATGGCTGGCAAAGCCAGATTCTCACCAGGATCACGTCCATGGCCGCCCTGGCGGAATGGGTGAAGTCCGCCGGCGGTGTTGCCGGGCAGGAGGCACCGGCGCCACCCGGCGCAGCTGCCCTGGACGAAGGCATCAGCCGGCACCTGAACGCAGCCAGGCGCATTGCCCAGGCCGGCCGGCGAGGTGGTGCGCGGCGGGCAGCGCAGGTGGAGTCCGCGCTGGCAAACCTGCAGGCTGCCGATGAACTGCTCCTCCGGAGGGCCCCGATCGACTACGTCAAAGGCCGCCTGCCGGACATCCACTCGGACGTATGCAAGTACCTTGACGAGCACGATCCGCGCCGGATCCGGGTGGAAACCCTGGTCCGGTTCCGGGCGTCCGGGGATCCGCCCCTGACGGAAGAGCACCGTGAACTGGTGATCGTGGCCGTGGCTGCCGCCCATTCCCACTCACGGCAGGTCTACGCCCAGGCCAGGAGCTTCCAGTCCCTGATCCTGGCCTCTGCTGCAGCCTTGACGCTGTTGGCGCTGCTGCTGGGGCTCTGGGGTGTCAGGTCTCCCACGGACCTTGCGCTGTGTTTCAACCCGGACCAGAAAATCGTCTGCCCCACCAACGAAACCCGGTTCGAAGCGGCCAATCCGGTCCCGCCGGGCACGGACGTGGACGAGGTGGTCAGTGCCCAGGCCGGTGCAGGCGATATCTTCCTGGTGGAGTTTGTGGGCCTCCTGGCCGCTGCCGTCTCGGGCTCAGCCTCGCTGCGGAAGGTTTCCGGCACCTCGACCCCCTACCACCTGCCGCTGTGGCTGGCGCTGATCAAACTGCCCACGGGTGCCTTGACCGCTGTCCTGGGACTGATGCTGATGCGGGGTGGTTTTGTTCCCGGCCTGACGGCCCTGGACAATTCACCGCAGATCCTTGCGTGGGCTGTGATTTTTGGTGCCGGCCAGCAGTTGGTCACAGGAATTGTTGACCGGCAGGCGCACAGCGTCCTGAATAACGTCAGTGGAAAACCGCATGGTGAATCGCAACGCCCGGCTGCGGAATAGCACGCCGTGGGCGTTTTGTTCGAATTAGCGGCAATTGCCGGGTGCGCTACTCGCTTTCCTGAATGCTTTTCCTTAGGCGGAGAGAACCTCGCCGTTTATTCGGGCGGGTCATCCGCAGTTTGCTGGTGGCCCGTTCGGGTGACGGGGACCGCACCCGCCTGCTGGACATTAACGGTTTGGACGTCGGTGGCGGCTACTCCCGAAGCGCCGGGACTGTCGAGTGCTGTAAAGGGCCGGAACGTTGTCCTGGTGGTGACGGCAGATGTTCCCAGGATCTGCAGCAGCACCGAGGTCATGGTGAACATGTCCTCGTCCAGTCCGCCGTGGGTGGTGGCGCTGGTCCGTCCGCTCACCGGGTTCTGGCTGGGTGACCAGAAGAACTTCGCGAGGCGGTCCCTGGCCAGTGCGGTGAGGGATGCCGATTCGCTGACGTGGCGCTGCAGCCCCACCAACGGCGTTTCACCGCCGCTTTCCAGTCCCCGGGAAACCAGGTAAAGCAGGGACTTCTGGTAGATGTTCAGGGGACCGGCGCCCACCACATCGTCCAGTTCGGAAGCCTCGCTCAGCCCAAAAGAGGTGAACCTTTCCACCTGATGGGTCTGCAGCGCCGGCATCACCAGCCTTTCGAAGTCATCGATCCGGATGGCAGGTCCCAGCCAGCACAGGGATGCCACCGGTATCTGCTCCGCCTGGAGCCGGGCCAGCATATGGGCCGTGAAGATGGCGCCGGCACTGTGGGCCACCAGATGCACCTCCACGGGCACCGGGGCCACTTCGTCAAGGTAGGCCCGGAGCCTGCTGACCACCAGCGAAGCCCCCGGCAGGTTCTCCATGGCGGCACTGTCCACCGGATTCCAGGAGACGGGACCAGGCAGGTTCCCGGATGACCTGGTGGCGTTTTCCTTCATTTCGGCCCACATCCAGGCGAGCCGGGAGTGCGCGATTTTTTCGACCAGCCGGTCCACCTGTTCCACCAGGTCGAAGCCAAGCCCGCCGAAGGGAATCAGGCCGCCGGTGACGTCCCGGAGGTGGTTAGTGAGGGTTTCGATCGGGCCGCTTTGCCAGGCGAAGCTCACTGGGTAGACCCTGTTGTTCAGCCACCAGTTGAGCTGGGCCTGCGCCACCCGCAGTCCGCCTTCCTCGTCCACGAGTCCGCCGTGCGCGTAGAAAACGATCCGCCGTGGCACCGCGTCGGCGCCGCCGGCAGCGGCCTGCTGCCAGGCTGAATGGCTGGCGGCCATTGCCTGGAAGATCCGGTCAATCTGCCCGCCGGTGCTGATGAAACGCCCGCTGGTGGAGAGCCGCCCTTCGTTGCCCAGGTTAACCACATGGTCCTTGAGTCGTTCCAGGTCAGGTCCGGGCCCTTGCGCGAGGCCGCCTGTGGTCGCTGTGACCACCTTGGTTACGCCATGCAGGTTGAGCACCGACGGAACGCCCGGCCGGGCAACCCAGGCGTCGTAGGCGGAGGTGAGCCAGTCCTCATAGGGCAGGGTGGCAAAGCCGTGGCCGCCCCAGTTCTTTCCCCAGCTGTTCTGCACCAGGAAGCCAACGTCGTTGTATCCGACGATCGAGAAGGCGTGGCCGCCCAGCTGGTCCAGTTTGTCGGGCCGGCTGATGCGGTAATAGCTGGTTCCGTCGTCGCGGTGTTCCAGCGTTGGGTTAAGCCAGCCGGAGTGGACCCTGGCGGACGCCGCCACCGCGTTGAGCTCCGTGATGGCCGACTGCATGTCGTCCAGCCGGAAGGCGTTGACCCGGTAAAACGCACCCAGCGGATGTTGCAGGGCCTTTGCGGCCAGGTCCGGGTGCAGGTCGATCTGTGGATCCGCGGCCAGGGACGGCCAGTCCTGTTCCGGGAGCACCCCGTGGTAGAACCAGCCTTTGAGCGCGCCGCGCAGGGAGGAGCCCTCGTCGCCGTCGCCGGCAAACTCGTCGTAGCGGCGTGCCAGGCTGTAGATCATGTAGGGGCTGACCCGGATGGGGTCCGGTCCTGCGGCGAGGACCGTGTTGATCATGGCAGCAACCGCGTGTCCCGTGCAGGAGCTTCCCACTTGGGTCAGGACAAAGTGCTGCCCGGGCCGGGCGTCCATTGCATGGGGCAGCGGTTGCAGTCGCGGGCGGTACTCGAGGTCGCGCTGATCGAAGACATCAGGCACCACATCGGTAAGGAATGTGTGGCCTGAAACCGAAACCAGGCCAGGCCGGGGTGGCAGGGGCACGGACGTTCCCTCCTCGCAATGACAGGCGTGAGCTACTTGGCCTTTGCCCGGCTGCGGCTGCCGCTTTCCGGTGGCAGGTCCACAAGCGGCGACGGCCCCGGCGCTTCGTCGGCTGCCGGTCCGAAGGACCCTGGCGGTGCCGGCGCGGGCGCCTCCGCGTCGCCGGACGAGCCGGACGAGCCGGCAGGCAGCTGGTCCAGGGGGAGCGGAGCGGGTGCCCCGCCCGGATCCTGCGCGTCGGCCGCCGCCGCGCCGGAGGTGCCTGGGCCCCCGATCGAGGCGGGTGCCGGTGCGGCCCCGGCGTCGCCGGCGCCCTTGACGCTGGCCGCCGGGTCCAGGGAGATATTGATCGTGATGTCGTTGGGCATCGGAGTTCCCCCGTCGGCTACAAGTAAACCTGGGTGATGTTTTTGGCTGCGTCCAGCACAACGTAGGCCTGCTTGCCGTTTGCCCTCGCAGTGATGAGCAGCAGATGCACGTTGGTCACGCCGTCGGCGGCGTTGGGCAGGATCTTGTGCCAGGCGCCGTCCACGGCGAGAAGGGCCCAGGCGTTCTGGGCATGGTGGGTGGTGAAAATCTGGTTGATCAGGGTCCACATGGTCGGTTGGTTCCTCTGCGTAGGTGGGCGGGTCAGAGATAGGTCTGGAAGACGGTGGTGGTGTCGGCGTTGACAGTGACTCTCAGGTTTTTGCTGCGTGCCACGGTGAAGACGGCCAGCATGTTGGTGACGCCGTCCGGGGCTCCGGTCTGGATCTTGCGCCAGCCGAGGCCGGAGAGGCTTGCCCAGCCGTTCTGGCCATGGTGGGTGGTGAACACGCTGTCAACCGCCAGGGCGGAGTACCACTGCGCCCCCGTAGCCCTGGTTTTGACGGTCATGGCGGCGCCCACGGCGGAGACCTGCTCGATGTCCAGGCCGGAGGCGGTGCCGTCCCACCAGTTGCTGGCCGGGGTTGTTGCAGGGCCGAACGTGGCCGCCGCCCCGCCGTACAGGTCCTCAACGTCGCCGCCGTTGACCCTGCGCTCAAGGTCGAACCGGTTGTCGGCCTGTTCCAGCGAACACTCGTAGTGCTTGGCCGCCGTCATTTGTTCGTTGCTGTTGTTGCCGTTCACGTCGACATGCCAGATGGCCAGGCCGGCGTCGGGAAGCGCCGCGTCCCGGCCGGACTGCTGCCGGTTTTCGATAATGAAGTACTCGGCGGCGTTCCTGGCGTGGATCAGGAAGTCGTTCCTGCCGGCCTCGACGGTGGTAGTGGTACCGGCGGCAAGGGTGGTGACGTTGGAGGACCATCCGGCGGCGTGCTTGAGGTAGGCCTCCACCTGGGTGGGGTTTTTGTCCTGGCCACCGAAGCACATCAGCGAGTAGTGCCCGATGCCGTTTCCCACATTAACGGCGTCGTAATCGTAGAGATCCGGGAAATCGCACACCATGTGCCCGTTCTCGTGGCAGAAGGTCCGCAGGGTCAGCTGGCTGCCGAGATCGGTGATCTGGTAGTCGGAGAACCGGCGGCCGCCGCCCACGGAGTACGTGCTGGCGAGCGCCCATGAGTGGGGCCACAGGCCCTGCGACCAGGCGTTGGACCTGCTCCCGGCGTAGAAGACGCTCAGCGCCTGGATGAAGTTTCCGGAGTCAACGGTGAGGTGCGAGAAGTCGAAACCGCTGGCCACCAGGCTGTCCAGGGCTTCCCGGATCAGTTCCTGCGCGCGGGTGCCGTAGGCGACGGCAGGATCCGTGTAGTAGGTGCGTGCGTGGGCTGCCCGGTAGTAGGCGGCCACGTGGTTCCGGTACCGGAGCTTTCCATCAGATACGTCCCGGAAGTAGTCAAAGGCCGACCCGTTGTTCCCGAAGCCGGAATAGCCTGCCTTGTTGCAGAAGTCATCCACTTCCTGCCGGCTGATGGACTGGGGGAAGTCGGAGAAATCAATGAGCAGGACCAGGCCCAGGTAGTCGCCTGTGGTGCTGCCCGACGGCGGCGCAGCGCCGGGCCCGTCCGGCCCGGCTTCCTGCTGCAGTCCCGGCGGCTGCTGCGCGTTGCGGCGCGCCTGTTCTTCCTGCCGCCGCTGCATCCACCGGGGGACGGGCCCCATGGCGCTGCGGGCCTGGCCGGCCCGGATGCGGCTTGCCACGCGGGTGACCCGCAGGTGTTTGGGGATGGCGAGGGTTTCCGGATCCACGGTTCCCACCCGGCTGCCACCGGCAACCAGGGATTCGCCGCCACCTTCCGGTGTTGCATATTCAAAGTAGCCGTCAGCGGCCTGGACCACGGTGTAGCCGTCGAGTGTCTCGAAGACGGCTTCAAACTGGTTTCCCCACCCCCGCAGGGTCACTTCCGAGCCATCAGGATTCCCGAAAGTGAAGACTTCACCCACAAATGGACTTGGCATGTCCAAACCTCTCTCAACAACTCCGCTATGGACGGCCGGATCATTCGACCCGGTTTACCCTGACCGTCCCAGCGCGGTTGAGCATCGCGCCGTGCGCCAAACTGCAGGCTTTCCGCCGCACGATGCACGATGCACTTCGCACGGTAGTGGGGCGGCGTTATCGCAGCGTTACCGGGTTTCAGGCCGCCGCCGGCGCGGTCCCTGATAACGGCGCAGTAACACCCGCCTTCATATGGTGGCGGCACCGGTCTCTGGTCCGGGGGGCGCTGCTTGCGGACTGCTCCCCATGGCAATCAACAAAGGATGCACCATGGAAAAGATAACAACCGAGACCGACAGGGTCCTGGAGCAGCTTGTCGCTGCCCGGCGCGAGGAGGTTGTGGGCCTGCAGAAGGCCCAAGCCGACCGGCTGCAGCAGCTTGAGCGGACCGGGCAGCAGCGGCTGTCGGATCTGCGCGATAGCCTGCCCAAGGACATCGCGGCCGTCCTGCAGAACCAGGACACTTACAACGAGGAGCAAACGGCCCAGACGGAAAAGCTGGCCGGCGACATGCGCCGGGAGATGGCGGAGGCCGAACCGCTGGCCACCGGCACGGGACTGCATCCGGGCGCCGGGCAGGGGAGCCTGGGTGCAGGGGCTGCGGCCGTGGGATGGCTGACGCCGTACTACGCCACCCTCCACGGATCAGACGGAACCGTGTACTGGCAGGGCTACAACCCGGGGCAGCTCGACACCTGGCTGTCGGCCAGTGGGTCCGGTTCCGGCCTGTTTGGAACGGGGGCGGGATCGTTCACTGTCTACATTGACTGGTGGTTCACGTTCCGTGCACCGGAAAACCGCAACTACGCCCACACCATCTACATCCCGTTCAACGGCTTCCACATTGTCCGCTCTGACGACGGCTTCTGGGACTCCAAGGAGGCAAAAGTCAGGATCGACCTGTCCGCCGTCGGCTACCAATACAACTACAAGGCTACCGGCTCCACCAACGTGCTGGATATCTCCGATGACAACATCAACGTCAACGACCGGTTCGACGGCTGGCGGACCATGTACTACTCGGACCTGCTCGGCGCGGACCAGGCCTACCTGCGTGCCAGCGCGTCCCTGTACGTTTATGCACGCGGCGGCGGCTCCCACGCCCAGCTGAACTTCAGCGACGGGAACGCCAACTACCTGGGCGTGCCGTGGGTTTACGTCACGTGATGAGCGGCCGGCTCCGGCGCTGATGGCCTGTTCCGTAACGGGCGGTGGACCGGCGGCCGCGGGGTTGCCGGTCCACCGCCCGATCTTCAGCAGCTGCTGCTGAGCCCGCTCGGAAGCGGGTGGCGGGGTCCCGCGCCACCCAGGATTCAAGGAGAAGACCATGGCTAAACAGGATGTGCCCCCGGTTTGCAGCGTCAAAGCACGGATTCCCCGGCCGATGCCGCCCGGCTTGCCCGGGGACCGGATGGAGCTCATCCGGACATTCGCCACCAAATGGGTCAACGGGACCATCCTGCACTACTGCTTCCAGGGCGGACCCGAAGCGCAGCAGGAGGCAGTCCGCAAGGCGTTCACCGAGTGGAAGAACCTCGGGATCGGCCTCGAGTTCCGGGAGGTGCAGGACCGGAGCGAGTCGGAGGTCAGGATCGGGTTCGCCCAAAACGACGGGTCGTGGTCCTACGTGGGTACCGACGTCCTGTCGATCGGGATGGCACAGGCCACCATGAACTTTGGCTGGGATTTGACCACCGACTATGGCCGCACCACGGCGTTGCACGAGATCGGCCACACCCTGGGCATGCCCCACGAGCACCAGAACCCCTTCACCGGCATCGTTTGGGACGAACCGAAAGTTTACCAGTACTTCGGCGGCAGCCCCAACTTCTGGTCCAGGGACCAGACCTTCAACAACGTGCTGCGGAAAATCGACGCCGCAGAGGTTGAAGGCTCCAACTGGGACCCTGACTCCGTCATGGAATACTGGTTTCCGGCCGGCCTGATTGTCCAGCCGGCGAAGTACCACGAGGGGCTGCGGCCGCCGGGCGGGCTGTCCCCGGCGGACAAGGAGTGGATCCTGAAGTTCTATCCCACCATTGAGAACGGCTTCGCCCGCCTCGAACCATTCGCGTCCGTCCCGCTGACGCTTGGCCCGGGCGACCAGGCAAATTTCCGCATCGAGCCGTCCGAGTCCAGGACGTACACAATCGGCACTTTCGGCAACGCCGATGCCGTACTGGTTCTTTTTGAGGAGGTGGATGGGCAACTCCGTTTCTTGGCCGGAGACGACGACAGCGGCGAAGAACGCAATGCCCAGGTGTCAGTCAAGCTGTTCCAGAACCGGAAATATGTGGTGCGGGTCCGCCTTTACTGGTCCGGCGGCAGCGGCACCACGGCCGTAATGTATTGGTAGCCAAGGGCGGGCCTTACCGCGACACGCGGAGAGTTAATAGAGACCATTGACAGGGCGCCCCCCGGCGGAGAAAAGTCGTTGCTACAACGGATCCGGCCCTTCCAACCACGCCGGATTGTTTGGGGGTACCCATGGGCAACGGCGACGACATCCCTGGCTATTGTCTGGACCTCCTGCAGGCCTGGCAGCTGCGCTGCGACACCACGGAGGTGCACCTCGCAGTCCGCCAGCAGCGGCTCGTTACCGCCCTGGCCATCTGCGGGCCGCGTCCCCGCCCGTATCTGGTGGGCCTGCTCTGGCCGGAATGCCGCGAGTCGCGGGCCCTGGAGAGCCTCCGGGTGAGTGTGCACCTGGTTTCGCGGCAGGCGCCAGGCCTGCTGGTCAACGGCGGCCGGGTGCTGTCGCTGAGCAAAGGGGTCGACGTCGACCTGCACCGGGTGCGTGCGCAGATTCTGGAGCTGGGCCGTTCGGGAGTCAACGGCAACGCAGCCGCCAGTCTGCACCAGCTGCGCGGGGCGGACCTGCTCCCCGGCTGGTACGACGACTGGGTGCTTTTTGAACAAAGCAGGCTGCGGCACGACCGGCTGCACGCCTTCCAGATCATCGCCCGCGAGACGCTGGCCCACGGGGATTTCGAGTCGGCGCTGGAAGCCTCCGAGGCCGCCCTCGAACTGGAACCCCTGTACGAGAGCGCCGTGGGTTTGCTCATCCGCGCGGAGAAGCTGCAGGGCAACAACGCCGCCGCCCTGCAGGCATTCAGGGTGTACCGGGCAAAGTTAAAGGCCGATCTGGGCCTGGCGCCATCGGCTGCCCTGGGGCGCCTTATTGCCGACATCTCATAAGTGCTGCCTGCCGGCCGTGCAGCTCAGGTATCCCCGCGGGCCGTGGCCTGGCCCGCAAGCCATTGCCCCACCGTTCGCAGCACCTCAGCGGTGTCGGCACTGTAGAGGGTCCGGGGTTCACCGTCGGGATCCGTGCTGAACGTCAGCCGTGCGCGGAACCCCTGCGGTTCGTGCCACGTGCTGATCACCAGGGTGCCGGGCAGCGGTGTTGCAGGGTCCCCGTCGCCGGTGTGGCCGGCTACCGGCGGGTGCTGGTCGCTTGGCATGGCAGCCCTCCTGGCGGTCTCGTTGCCTCGATGGTGCCGCACAACCATCAGGAATCAGCCAGCGTTTTACCAAGTCTTTGATCAAGATCGCCCCTGCTCAGCGGCTTGACGCAGGTCCGGGGAGTGGCTAGCGGCCCACCAGGCCCAGGTGGGTGTCGTTGTACCGGTTGCCCTGCACCCCGATCCGGCGGGCCACGCCGTTAAGGTCTGCCACCTCATCAGCGGACAGCGCCAGGGCGGTGGCGGCAGCATTTTCCACCAGGCGCCCACGACGGCGGGTTCCCGGGATGGGCACGATCCACGGCTGCTGCGCCAGCAGCCAGGCCAACGCAACCTGCCCGGGGGTGGCGCCCCTGACGGCGGCGAGCGCAGTTACGTGGTCCACCAGTGTGTGGTTGGCGGTCCGGTTGCCGCTGGTGAACCGTGGGATGGTGTTCCGGACGTCATCGGTGGAAAACTCGGTGGCTGCGTCAACGGTACCCGTGAGGAATCCCTTGCCCAGGGGGCTGAACGGAACAAACCCGATGCCCAGTTCCGCCAGCGTGGGCAGGACTTCCGGCTCCGGGTCGCGGGTCCACAGCGAATACTCGCTTTGCACTGCGGTGACGGGGAAGACTGCGTGGGCGGCGCGGATGGTGGCAGCCGAGGCTTCGGAAAGGCCAAAATGACGGACTTTGCCCGCCTGGACGAGTTCGGCCACGGTACCGGCAACGTCCTCGATGGGTACATCGGGGTCCACCCGGTGCTGGTAGAACAGATCGAGGCAGTCCACCCTCAGCCGGCGCAGGGACTCCTCCGCCACCTGCCTGATTCGCCCAGGCGTGCTGTCCAGCCCCACGGATCTGCCGGCTTCGATCCGCCAGCCGAACTTTGTGGCAATGACAACCTGGTCCCGGACCGGTTCCAGCGCCTCACCCACCAGTTCCTCGTTGACAAAAGGCCCGTAGACCTCGGCGGTGTCGAAAAAAGTGACCCCAAGGTCCACGGCGCCGCGCAGTACTGCGATCATCCCGGCGCGGTCCCCGGG
Source organism: Pseudarthrobacter sp. MEB009 (assembly GCF_030208875.1). Taxonomy (NCBI): domain Bacteria; kingdom Bacillati; phylum Actinomycetota; class Actinomycetes; order Micrococcales; family Micrococcaceae; genus Pseudarthrobacter; species Pseudarthrobacter sp. MEB009. The sequence continues at coordinate 64,880 of NZ_JARVTC010000004.1, forward strand.
GTTGGGGCCGTAGCTTTGCGACATGCCCATGCAGCCCAGCCCCAGTGCAGAAACCTCGAGGCCCTGGCCCAGTGTCCTTGTGTGCATCGTCTCTCCTTCGTCGAACGTTGCAGGCCGGCTAGCCTGCTCCCCAGTCAACACCCCTCCGGGAATGTGTGGGAGGCCCTGCTGGAACGTGTACCGGCAAGGCATCCCTCACGTGGTTGGACAGCCGGCATGCCAATGGGGCGGGCCGTCAGGGGGACTTGCGTCGCTGGGGGCTCCTGACCGGCGATACAGTGGACAGCCAGGACCAATCAACAGCATCCGCCGCACCGCCGGCGGATGCCGGAGGAACCCGCATAGATGCAGACCGTTCAAGCAGCTGACCTTTCCCGCGACGCCGGACAGTTGCCGGCTGACAACCAGGCCACTGCCGGCTTCGTCACTGTCCGGGGAGCCCGGGAAAACAACCTCCGCAACGTGGATGTCGCCGTTCCGCGGGACGCGATTGTTGCCTTCACAGGTGTTTCGGGTTCCGGCAAGTCCTCGTTGGCTTTCGGTACCATCTACGCCGAGGCGCAGCGCCGCTACTTTGAATCTGTTGCGCCCTACGCGCGGCGCCTGATCCAGCAGGGCCACAATCCCAAGGTGGAAATGATCACGGGCCTGCCGCCCGCCGTCGCGCTCCAGCAGCGCCGCGGGACGGCCACGGCCCGGTCCACGGTGGGTACCGTCACCACGTTGTCCAACTCGCTGCGCATGCTTTTTTCCCGCGCAGGCACGTACCCCGCCGGCGCCCGTCCGCTGGACTCGGACGCCTTCTCCCCGAATACCGCGGCCGGGGCGTGCCCAGAATGCCATGGCCTGGGCACCACACACACGGTCACCGAGGACTCGCTGGTCCCGGACCGGTCCCTGAGCATCCGCGACGGCGCCATCGCTGCCTGGCCTGGTGCCTGGCAGGGCAAAAACCTCCGCGACATCCTGATCCATTTGGGCTACGACGTGGATACCCCGTGGCGGCAGCTGGCCAAAAAAGACCGGGACTGGATTCTCTTCACCGCCGAGCAGCCCGTTGTGGAGATCACGCCGCAGCGGGACCGGGTGGCCAAGCCGTACAAGGGCCGGTTCTGGAGCGCCAAAAGCTACGTCCTGCATACACTGGCGGATTCAAAGAGCAACACCATGCGTGAGCGGGCGCTGCGGTTTATGCAGACCGGTCCGTGCGCTGTCTGCGGCGCCAGCGGCCTCACCCCGGAAGCCATGGCCGTCACCTTCGCCGGCCGGACCATCGCCGAACTGAACGCGGCGCCGCTGACCGAACTGGCGGACATCATCCGCCCCACCACACGCGTGAACGACGCCGGGACCGCCTCGCGCCGGCAGGGCACCGGCGAAACCAACGAGGTGGCGGTGACCATCACCCGTGACCTGCTCCAGCGGGTCACGGTCCTGCTGGACCTGGGCCTCGGCTACCTGGGCCTGGGCCGGGCAACCCCCACGTTGTCGCCGGGGGAGGTGCAGCGGCTGCGGATCGCCACCCAGCTCCGGTCCGGCCTGTTCGGCGTGATCTACGTGCTGGACGAACCGTCGGCAGGGCTGCACCCGGCGGACGCCGAAGCGCTTCAGGCGGTCCTGGAGCAGCTCAAGGCGGCCGGCAATTCCGTGTTTGTGGTGGAGCACAACATGGATGTGGTCCGCAGGGCCGACTGGCTGGTGGACGTGGGACCCCGGGCCGGGGAAGGCGGCGGCGAGGTGCTGTACAGCGGGCCGGTGGCCGGCCTGGCCGGCGTAGCGTCATCCGTGACGCGGCCTTTCCTGTTTCCGGCGGAAGCAGTAGCAACGGCCGACGCCGGAACGGGTACCGCCGCGGAGCAGCGCGCCGCGGGTGCCGGCCGGGATGCCTCGGAATGGCTTGAGTTGCGCGGCGTCACCCGCAACAACCTCCGCGGGCTGGACGTCGAGGTGCCGCTGGGTGTGCTGACCGCCGTCACCGGCCTGTCCGGCTCCGGCAAGTCCACGCTGGTCAGCCAGGTCCTGGCCGACGTTGTGGGCCACCGGCTGCACGCTGATGACGGGCCCGCCGAGGGTCTGCTGTCAGCGGCCGGACTGGACCGCATTGACCGTCTGGTGTCGGTGGACCAGAAGCCCATCGGGCGGACCCCGCGCTCCAACCTGGCCACGTACACGGGGCTCTTTGACGCGGTCCGCCGTGAATTCGCCGCCACGGAGGATGCCCGTGCCCGCGGTTACGGTGCCGGCCGGTTTTCCTTCAACGTGGCCGGTGGCCGGTGCGAAACCTGCGAGGGTGAGGGTTTTGTGGCCGTTGAGCTTTTGTTCCTGCCCGGCAGCTATGGGCCTTGCCCGGAATGCCACGGCACGCGGTTCAACCCCGGGACGCTTGAGGTGACGTACCGCGGCGAGACGGTGGCCGGTGTCCTGGGCATGACGGTGGACGCCGCTGCCGGTTTCCTCACCGACATCCCTGCTGCGGCGCGGAGCCTGCAGGCACTGCGCGATGTGGGGCTGGGCTACCTTCGCCTGGGCCAGCCCGCCACGGAGCTGTCCGGCGGCGAGGCGCAGCGCATCAAGCTGGCCACCGAACTGCAGCGGGCCCAGCGGGGCAATACCCTGTACCTCCTGGATGAGCCCACCACCGGGCTGCACCCGGCTGACGTGCAGCTGCTGATGGCCCAGCTGCACAAGCTGGTGGATGCCGGGAACACCGTTGTTGTGGTGGAACACGACATGGACGTGGCGGCCGCCGCCGACTGGGTGATCGACATGGGACCTGCCGGCGGTGACGCGGGCGGCCAGGTTGTTGCGGCCGGAACCCCCGCCCACGTGGCCCGTTCGGCAGCATCCCGGACCGCACCCTACCTGGCGGCCCGGCTGGCTTAGCGCCCTGCCTGCGGTGGCACCGGCCTGTCAGCCGATCGGCCACCACGCGGGCAGCAGTTCGCTGAGGTCCGCCAGGAAATCCCCGGCGGCCCGGGGCGTATCCTCCAGCAACCGCGACTCGAACGCACCCACCACGCCGTAAGCGATGAAGCGGGCCACCATCGCCGCCGGAACCCGGCGGCCGTCCCGGGCGCTGACGGTGATGCCCCTGCTTTCGAGGACCAGCCGCACGGATGCCTCGAAGTGCCCGCCCAGCATGGCGTGCAGCCCGGCAGGACCGGCGTCGGTGTTCAGGCCGCGCCGGTAGATCCTGCGGTGCTGGTCCACGTGCTGGACCACTCCTGCGGTGACTGCGCGGATCGCATCGCCCAGTTCGTTATCCGTCGCTGTAAGGTTCCCGGAGCGCAGGGCGTCCAGCTCCGTCGAGAGCACCTGATGGAGGAGCGCCACCGGTGAGGCGGCGTGCTGGTAGAACGTTGACCTGTTCACCCCGGCAGCAGCGGCCACCTGGGAAGCGGTGAGCGATCCGGCGTCGTGGTCCGCCGCAAGGTCCAGGATGGCCGCGGCGAGGCGCTCCCTGCTGCGCTGAGCCCGGGGGTCCAGCGCGGGTGCCAAGGCGGCGCCCTCCTTCTGCGGCGATGTCATGCAGGTCACACTCCCGGGTGATGTCGGACTCCAGCGGTGGATTTACCGCCAGTCCGAGCGTAGCGTGTCAAGTATCCAACAAGTGTTGGATAGATATCTGAGGCCGGCGGTTGTCCGGCCCATCGGCTGGAAGGAAGCACCATGGCCCGTTTTGACGGTCGCGTCGGCATCATCACCGGAGGGGCCAGCGGCATTGGCCGGGCTTCCGCGGTACGTTTCGCGGCGGAAGGTGGCTCGGTGGTCATCGCCGATGTCCAGGACGGTCCCGCAGCGCAGGTTGTCGCCGGGATCGAGGCCGCCGGCGGCAATGCCCGGGCCATCCACCTGGACGTCACCAGCGAGGCCGGCTGGGCCGACGCCGTGGCCTTCACCCTGCGGGAATTCGGCCGGCTGGACGTCCTGGTTAATAACGCCGGCATCGGCGACAACCAGGCCATTGAAGTCACCAGCCTGGAAACCTACAACAAAGTGGTTGCCGTGACCCAGACCAGCGTGTTCCTCGGTGTCAAGGCCGCATCGGCCGCCCTGAAGGAGTCCGGCAACGGCGCGGTGGTGAACGTCTCCTCCATGTTCGGGATTGTGGGCGGCTTCGGAACGTCCCCGGCCTACGCCGCAGCCAAGGGCGCCGTGCGCACCCTGACCAAAAACACGGCGCTCGGCTGGGCCACGGAAGGCGTCCGCGTGAACTCGGTGCACCCCGGATTCATTGACACGCCCATCCTGGGGGACACCGACCGCCAGTTGCTCACGGAAACCACCCCGATGGCGCGGCTGGGCCGGCCCGAGGATGTCGCAGCGGTCATCCTGTTCGCCGCCAGCGACGACGCTGCGTTTATGACCGGCTCCGAACTTGTGGTCGACGGCGGCTATACCGCCCGCTGATCGCCAAAGCCCCTGCGGATTGCCCGGCACGCTCCGGCAGCCGGGCGGTCCGCACCGCCCCCTGACCTGAACCACACAGAAAGACCATCGACATGCGCGCAATCGTTTTTGAGGAATGGCAGCAGTTTCCCGTGCTGGCGGACGTGGCCAAGCCAACGCCCGGCCCGGGCGAGGTCCTGCTGAAGGTGGCCGGCGCCGGTGCCTGCCACTCGGACGTCAGCATTTTCCAGGACTTCACCGCAGAGGTCCCCGGCAACATCAAAAAGGGCTTTGTCCTGGGCCACGAAAGCTCCGGCTGGGTCGAGGAAGTGGGTCCCGGCGTCTCCGGCATCGGGATCGGCGACGCATACCTGGTGTACGGGCCCGTTGGCTGCGGCCACTGCAAGGCCTGCTCCCGGGGGCAGGACACCTATTGTGCCAACGCCGCCACCAACCCCTACCTCGCCATCGGACTGGGCCGCGACGGCGGCATGGCGGAGTACGTCACCGTGCCGGTCCGGAACCTGATTCCGTTGGGCGACGCGGATCCCGTGGCTGCAGCCCCGTTGTCCGATGCCGCACTGACGCCCTACCACGCCATCAAGCAGGCCATGCCCAACCTGGCGGGTGGCGGCCGGTTCGCGCTCGTCGTCGGACTTGGCGGCCTGGGCCAGATCGCCGTCCAGATCCTCAAGGCACTGACCGGCGCCACGGTGATCGCCACGGACATGAAACCCGAGGCCATGGCCAAGGCGGAAGCTGCCGGCGCCATCACCGTCCCGGGCGGTCCCGGACAGGTGGAGCGGATCCGCGCCATTACCGGAGGGCGCGGCGTTGACGCGGCCTTCGACTTTGTTGGCGTTACGCCCACCATCGCCACTGCCACCGGATCCATGGCGCAGGGCGGCCGCTTGACCGTGGTGGGCATTGCCGGGGGAGTCCACGAGTGGACCTTCTTCAACACGCCGTACGAGTCCACCATCACCAACACCTACTGGGGCACCATCGAGGAACTTCACGAGGTGGTGGACATGTACCGGGCAGGCCAGATTGTGCCGGACATCGAGACGTTCAGCCTCGAGGACGGGCTGGCCGCCTACCGCAGGCTGGCGGACGGGCAGTTGAGCGCCCGGGCCGTGATCGTTCCGCACGGAAAGTAGTTGCGTTCCCGGCCCCGGTCCCTAGGATCGGGGCATGAGGGAACGTCCGCAGGCCCTGATCGAATCGGCAGTCCGGCGCTACGGCGCGGATGAGGTGGTGGACTGGGCGGCGGGCCTGCTGGCCGGCGCCGACCCGGGCGACGCTGGTCCGGACGACGCTGGTCTGGACGGGGCCGGCAAGGACGGGGTGAGGGATATCCGACTGCTGGGCGGCTCCCCTGGCTGGGACGCGTACTGGTTCCGGGTCTGGGGCGCCCGGGCCTTGCTTTACGTCTGGGACACCACGGCCGCGCCGGCCGTGGTGTCCGGACTTTCCGATGACCACTGGCGGGTGCGGGAGATGTGCGCAAAAGTCTGCCGCCTCCGGGACCTGCCGGAGGCCGCGGACGAACTGGTCAAACTGATGGCCGACGGAACGGAGCGGGTCCGGATAGCCGCGGCCAAAGCCATCGGCGACACCTGCGAGGCGGACGCCGCCGGCCCACTGCTGGCAGGGGAATTCGGCAGCCTGCGTGAAGCCGCCGCCGCTGCCCAGGCACTGGACCGCATGGAGCAGCGGCTGGACCGCAGGCTCCGCTGAGGCCGGCGCCGGCGTTGCCCCGCGGTCCGGACCTAGCTGCCTGCTTCAGGAAAGTCGTCGATTCCGGCGGCTGCCGCGTCCTGCTTCCGCTGCCGGTGCGACGGGGCCAGGAGTGCAGCCAGGAGGGCGAGCACGCCCACGGCAGCCGAGGCCCAGAAGCCCAGGGTGAAGGCGTCGTCGGACGGCGCCCCCTGCGGGGTGACGTTGGAAGAGATGAGCGCCGCGATGACTGCGGTGCCCACGCTGCTGCCAATGGTCCGCAGCACGGTGTTGGCGCTGATGGCTTCGCCGGTCTGGGTGGCGGGAACGCTTTCGACAATGGCATTGGACGTGGCAGCCAGTGCCATACCGATGCCAATGCCGGTGAGGACGCCGGAGACCAGGATCTGCCACGCCTCCGCATGGCCCAGGGCGGGCAGGATAAATGCGGCGATGACCGACACGGCACCCACAATCATGGGAACCTTTGGTCCGATCCGGCGGATGAGGGCACCGGCCACCACACCGGAGATGACCATGGCCACGATGGTGGGCAGCAGGTACAGGCCCGCCTCGCTGACGGACTTGCCGAAGCCGTACCCCAGCACGGACGGCAACTGCAGCAGCGTGGGGATCAGGATGAACGTGCCGAACATGGCGAACCCGAAGGCCAGGGCAACGATGTGGGCGGTCCACACGCCACGGTTTTTGAACAGCCGGACATCCACCAGGGGCTCGGCAACGCGCAGTTCGATGATGACAAAGGCTGCCAGTGCGGCGGCGCCGCCGATCAGGAGGCCAACAGTTTTGGCATCGCCCCAGCCCCAGGCCTGTCCTTCCGTGACGGCCAGCAGGATGGCCACCAGGGCCACGGTGAGGACGCCGGTTCCCAGCATGTCCAGGCGGCCGGGTTTGCGGACGGGGGACTCGGGCATCCCGAAGATGGCACCCAGGAGGGCGATGAGGACCAGCACGGCGGGCAGCCAGAACAGCCAGTGCCAGGACAAGGCCTCAACGATGGGCCCGGCAGCTACGATGCCAATGCCGGCGCCGATTCCGAAAATCGCGGACAGCAGGCCGATGGTGACGCTGACCCGCTCCTTGGGAAGCTCATCGCGGACAATGCCGATGGACAGCGGCATCACGGCACCGGCCGCGCCCTGGAGTACCCGGGCAATGATCAGCACGGTGAGGTTGGTGGCCAGGGCGGCCAGGACGGTACCGGCCAGGAGCAGCGCGAGCACCACAATGAGGACTTTACGCTTGCCCACCATGTCTCCCAGGCGGCCCAGCACGGGCGTCAGGACGGCGGCGGCCAGCAGGTAGGCGGTGAGGACCCAGCTTGCATCGCTGGTGGCGACGCCCAGGTCCTTGCCGATGGTACCCAGCGCAGGGGCCACGAGTGACTGCAGGACGGCAAAGGACAGCCCGGCCAAGGCCAGGTACATGATGATTGCGGTGCCCCGGGGCCGCTGGACGTCCGCTCCGGGCGCGGGACTCCCGGCCGGTTGCTGCGTAGTGACGGACATGATGCTCCTCCAAGATGTAAACAGTTGATGACTCATAATTGATCACGGAACAACCTAAGTCAACATGCGTTTACATGCCGGTATTCCGGATAGGGTTGGGGAAGGAAAGGCAGGACATGGACAACCAACAGACGACGACGGGCAGGGACGCAGCTGGCACGCGCCGCCGCCTGGTCCAGGCTGCCCGCCGCAGGTTTGCCACCGAAGGCTTCCGGGCTACCACGGTCCGGCATATCGCCGCGGACGTGGGCGTCAATGTAGCCCTGATCAGCCGCTATTTCGGGTCGAAGGAGGGCCTGTTTGAAGCCTGCATGAGCCGGACCGTTGACGAACTGGATCCGCGGCGGATTACCCGCCCCGGCACGGTGGACGAACTGGTGGACAGGCTGATCGGGCACATCATCGAACTGCCCAACCCGGATGATCCGCTCCAGCTGCTGCTTCTGCTCCGGTCCTCCGGCGATGAGCGGGCGGATGCCATCCGCCGCAGGACGCTGGAGTCCTTCACGGAACGGCTTGCCGGGGTTGCCGGCTGGCGTGCGGAGGACCCCACCACGGAGCCGCTCCTCCTGCGGGCGCAGATAGCGATCGCCACCATGCTGGGCCTGGTGATGCTGCGGACCTCCACCGGTGTCCAGCCGGTCACCTCTGCAACCTCCGCCGACTTCACGGAACCGCTGGGCCAGGCACTCCGGGCCCTGCTCACCACCGCGCCTGCCCCTACGCAGGAGTGAAACCCTTCCATTGAATGAAATCCGCCGGCACCGGCAGGCCCTGCCGGTTCATGGTTGGCTGACGGTTACCGGCTGCCATCCCGGCAGGACCAAGGGGCCGCACGTCACCGCGGCAAGCGCCCGGCGGTGGAAGGGGACAGCATGATCCGGGTTGAACCACGATGCCGCGTCATTATCGACAACGACTGGGCGGGCGATCCGGATGGACTGATCGGACTGGCCCACCATGCGTTGTCTCCGGCCAACCGGATCATCGCCGTGACGGGGTCGCTGACCAATCCCATGTTCGGCCCGCCGGCCGGCCAGGCCCTGGCGGGGTCAGCCCTTGCGGCGGAACTCCTGCAGGTCCTGGCTGTCCCGGCCCCGGTCCACGCCGGTCCGGACAGTCCTTTCACGGGAAGGCCGCGGGATTCCGCCGCTGCCCGCGCCATCGTGGCGGCGGCCAACGCCGACGGCGACCTTCCCGCGGTCCTGGTCTGCGCAGGGCCGCTGACCAACGTAGCGGACGCCCTGCTGGCGGATCCCGGCATCGCCGGCCGGCTCACCCTGGCCTGGGTAGGCGGCGCGGCGGCGGACGCCGATGAATACAACTACTTCACCGACCCCGAAGCAGCCGGCTTCGTCCTCCGCAACCCGGACCTGGCGGTGTGGCAGTTTCCGCTCGAGACCTACCGTCAGTTGGTGGTTTCCCTGGCGGAGCTTGAGCACCGCCTGAAACAAGCGGGCGACGCCGGCGCCTGGCTTTGGGAGCGCTTTGACACCCTGCAGGTTCCGGACGTCGTAAAGTTCGGCCCCACCTGGTGCCTGGGGGACAGCGCGCCGCTGCTGGTCACCGGCCTCGACGATGTCACCAGCAGCTATGAAACAACCGGCACCGCGCCGTCCCGCCGGCTCTATAAGCAGCTGGATTCTCGGCTGGTGGTTGAGGATTTCTTCGCCCGGCTGGCCCTGAACAACCGCGCCTGAACAACCGGGCCTGAACAGCGGCGCTTGAACGCGCCCCTAAAAGCCGCTACTCCGCCGGTGGCCGCCGTCGTTGCTGCTTGGTGGCGGACCGCTGCACCTTGGCGGCGAGGCGGCGGCGGTGCGACCCGCGGGTGGGCTTGGTGGCCCGGCGAACGGCCGGACCCGGCGCCAAGGCATCAGCAACCAGCGCCGCCAGTTTCGCCAGCGCCAGTTCGCGGTTCCGCAGCTGAGAGCGCTGCTCGGACGCCGTCACGGTGATCACGCCGGCAACGAGCCGGGGGCCCAGCCGGGCCAGCAGCATTCCGCGCTGGCCTTCCGAAAGAACAGCAGAAGCGCCTGGATTCCAGGACAGCTCCGCCCGGCTGTCGGTGGTGTTGACGTGCTGCCCGCCGGGACCTGAGGCGCGCGAAAATCGCCAGCCCAGCTCGGCCGCCGGGATAACAAGCGTGGGTAGCACCTCCAAATCCATTCCCCCAGAATTGCACACCGGCGGCGCGGTGGCCGCCACCGGGCCGGTCAGGCCGGGTTGCCCGCTTAACCCGAATCTTCTATCTACACGAGTAGATAGATCAAGGCCAAATCAGAAAGCTTGCTGCTAAAGATTGAGAGCGGCAACTTGAAAAACAGTTGACTCGAGTAGAAATACGGCCAAGAATAGTGGAACCGCACCCGCACTCAACAAAAGGACCCATAACAATGACGTTTTCTCTCGGCGTGGTTGGCGCCGGCCAGTTCGGCGGCCAGTTTGCCCACCTGTTTATGCTGCACCCCGGCGTCAGTGCCGTCTACGCCGTGGACGAGCGCCCGGAGCGTGCCGAAGAGGCTGTCCGGCAACACCACCTGACCGGCACCATGGCGTCCTTCGATGACCTGCTTGCCTCCGACGTGGACGCTGTGGCCATCTTCACCCAGCGCTGGACCCACGGGCCGTTGGTGGAGCGTGCGCTACGGGCCGGCAAGCATGTCTACTCGGCGGTGCCCATGGCCATCACCGAAGCCGAGATCGCGCGGATCATCGAGGCGGTACGGGAGACCGGGAAGGTGTACATGATGGGGGAGACCAGCTATTACAACCCCGCCACCGTCTATGCCCGGAACCGGCAGGCCGCGGGCGACTTCGGCCGGCTGTTCTACACCGAAGGCGACTACGTCCACGACATGGACCTGGGCTTCTACGATGCCTACGCCTACAGTGGCGGCGAGCAGTGGAAGGAAACGGCAAGCTACCCGCCCATGCTCTACCCCACCCACGCCATCGGCGGCGTGCTGGGCGCCACGGCCTCCCATGCCGTCAGCGTCAGCTGCGTCGGGGTCAGGGATGACCGCGGCGATGGCGTCTTCGACCGTGAGATCAGCATGTTCGGCAACGATTTCTCCAACGCCACCGCCCTGTTTGAAATGAGCGACGGCGGGGCCATGCGTACCAATGAGATGCGCCGGGTGGGCTACCCCTCCCACATCCGTGAATCGCGGTTCCGGTTCTTCGGCACGGAGGCCAGCTTCGAGCAGCTGGCCAACGTGACGGTGTGGCAGAACAAGGCGGCCGTGGAGGACATCTCGCACCTCATGGCGACGCAGGCCAGCATGTCCCTGGACGATCCGTCGCTGGAGAACGTGGCGCCGGAACTCCGTGACGCCTTTGTGTCCGGGCTGGCCCCTGTCCATGACAGTTTCCGGCTGCCCGCCGAATTCCAGGGCGCGCCCAACGGCCACGAGGGCAGCCACCATTTCCTGGTGGACGACTTTGTGACGGCGGTCAACTCCGGAACGCTGCCCCCGGTCAACGCCTGGACCGCCGCTCGCTTTACGCTTCCCGGCATCATTGCGCACGAATCCGCCCTCCAGAATGGCGCACGGCTGCCCATCCCCGACTTCGGGGACGCGCCGACGGCGCTCTAACCGGGAGGCGCGGGCGGCAGGTCACACGGCGAAATACTTGAAGCTTTGAGTAAACATACCTAAGATAAACTTTAAGCTTCAAGTAACTCGACCGCAGAGGACCGCCATGACCGCTGTTGCCCACACCTCCCGCCACTTCCCGGTCCCGCCCGCGGCCACCGTGCGCACCCAGGTCACCGTTCCCCTGCGTTTTTCCGACGGATACAGCACCACCGCTGACGTCCTGACCTTCCACGGCCTGGCCGACGGCAAGGAACACCTGCTGCTGGCCCTCGGACCGTGGGAGCAGGCCCTCCTCGGTGCCGACCCCGCGACCGGATCCCCGGCCGGAGCCGCCCCGCTGGTCCGGATGCACAGCGAGTGCATGACAGGGGACGTCTTCGGCAGCGAGCGCTGCGACTGCGGACCCCAACTCCGCGAAGCCGTGGAGCAGATTGCCGGCACGGGCGGCTTCCTGCTGTACCTGCGGCAGGAAGGACGGGGCATCGGACTGTATTCAAAGCTGGACGCCTATGCCCTGCAGGACACGGGGCTGGACACTTACGATGCCAACCTGGCGCTGGGCCACGCGGCTGACGAACGGGACTACACCGCCGCGGCCCAGATGCTGCACGCCCTGGGCGCCACCTCCGTGCGGCTGCTGAGCAACAACCCGGACAAGGCCGCCCAACTGGCGGGGTTCGGCATCGGCATCACCGAGTCGGTCGCCACGGGCGTGCACCTTTCGGCGGCCAACGGCCGGTACCTCGCCGCCAAGCGCGACCGGACCGCCCATACGCTGGTCCTGCCGGCCGCCGTCGAGCCCTCCGCCGTGGAGCGTTCTGCAGGAAATGCTTCCGCTGTGCCGGCGCCTGCCGGCATCCCCGATCCCGCAGACCTCCTGGCCCGGGTGGAGGCCCTGGCCCCGGCCCTGCAGTCCCGCGCTGCCAACACCGAGGCGCAGCGGCGCCTGCCGGCGGACACCGTGGCAGACCTGCATGGTGCCGGAGTCTTCCGGGTCGTGGTCCCGAAGGCCCTGGGCGGCTTCGGCATGGGCGCGGACACCTATGCAGAGGTCATCCGGCTGCTGGCCAGGGGCTGCGCCTCGACGGCCTGGACGGCAGGGCACCTGATGGAACACGCCTGGATGCTGGCGCGCTGGCCGCGTCAGATCCAGGACGAGGTGTTCAACCACGGAACCATGCCCCTGGCCGCTGCGACCAGCGCACCGGCGGGAACGGCCCGCACCGTGCCCGGCGGGCTGGCCATCACCGGGCACTGGCGCTTTGCCTCCGGCATCCTGCACTCGGAGTGGGCCCTGCTGGCCGTGGACCTCGACGGCGTTCGCCTGCAGTGCCTGGTCCCGGTGCCGGAGCTGGAACTGCAGGATGCCTGGCAAACCGACGGCCTGCGCGGAACAGGCAGCAATGACCTGCTGGCCAAGGACCTGTTTGTTCCGGGCTACCGCACCCTGGCGTGGGAGAAGTTGGCGGCGCCGGACAACCCAGGCAGCAGGATCCACCCGGAACCCCTGATCCACGCACCCATGGGGACGCTGCTGAACCTGGTGGCGCCCTCGGTGGCCCTCGGCGCTGCAGAAAGCGCCGTGGACCTGTTCCGGGACCGGCTGCAGGCCGGCGGCGGCAAAAACCCCGTGGGCCGGCAGGCAGACTCGCCGCTGGCGCAGGCACGCTTTGCCCGGGCCTTCGGACAGCTCGCCTCGGCCCGCCTGCTGTGGACGGAGGCCCTTGGCGCCATCACGACGGCGGGACCCGGGAAGGGCGCGGACCCCACCGAATCCGGGCGAGCCGAGGTCCGGCTGCTGCTGGGCCTCAGCGCCGATGCCGCCCAGGACGCGGTGCGCCTGGTTATGGCCGGTTCCGGAGCCGGCGTGCACCGGCTGGCACATCCCCTGCAGCGGATCCAGCGCGACATCGGCGTCCTGGTCAACCACCCCACCTTGAGCCTGGACCCCATCCTGGAGCGGGCCGGCCGCGACCTGCTGGTCAGTGCCGCTGGCCGTTTCCGGTCCGGTACGTCGCGGGCGTGACCCCACCCGGTAACTGTTCAATTGCCGTGGCCTGCAGGCTGCACGGGGTTCCGAAACCTGCGCGGCGATGTCCCCTGCCATGATCTCCACGTGGGGTGTTCACCTTGCAGGCGGTATCGTGGCTGGCCAGCGGGCCGGTACCGGCGTCCGGCGGTAGCCGGATCGGCAGGCGCCGTGGAAGGATCAGGTATGCCCCACCGCCTGATGTTGCTGGACACCGCGTCGCTGTACTTCCGTGCCTTCTACGGGTTGCCGGATTCCATCCGGCGGGCGGACGGGACCCCCGTGAACGCGGTCCGCGGGCTGCTGGACATGATCTCCCGGCTCACCACCGACTACCGCGCCACGCACCTTGTGGCGTGCTGGGACAACGACTGGCGGCCGCAGTGGCGGGTGGACCTGATTCCCACCTACAAAGCCCACCGGGTGGCCCAGGCGTTTCCTGACGCCACCGACGTCGAGGTGGTCCCGGACGCGCTGGAGGCGCAACTGCCCATGATCCGCGAGGTGCTGGATCTTGCCGGCATCGCCGTGGTGGGCGCCGCCAACCACGAAGCCGACGACGTTATCGGCACCTACGCCAGCCATGCGGCCTTCCCCGTGGATGTTGTCACCGGCGACCGGGACCTGTTCCAGGTCTGCGATGACCGCCGCCAGGTCCGGGTGATCTACACCGCCCGGGGCATGAAGAACCTGGACGTGATGACCGAGGAAACCGTGGTGGCCAAATACCGGGTGCTCCCGCAGCAGTACGCCGACTACGCCACCCTCCGCGGCGACGCCTCGGACGGTCTCCCCGGTGTTGCGGGGATCGGCGAAAAGACCGCAGCTACGCTGCTCCTCGACTACGGGACCCTGGCAGGACTCCTCGAAGCAGCCGCCAACCCCGCCAGCAAGATCTCCCCGGCCGTGCGGTCCAAACTGGCGGCGGCCGGGGACTACCTTGAAGCAGCCCCCGCCGTCGTCAACCTGGTGCGGGACCTGGACCTGCCTACCCTCGAGGAGGCAGGCGCGCACCTTCGTCCGGTGACCGGCGGTCCGCGGAAGGAACTGGAGCGCCTGGCCACCGAATGGAATTTGGGCGGCTCGGTCCAGCGGCTCCTGGCAGCCCTGGACCAGCGCGCCTGAAGGTTCGAGGCAGGTCAGCCGGCAGCTTTCCTGATGTGGTCAGCGATCCGCTTCTCCGTCTCCGGGGTGAGGGCGAGCAGCGCGAAGGACGTGACCCAGAGGTCGCCGTCGTCAAGGTTCGCTGACTCCTCGAACCCGACTGTGGCGTAGCGGGAGGTGAACTTGGCCGCTGCCTTGAAAAACACCACCACCTTGCCGTCCGCGTCCGTGTACGCCGGAAAGCCGTACCAGGTCTTGCGCACCAGCTGCGGGGCAACCTCGGTGACAATCCGGTCGATCCCCTCCGCGAGGACACGGTCGTCGTCAGGCATTGCCGCGATCGCGTCGCGGACTGCCTGTTCCCCTGCGGCCCGGGTTTTACCGGCTTTTTCCTCGGCCCGGAGTTCCGCGGCGCGCTGTTTGACAGCATCCCGCTCGTCCTTGGACAGCCCTGTGGTTTTTTCAGCCATGTGATCCTCCGTTAACAACTCCGCGGCGGGTGGTCCGCCTCTCCTGAATCTACTGCTCCTGACGCCGCGGCGCCCGCCGTCAGGCGATTTTCCTGGTGGCCACCCGCAGCCGGTTACTGCTGCCGCACGGCACGGCCCAGGCGCACTGCTGCTTCTTCCAGCCGCTGTGCGGGGACGTCCCCGAAGGCCAGCCGGATGTGCCGGTCAGCGTCCGTGCCGGGCCCGGAGGCGAAGAAGGAACCCCGCTGGTACTCCACGCCTTCGGCGCTGGCGGCTGCCGCCAGTGCGTCCGCGTCGATTCCGGCGTCCTGAAGGCGGGGCCACAGGAAAAGGCCGCCGCCGGGAAGGGTGGTCTGGAACGCTCCGGGGGCTTCGCGTTCCAAGGCGGCCACCAGCGTCCTTGCCCTGGTCAGGTACAGCTCCCGGGCCCGCGCCAGGGTGGCGTCAAACAGGTCCGGCTGGGACGTCAAAAGTTCGCCCACAATGGCCTGGACCAGCGTGGAGCTGTGCGAATCCTGCCGGCTGCGCAGTGCCACGAGGTCCGCGGCGAGGTGTTCGGGTGCCACCAGCCAGCCCAAGCGCAGCCCGGGGCCCAGCGTCTTGGTGAAGGTGTTGATGTGGATGACGTGGTCGGAGGTGTTGAAGGCGTCAACGCTTTCCGGTCCGCCGCTGTACCAGAGTTCTCGGTACGGGTTGTCGGCCAGGACCACAAAGCCGTAATGCTCCGCCAGCCGGACCAGCTCGGTCCGGGCCCCGGCCGGAAGTGTGCCCTGCGAGGGGTTATGGAAGTCGGGGACCGTGTACAGCGATGACGGGCGGGCACCCGCGCGGAGCCGGTCCGCGAGTTCGTCCACGTCCAGTCCGTGCGCGCCCACCCGGATGGGCAGGGTGTTTGCACCGGAGAGCTGGAGGCCGCGGAGGAAGAGCGGGAAGATGGGGTTGTCCACGGCCACCGTGTCGCCGCGTTCCACCACCGCCTGGATGCCCAGCGACAGGCCGTGGAAACCGCCGTTGGTGATAATGATCCGCTCCACCGGGACGCCTTCCCTGGCGGCAATCCAGTCCCGGAGCGGCGAAATGCCTTCGGTGCGGGAGTACTGGAGTGACGGCAGCCCCGGGCGGGACAGGACCCGGGTGGTGGCCGCAGCCAGCTCCGCGGCAGGGAGGACTCCGGGGTCCGGGATACCACCGAGCAGTTCGATGGCATCCTCCCGCCGGTCACGGAGGGTGGCGTCGCCGAAGCCTTTCGGGGCGGTGAACCCTGCGATCAGTGCTGTTTTGCGCGCCGGTGCGGGCCGGGTCGGGGTGGAAGTCATGATGCAGCCTTTACGGGTTGTTGGACGGGGCCGGCGCCGGGAATGGCCGCCAGGAGCGCCTGGGTATAGGGATGTTCCGGCCGGGAGAAGACCTGATCCACGGTGCCTTGCTCCACCACCTGTCCCCGGCGCAGGACGGACACGGTGGCCGCCACCTGGCGCACCAGTGCCAGGTCGTGCGAGACGAAGAGGTACGTCAGGCCGAGCCCCCGCTGCAGCCGGGCGAGCAGTTCGAGGATTCCGGCCTGCACGCTGACGTCCAGGGCGGAGGTGGGTTCGTCCAGGACCACAACATCGGGGCGCACCACCAGCGCGCGGGCTATGGCCACCCGCTGGCGTTGGCCGCCGGACAGTTCCGCGGGCCGGCGGCGCAGGGTCTCCGCGGGCAGGCCCACGGCTTCCAGCGCCTCGACCACCAGCGCGGCCCGGCCGGCCTTGTGGCCCACCTGGAACCGGTCCAGCGGTTCGCGGATGATCCTGCCCACCCGCCAGCTGGGATCCAGGGACGTGAACGGGTTCTGGTAGACCAGCTGGAGGTGGCGGCGGACGTCCCGCAGGGCAGCCCGGGACAGCCCGGCGGTGGGTTGGCCGCCCACCAGGATGCCGCCGTCGTCCGGTTGGTCGAGACCCAGCAGGAGCCGGACGGCCGTGGTCTTGCCGGAGCCGGACTCGCCCACCAGGGCGTGCGTCCGGCCGCGCTCCACCGTGAACGACACCTTATCCAGGGCCAGGAAGTCTTTCTTGCCGGTCCGGAACCGCTTGGTCACCCCGGCCACCTCGATCTGGGGCGCCGCCGGCTCAGTGAGGGCGGATGAGGCAGTCCGCTGGCTGCGGTACCGGTCCGGATTCAGGGCCGGGACGTCGGCCTGCAGGCTGCGTGAATACTCCGTGGCCGGGGCGGCAAACACCTCCCGCGAGGAGCCCGATTCCTGCACGGCGCCGTCCTTGAGCACCACCAGTGAGTCCGTGCGCTCCGCCGCGATGGCCAGGTCATGGGTGATCAGGAGGAGGCTGATGTCCAGCTCCTGGCGAAGGTCCGCCAGCATGTCCAGGATGAGTTTCTGGACGGTGACATCCAGGGCCGACGTCGGTTCATCCGCCACAACCAGGGCGGGCCGCGGCAGCACGGTGAGGGCGATCAGGACACGCTGCAGCATTCCGCCGGAGAGCTGGTGCGGGTAGGAGTCATAAACCCGCCGCGGGTCCGGCAGGCCCACCTGCCCGAACACGCGCAGGACGGCCTCCCGGCGTTCGTCGGCGCCTGCCGGTCCCAGCAGCGCCGCGGCTTCCTGGGCCTGGGCGCCGATGGTCCGGACCGGGTTCAGGGCGGAGCCCGGGTCCTGGGGGATGAAGCCCAGCTTCCGGCCGCGGAGGGGACGGAACTGCCGCTCCGGAACAGCCAGGACCTCCGTGCCGTCGAACCGGACACTGCCGCCGGCGGACGACCCCGAAGGCAGCAGCCGGAGGATGGCTTTGGCGATGGTGGACTTTCCGGATCCGGACTCGCCGATCAGGGCCAGGCTGCCGCCGCGGTCCAGGCTGAAGCCCACGTTGTGGACCACGTTGTTGCGCCCGTAGGCGACATTGAGCCCTGCCACCGTGAGCAGCGCTTCGTTCCGGGGTGTCGGCACTGGATTTTCCTTTCCTGCGGGGTGGACGGTTTCGAGGGGACGGACGGCGTTCACCGGGTGCTCCGCAGCCAGCGGCTGATCCTGTTGACGGCCAGGACGGTGGCCACGATCACCAGGGCGGGCGCGTAGACCAGCCACGGTGCCGTGGGGTAGGTCTTTCCGGATGCCACCAGCAGTCCCCAGTCGGACGCCGGGGGTGGATCGCCGTAGCCCAGGAACGCCAGCGACGCGATGACCAGGATGGACGTGCCGAACTGCAGCACCGCCAGCACCAGCACCGGGCGGTAGGCGTTGGGCAGCACATGGCCCAGCAGCGCCTGCAGCCGGTTGCCGCCCTGCAGGTAGGACGCTTCCACAAAAGCGGCCCGGCGGACCCGGATCACTTCCACCCGCATCAACCGGGCAAACACGGCCACGGCCGAAACGCCGGTGGCGATGGCGGCGTTGATGGTCTGGAAGCCCAGCGAGCTGACAATCACCACGGCCAGAAGGAAGCCGGGGATGGCCAGCAGCACGTCCACGAACCGGCCCAGGGTGGTGTCCACCCAGCCGCCGCGGAATCCGCTGGCAAGTCCGATGACGCTTCCCACCACCAGCCCGATGATCACTGCCACCAGGGCGCTGGTCACCGAGGAAGCGGTCCCGTGGACCACCCGGGCATATTGGTCCCGGCCCAGGTAGTCCGTGCCGAACCAGTGCTGGGCGCTGGGGGCAGCGAGCTTCGCGGCGGTTTCGCCGGTGACCGGGCTGAAGGAGGTGAAGACCCCGGGGACCAGGGACCAGAGCACCACAATGAGGAGGACCAGGAAGGACAGCGCCACCGTGGGCGGCAGGGCGGTCCTGGTGCGGAGGGACGCGGCGCCGGCGCTGCGGAGCCGGGCGAAGGTCAGGTCGGCACTCATGCGTCCACCGTTTCGTTGATCTTGACCCGCGGATCCAGCAGCGGCGTGAGGAGGTCAGCGGCGAGGTTGACGGCCACAAACACCACTGCCGAAATGGCCACTACCGCCTGCAGGACCGGTTGGTCCTCGCCGGTGACGGCTTTCTGCACCACGGTGCCGATGCCGTCGCGGCCGAAGATGGTTTCGGTGATGACTGAGCCGCCCAGAAGTTCGCCGACGATCAGGGCGATCATGGCAACCGAGGGCAGTGCGGAAGGTTTGACCAGGTGCCGGGCGAACAGCGCGGCCTCGGTAAGTCCCCGGGACCGCGCCACCTGGGCGTAGTCCTGGCGGCTTTCGTGGTCCAGGCTGGCGAGCAGGACCTCTGCCAGCGGCGCCGAGACGGGAATCGCCAGGGTGATGGCGGCGAACAGTGTGGCCGCGGCACTGTTGGGATCGGTGGTGGTGAACGAATGCAGGCGGAACGCGAACAGTTCAATCAGGACCAGCCCGATCACGAAGTTGGGGACGGACAGGAAAAATGACGGGATGGAGCGCAGCACCCCCGCCCACCGGCCGGGCGCGTAGTGGGCGCCGTAGGCGATGGCCACGGCGAAGACCAGGGCGATGACAAAGGCAGTGAACGCCAGGGTCAGGGTGGAGGGGAGCGCGTCGCCAACCAGCTGGGCCACCGGCAGGTTGGACTGCAGCGAGAAACCCAGCTGCCCGGTGAGGAACCGGCCCAGGGACAGGACCAGCTGCACCAGGACCGGCTGGTCCAGTCCGTAGTAGGCAACGATCCGCTGGATGTCTGCCTCGCTGAGCCCGTGCTGCGGGTCCCTGAGGCTGTTGGTGATGGCATCGCCCGGAAGGACGCTGATCACCAGGAACGTGAGGATGTACGCCAGCAGGACCACCACCACGGCCTGGCCGGTCCGGACCAGGGCAAAGCGGCCATAGGTGTTGGTCATCTCCGCCACCACCCAACAGTTGCCGGGGGCCGGGACGAGGTGGCCGGGCCGGTCATTTGGCGATCCAGGCGGTATAGAAGTTTGCGTAGGCCAGGCCGTTGTACTGGACGTCCCGGACCTTCGGCGAAATCAGGTACAGGCGCTGGACCAGCTGGTTCAACGGGATGAAGTAGCCCTGTTCCAGGACGTACTGCTGCAGTTCGCCGGTGACCTTTTCGCGGGATGCCCTGTCGGACGCGCTGGCGACGGCGGCGGACAACTCGTTGAGCCGGGTGTCCGAGGTGCCCACGTTGAACCCGTCCTCGCCTTTGTTCTGGCTGGTCAGGACGCCTGCCACGGTACCCACGTCCACAAAGCTGCGGGACGTCTGGAACAGCGGCGGACGGCTGGCCTGGATCGCGGCGTATCCGGCGACGTCCACCACCTTGAGGGTGACCTTGATGCCGATCCGCTTGAGCTGCTGGGCGATGAGTTCGTCCTCGGCCTTGGTGGACGGGACGTAGGGGTTCGGCGTCAGCGGGAACTCGAGGGTCTTACCGTCCTTGGTGCGGTAACCGTCGGAGCCGGTTTTCCAGCCGGCGTCGTCCAGCAGCTTGCCGGCCTTGTCCGGGTCGAAGGCGAAGGAACTGCTGTAGTCGCCTGCTTCCGGGACGTTGCCCTGGATGAAGGTGGTGGCCGCGTCCCAGTCGGGAGTGTAGACGGTGCTGCGGATTTCCTCGCGGTCAATGCCGTGCTGGATGGCCTGCCGGACGCTGACGTCGTTGGTGGGGAAGGCCTGCGTGTTGACCTGGAACCCATCCACAAAGCCCAGGTACTTGGGGGTTCCCACGGTGAAACCGGCGGCCTTGAGTGCTTCGATTTCCTGCGGTTCCACGTTGAAGGCAACATCCGCCTGGCCGGAGGCCACCGTGGAGGTCCGCACGGAGGTGTCCTTGATGACTTTAGAGGTGATGGTGTCCAGCCGGGCCGGGCCGGTGTGGCCCAGCGCTGCCGGGCCCCAGTTGTAGTCCGGCCGCTTCGCAAGCACATAGCTGTCGCCCTGCTTCCAGGACTTCAGCACAAACGGGCCGCTGCCGATTTCCTGGCTGAGGTCTGCCTGCGCCTCGGCAGGGAGGGCAAGGGTTTCCGGGCTGAGCAGGATGCAGCCGTGGTAGGCCAGGGTGGCGATGAAGCCCAGGGCGGGGGAGGAGAAGGAGACTTTGACGGTCTTCGCGTCCGCAGCTTCGGCGCCCACGTAGTTGCTGGCAGGGAAAAGGCCCACCTTGCTGATGCCCCGCTCGGGGTCCCCCTTGGCCCAGGCCTGGAGGTTTGCCACCACGGCGGCCGCGTCCAGCGGGGTGCCGTCGGAGAAGGTGACGCCGTCCTTGAGGTGGATGACGAAGTCCTTCGCCCCGTTCAGCTCCTCCCAGCTTTCGGCAACCCAGGGGCTGAGCGCACCGTTCGCGTCAACGTAGACCAGCTTGTCCGTGAGCTGGCCCCAGAGGTTTCCCTCGTAGCTGGAGATGGAGGTTTTGCTGGACACCCAGCCGGTGTCATAGCCCTGGATCAGGAAGGTGATGTTTCCGCCGTCCACGGGAGTGCCGCCGTCGGCCGGGGTGCCGGTGGCCGCGGGACCGCCGCAGGCGGTGAGGAGGGCGGTGGCGCTGATGGCGCTGAAGCCGGCAAGGAACGCGCGGCGTTTGAATTCTGTTGCATGCATGGGGGTGGTCTCCTGGAAAAGTGTGGGGATGTGAAGTGGGCTAGATGGCTTTGCCGGGGTTGAGCCGGTGGAAGGGGTCCAGGGCGGCCTTGATGGCGTGCTGGGATTCCCGGACGCGTTCAGAGAGTTCCAGCGCGGCCCAGTCCTGTTTGAGGCTGCCGATCCCGTGTTCGCCGGTGACGGTGCCGCCCAGGGCGAGGGCCACCCTGACCAGTTCCGTGGCAGCATCCTGGAGGGCTGCCGGGGGCTGGTCCTCACCCGGGCCGATCGGCAGGGTGATGAGCGGGTGCAGGTTCCCGTCTCCGGCGTGGGACACGGCGGAGATCTTCACGCCGAAGCGTGCCTCCAGCGCGGGAAACGCCGCATAGACCTCCGGCAGCCGGGATTTAGGCACAGCGATGTCCTCGCCGATGTACCAGTGGCCGGCCGGCAGCCCGCGCCCGCTGCGGCGCAGCTCCCAGAGTTGGACGGCATCCGCAGCAGGCTCCACGGTGACCCGGCCGCCCTTGGCGGTCAGGGCGTCGGTCAGGTCCGACGCCTGCCCGGCGATGCCGTAACCATCGATTTCAATGAGGATCAGCGCTGCCCCGCGGGCCCTCAGGTCCGAGCCGGAGTGGCTGTCGATGGAGTCCAGGGTGGGGGTGTCGAAGAACTCGATGGCTGCGGGCCGGACGGGGGAGAGCGTGATGGCGCCGAGCGCTGCGGCGCCCAGGGCCGTGCTGTCGAAAAACGCGGTGACGGTGTTGCGGGCCACGGGGATGGGCCGCAGGCGGACCGTGGCCCGGACCACGATGCCCAGGATTCCCTCGGAGCCCACAAACAGGGAGGTCAGATCCAGGCCCGTGACGCCTTTGATGGATCGGTGCCCCACCGTGACCAGGCTGCCGTCAGCCAGGACGACGTCGAGGGCCAGGACGGATTCCCGGGTCACCCCGTATTTGGCGCAGCGCAGCCCGCCGGCATTGGTGGCGATGTTGCCGCCGATCGAGGAGATGTCGTAGCTGGCGGGGTCCGGTGCGTAGAACAGCCCGTATGGAGCCAGCGCGGCGTTCAGGTCGGCATTGATGAGCCCCGGCTCCACCACTGCCACCTCATCCAGCGGCGAAATCTCCACAATCGCCGCCATCCGTTCGGTGGACACCACCACCTGCTCCCCAGTCGCGGTGGCGCCGCCCGACAGGCCGGTCCCCGCTCCGCGCGGCACAACACTCAGGCCCAGTTCGACGGCGAGTCGCACCACGTCCTGCACCTGGGCTGCCGTCCGGGGAAAAACCACGGCGGGCCCTGGCTGTCCGGCGCCCGCCGCGCCTGCCCTGGCGGTCGCGGCGTCGTAGCGGTACCGGTCCGTCCCGTCGGCGGGTGCCAGGAGCTCAATGGCGGGGTGGCGCTCGCCGAGTGCGCTGGCGAAAGCGTCGAGGACGCGGGGGGACGCTTCGGTTTCAACTGTTGTCATGCCGGGATCTCTCGTCGGGGCCAGTGCAACGCAGGGGAGGACCGGGCCGGGGGTTCGGGGGCCGGCCGGCGGGGTTTCAGCCCGGCAGCCACTGCGAAGTTAGCCCCGGCGCCGCGGGGGCCGCCAGTTCTCCCGACACGCGCATCAACAGTTCGCAACCGCAGTTCACGGTGGTTCGCGGCACGTCAAACAGCGTCTTTTTACGTCGCAGCGAACTGTCCCGTGACGGCAGAAGTAGTGCTGTGAATTTTCGTTGCGGCCCGCGTCCGGGCATTGCGGCGGCGCTTGAACTGAACGATTTGGGGATGGTTTGGTGAGGTAACGATCCGAACGAGAGGCCCTTCACATGACAGCTACATCAGATCTTGCGCCCCGCAGGCTTCGGGACATCTTTGGAACCTTCGCCACCGGCCTGACGGTCATCACCAGCGCAACGGACAATGGCCCGGCCGGGTTCACCTGCCAGTCGTTTGCCTCGCTCTCCCTGGAGCCGGCGCTGGTCACCTTCAGCCCGGCCCGGACGTCCAGCACCTGGCCGCTGCTCCGCGAGGCAGGCTCGTTCACCGTCAACATCCTGCCGGCAGAACACCAGCACCTGGCAGGCCAGTTTGCCCGTTCCGGGGCGGATAAATTTGCCGGCGTCAGCCACGCTGCCTCGCCGCTGGGCAACCCGGTCCTGGATGATGCGCTGGCCTGGATCGACTGCGAACTCCACGCGGAGTATGACGGCGGCGATCACACCATCGTCGTGGCAGCCGTCCGGCACCTGAGCGCACGCCAGGATGCCGAGCCGCTGCTGTTCTTCAAGGGCCGCTACGCCGGGATTTCCGCTGCTGACCGGCTGCTTGAGGTTGCCAGCTGATCTGCGGCTGTTACCCGATCTCCGAAACGCCCGGATGTTCCATGGTGACGTGGGAGCGGAGCCGTTGGAGGCCGTCCCTGATCCTGGACTTGACCGTGGGCAGCGGCACGGAGAGCTTCGCGGCGATGTCCTGGTAGGTCAACGAGCCGAAGTAGGCAAGGAGAATTGATTCGCGCTGCAGGGCTGACAGGCATGCCAACGAGGCAATGATGATTTGGGCGTCCATTTTGTCGGCCAGGTCGTCGACGAAACCGTCGCAGGCTGCCGGCGCGGACCCTGCCCATCGATGATCGCGGGTGCGGCTGCTTTGGGTTGACCTGACTTTGTCCACGGCCCTTCGGTGGGCGATGGTCATCAGCCAGGCCATCGGAGTGCCCAGGGCCGGCCGGTATTTCCCGGCGTCCTGCCAGGCAGTGATGAATACTTCCTGCACGACTTCTTCGCTGAGCGCCCGGTCAACAACAACGCGCTGGACCAGCCCGGTGACCCGGGTGGATGTCTGCCGGTAGAACTCGCTGAACGCGTGGTGGTCACCTTCGGCTGTACGCAGCAGCAACCCGGCAAGACTGTCGCCGGCCTGGTCGGTGGCGGGACAGGCGCCCTGCTCGACGGGGCCGTTCATAAGGCCTTCACCGGCAACGGACAAGCGCCCATCAACTGCCCCGACAGGGTTTCCAAGTGGACTGCCGTTGTGTCCAGCACGCGGGACCCGTGGCACTTGGAACAGCAGACGGCCACCGCGAGGGTGCCCTCCTGCCGCCCGGAAACGCTGGGCGATGCAATCTGCAGGTGCAGGTCGGTGTCACACGTGGGGCACCAGGGGCGTTTTCCCCGGGGCTGGTCCTTGTCCCGTGGAACATAGCTGCTTAACGATGTTGTCATGGCCGTCTTAAACCAATGCCGGATAGCTGGCAAGAATGTAGTCCGCGCCCGCCGGTCCCTTCATGCGCAGGCCCTGTCCAGGGCCGATGCGGTCCCTCATTGCAGCCCAGAAGATGTGCTCGGCCTGTTGGGGGTGCTGCGATAGGGTGCACCAGCTGGTGTACAGGCCGTAGAGGGAGTCCGGGGCAAGAGTCGAGTCTGACTCCTGGTCCCGGTGGGTGGCTTCCTGAAGGAACCGGTCAAACTGTGAGTACGCCATGGTGGGTCCTTGGAGGGGATGCGGTGGGCCGTCTTTGGGGTGTGGCTGCCTGGAATCGTCCCGGCAGTGGAGCAGCCGGGTCCAGACTCAGGAGAGATCCGCCATGTTGTCCTGGACCGCCCAATGGTCGGCGCCGGTGGTGCCCCCATGGCTGGCGATGAGGGCCACGGCCATGCTCTTGGCCAGGACGGCTGCATCCCTGTCGCCTTCAACCGCCGAGATGATTGAGCCCTTGGTGAGGATGTGGCATGACCGCGCGAAAACATCCGGATGGTCCAGTCCGGCCTCCTCGGCAAGGTTCCGCATAAAGGCTCTGACCTGCGCCAGGTAGCTCATCGATGCTTCCCCCAGGGGGTGGGTGGGACCCATCTCCAGCATGGTGCTTATCAGCGCACAGGCCTGGAAGTCGTCCCGGCGGAACCACCCATCCAGGACGTCGAAAATAGTCAGCAACTGGGCTGTCGGGTCCTCGGACCGCTTTCTGCATTCAGCAATGATCTGTTCAACGGTCAGGTCCTGATGACAGCGTTCCAGGAACGCGAGGACCAACACATCCTTGGCGGGGAAGTGCCCATAGAACGTGGCCTTGGCAACCCCGGCACGGGAAATAAGTTCAGCGATGCCAACATCCCGGATGCCACGCTGCGTAAATAATTCATAAGCGGCCGCCATGATGCGCTCCCGCGCGCCGGAAGGGACGGGAGCGGCAAGCGGGCCAGCTGAAGAGCTACGTGTATGTTCCATCAGGGCAGACATTACACTACCCAGACAGACCGGTCTGTACGGTGTCCCGCCAGGAAGGGACAAGTTGATCCCGGGCCGTCGCCGGCCCAGTGCCGCAAGCACCATCCGCCCGGTAGTAAGCTTGCTGAACAATATCAGTAAGCGTACTGATGAACCGGAGGATGGGAGCAGGAACCATGGGCGTAATCGTCAGCGCCGTTTGCTGGCTGGGCCTTGCCGCGAGCGGCACCCTGGTGGGCCTGGCGGCCAGCGGTAACGGGGCGCAGGGCCTCAATGGCCTACAGCTGGTTGGCCACGTGTTCCTGGGCCTCGGACTGGGGCAGTTGCTGACGCTGGGCCTGAAGGCGCTGGCCCGGCAGCTGGTGCGGAAGGCTGCCCCGCCGCGGGTGGACACCAGCCAGGAACCCGTACAGGCTCCCGTCCGGCTTGCGAGCGTCCTGCCCCTGCCGGTGCGCCGCACCGCTTCCGGGGCGGCCCGGCACGCCGCCTGACGTGCCGGGCCGCCGCGCTGGCCTGCCCCCCCCGGCCTGACCTGACGGACGCGCAGCTTGCCTGGCCGGGAACCGGTGCCCGTACAAAACCGGGCAGAATGGACGGGTGACTTCTCCTGAGGGACCCGCCCCGACGCGTCCTGGCCCCGCCTTCGACCTGGCCGCCATCGGCGCCGGCCTCGCGTTCGCCGCATCCCTGCCAGCTCTCCGGGAGGCGCTGGGCGCCGGGATGGCCGCTGTGGTGCAGGCACCACCCGGAACCGGCAAAACCACCCTTGTCCCGCCGCTGCTGGCAAACCTGCTGGGCGCAGGAAAACCAGGTACCGGCAACCTGAAGATCGTTGTTACGCAGCCCCGCCGGGTGGCTGCCCGTGCTGCTGCGCGGCGGCTATCGGCCCTGGCCGGCACCCCACTGGGTGGACCGGTGGGCTACACCGTCCGCGGCGAAAACAAGACCAGCCGGTCCACCGTCGTCGAATTTGTCACCCCGGGAATCCTGTTGCGCCGCCTGCTGGCCGATCCCGGCCTGGCGGGGGTGGCCGCCGTCGTCCTCGATGAAGTCCACGAGCGTGGCCTGGAGACGGACCTGCTGGTGGGGATGCTCGCCGAAGTCCGCGAGCTGCGCGGCGACCTGACCCTGGTGGCCATGTCCGCCACGCTTGACGCGCCCCGGTTCGCCGCGCTGCTGGCGGATTCCGACGGCGGCCGGCCGGCTCCCGTGATCGACTGCCCGTCGGCGCTGCATCCGTTGACAGTGGACTGGCAGCCGGCCGCAGGGCCGCGAGTGGATGGCCGGGGTGTGGCACGGGATTTCCTGGACCACGTGGCCGCGACGGCCGCGCAGTTCCATGCCCGCGCCCTTGCCGTCGAGCCCGGCGCTGACGCTTTGGTGTTTGTCCCGGGTGCCCGGGAGGTGGCCCAGGTTGCGGCTGCGCTGCGTGGCCGGCTGGGCAGCGGCGTTGACGTCCTGGAGCTGCACGGCCAAGCCCCCGCGGCCGACCAGGACAGCGCCGTGTCCGGCCGGCGGCAAGGCGGGAAACCACGGATCATCGTCTCCACGGACCTGGCCGAATCGTCGCTGACGGTGCCGGGGGTGCGGCTGGTGATCGATTCCGGCCTGTCCCGCGAACCCCGGCGCGACGCGGGCCGCGGCATGACGGGGCTGGTCACCGTGTCCTGCTCGCGGGCGTCGGCGGAGCAGCGGGCAGGCCGGGCCGCCCGGCAGGGGCCGGGAACAGTGGTGCGGTGCTACAGCCAGCAGGCGTTCGGAGCGGCCCCCGCCCACGTGACCCCGGAAATTGCGGTCGCGGACCTCACCGGCGCCGCCCTTACCCTTGCCTGCTGGGGCTCTCCGGGCGGCGCGGGCCTTGCCTTGCCGGACCAGCTGCCGCAGCAGGCACTGGCGGACGCCACGGCGGTGCTGCTCGAACTCGGTGCGGTGGGTGCGGACGGGCACCCCACCGCCACCGGCCGCACGCTGGCCGGCATTCCGGCGGACCCCCGCCTGGCCAGGGCCCTGCTGGCCGGCGGCACCGCCGCGGGTCCCGTCCTGGCAGCACAGGTGGTGGCAGCCGTGGCCGGGGACCACCGCGCGCGCGGCGCCGACCTCCCCGGCCTCCTGTCGCAGCTCCGTGCCGAGAGGGGCCCGGAAGGCCGGAGGTGGGCTGAGGAGTCCCGGCGGCTGCAGGACCTCGCCGCCCGGGCCGGGAACAGCGGAAAGGCGAAGGCGCCCGGTTCTTCCCGCCCTGAAGCCGGCAGCGGCGCAGAGGCGGTGGGCGCCGTGGTGGCACTGGCTTTCCCTGGCAGGGTGGCGCAACGCGTCGCCGGCGACGGGCCCGAACGCTACCTGCTGGCCTCCGGCACCCGGGCCGGGCTGCCGGCCGGGAGTTCCCTGGCCGGCCACGAGTGGCTGGCCGTGGCCGAAGTGTCCCGTGCGGAAGGCAGGGACGCTGCCGGCACGGGAGCCGTGATCCGCGCCGCCGCGCCGCTGACGGCTGCCTTGGCGGAATCCGCGGCAGCCCACCTGCTCAGCGACTCCGTGGTGGCACAGTTTGTGCAGGGACGGGTCAGCGCCCGGCGGGTCCGCAGGCTCGGCGCCATCGTCCTGGCGAGCACCCCGGTCCGGCCGTCCCCGGCGGAGGGCCGGACCGCCGTGGCGGCGGCGCTAAGAGCTGAGGGGCTTGATGTGTTGGCCTGGCCGACGGCGGCACTGGACATCCGCCGCCGGCTCGCCTTCCTGCACCGCGAGATGGGGGCGCCCTGGCCGGACATGTCGGATACGGCCCTCCTGCAGCGGCTGGATGACTGGCTGGGGCCTGAGCTGGCGGCACTGGCCGGCGGCGCCGCCGCGGGCAGCCTGGATCTTTCCCCGGCCGTGCGCCGGCTCCTGCCCTGGCCCGAAGCAGGGCGGCTGGACAGTCTGGCACCTGAGCGCCTTGAAGTTCCCAGCGGTTCCCGGATCCGGATTGAATACCCGGCCGACGCTGACGGTACCGGCCGGCCGGTGGTGGCGGTCAAGCTGCAGGAGTGTTTCGGGCTGGCCACCACACCCCGGCTGGCGGACGGCCGGGTTCCGGTCCTGTTCCATCTGCTCTCACCGGCCCGGCGTCCGCTGGCGGTTACCGATGACCTGGCGTCATTCTGGTCGGGGCCCTATGCGCAGGTCCGGGCGGAGATGCGGGGCCGCTATCCACGGCACCCCTGGCCGGAAGACCCCTGGTCGGCGCCGGCCACCGCACGGACGAAACCCCGGTAGGGCGGCCTTCCGGCGCGGGAGCAGGCCTGCCGCAAGCGCAGGGTGAGATGTCCGATACACAGCGGAAACGCCGCGTCGACCCGTTGAAACATGGTCCCGTTAGTCTCGGATCCACAGGGGCAAGGAAGCCCGAATGGACCTGGAAGGATGCACCGAATGTTTCTTTTGAACAGCCTCAGTCTTCTGCTCGACGGACGCCGCAACGACGATGGGCACGCCTTCGGCAGCAGCGCCGGCAGCAGTTTCCCGGCAGGCCGGCTCACCTCAGCCGCCTGGGAAGGCTGGTGGCACGAAGAGCAGGTCTGAGCCCGGCACCCCTACGGCTGCGGATCCAGCCGGGACAGGATGAAGGCTGCGACGGGGATGGCAGCGGCGGCACCGACGTCGAACGCGGCCCGCTTTTTGCCCGCGACGGCGAAGGAGTGGTCCCCGCCGGCCACCCATTCCAGGAAAGCATTGGTCCCTATCCCGGACACCACGCGCGTCAGGAGGTCCGGGGTGGCAAACGTGTCCCGGCTGCCCTGCAGGAAAAGCATGGGCAGCGTCAGCCCGTACAGGTGTTCGTCCCGGATTTTTTCGGGCTTTCCGGGCGGGTGCAGCGGGTAGCCCAGGTACACCAGCCCGGCGGCGGGCATTCCTTCGGCCACGGCCATGGACGCCATCCGCCCGCCGAAGGACTTGCCGCCGGCCCAGAGGTTCCCGTGGTCCCCGTGGTCCGCGGCCAGTGCAGCGGCATGGTCCATGGCGGAACGCCAGGCGGCAATGGCTACGGGTGGCCGGTCCGGGAATTTCCGGCCGGCTTCCCGGTACGGGAAATTGAAGCGCAGGCTGGCAACGCCGGCGTCGGCCAGTCCGGCGGAGAACCCGGCCAGGAACGGATGGTCCATGCCCGCGCCTGCCCCGTGCGCCACCACCAGGGTCGCGGCGGGGTGGTCGGGGCGGGTATAGGCGGCCGAAACCGCCCCGTCCGCCACGGTGATGGTGCGGGGTTCTTCTGCGATGGGCATGGATCCATCATGCCGGAAGCAACGGCCCTGCGACGGGGGCAGGGTGTACGTTGTCCCCATGGCGAGCGAACAGACCACCATCACAGTCCAGGGCCCCCACGGCGAACGCGAAATGCGCATTTCCAGTCCCTCAAGGGTGCTCTGGCCGGAGCTTGGCCTCACCAAGCTGGACCTGGCCAACTATCTCGCCGATGTGGGGGACGCCTTCATCGCCGCCAACGGCGACCGTCCCGTTTCGCTGCAAAGGTTCTCCGACAACATTGACGGCGAGCAGTTCTTTTCCAAGAACCCGCCCCGCGGCACCCCGGACTTCGTCCGCTCCGTCAAGGTGGTCTACCCCAGCGCCCGGTCCCACCCCCAGCTGGTGCTGGATGAACCGGCCGCGGCCGTCTGGGCCGCGCAGATGAACACCGTGGTGTTCCATCCGTGGCCGTCCAGGGCGGATAACACGGACAACCCGGACCAGTTGCGGATCGACCTGGACCCGCAGCCCGGCACGGACTTCAAGGACGCCGTCCCCGCAGCGCGGGTGCTGAGGGACGTCCTGGCCGAGGCCGGACTGGACGCGTTCATCAAAACGTCTGGCAACCGGGGGCTGCACGTTTATGCCCCCATCGAGGCCACGCGGGAGTTCCTGGACGTCCGGCATGCCGTGATCGCCGCAGCCCGCGAGGTGGAGCGGCGGATGCCGGACCAGGTCACCACGGCATGGTGGAAAGAGGAACGGGGCCAGCGCATCTTCCTCGACTACAACCAGGCCAACCGGGATCGGACCATTGCCGGCGCCTACAGCCCGCGGGCCCTGGCGCACGCTCCGGTCTCCTGCCCCATCACCTGGGACGAACTGGACACCGCTGACCCGCGGAACTTCACCATCCTGACGGTCCCGGAGCGGCTCCGCACCATCGGCGACCCGTGGGCGGATTTCGGCGCGAAGCCCGGCACCATCGACACGTTGATGCAGTGGTGGGAACGTGACCTCGAGGCCGGGCTGGGCGAGCTGGCATTCCCACCCGACTATCCAAAGATGCCGGGCGAGCCGCCGCGCGTCCAGCCCAGCCGGGCAAAGAAGCCGGAGTAGCCGTTTTTATTCGAAGCGGGACGGGTCGCCGGCTCCGCGCCGGACCACCTCGGCCACCCCGCTGGAGAAGTCCACCACCGTGGTGGGCTCGGAGCCGCAGTCGCCGGCGTCCACCACGGCGTCCACCTGGTGGTCCAGGCGTTCCTTGATGTCCCAGCCCTGAGTCAACGGATCCTCCTCGTCCGGCAGCAGCAGGGTGCTGGAGAGAAGCGGTTCGCCCAGTTCCGCCAGCAGGGCCTGCACCACCCGGCTGTCCGGGATCCGCACCCCCACGGTCTTCTTCTTGGGGTGCAGCAGGCGCCGCGGGACTTCCTTGGTGGCGGGCAGGATAAACGTGTACGCGCCAGGGGTGACGGACTTGATGCTGCGGAACACGTCATTGCCGATGTTCACAAACTGGCCCAGTTGCGCAAAGTCCCGGCACACCAGGGTGAAGTGGTGCTTGCTGTCCAGTTTGCGGATGCTCCGGATCCGGTCCAGGGCGTCCTTGTTGCCCAGCTGTGCGCCCAGCGCGTAGCAGGAATCCGTGGGGTAGGCGATCAGGCCGCCGTCGCGCACCATGCTGATTGCCTGCGAGATGGCGCGGGGCTGGGGGTCCTGTGGATGAACGTCAAAGTATCTGGCCATGTGGGAGAGCCTACGTTCCCGGGACCGCCACCGCACCACCTTCCCGGTCGGGGCGGGGAAAGCACGACGGCGGCGCCCGGCCGGTCAGCCCACGTGCACCCAGGGCCGCTGCCGGATGTCCGGCTCGGCTTCACGGAGGATCTCCCGGGTCACCGGCGCAATTTCGCCTTCGCCGAGGAACAGGAACCGGAGGAGGTTGCGGACCGGGTTGCCTTCCGTCCAGCGGAAGTAGATGTGCGGCATCAGCCCTGTCACGTCACGGATGTGCAGGAGCACGGAGGCGATGGTGTTGGGGACGCCCGGCCCGTGGACTTCCAGGACCTGGTACCCATGCCGGAGTACGCCGCGCACCTCCAGGGCGGTTTCGAAGTCGGAGGAGTCGTCCACAATGACTTCCAGGAACAGCGGCCGGGCGTTTCGCGGGAAGTGGCTTGCCTCGGTGGCGGACGCCAGTTTTTGCCGGTAGTCGGCAGCGGCCACGCGGACCGGTTCGTGGGCAATGATGCCGATGGGCCCGGCCAGTGCGGGGGCCATGAACTCCAGGGCTGCGGTGTCCAGCCGCACGTGGGTGGCGTGCAGTTCGAAGGAGCGCATCAACCTGGACAGCAGGGAGACGGCAATGATGCCCAGGATGAAGAACGCGGCAATCCGGATGCCTTCGGGCCGTTCGAAGATGTTGGTCACCGTGGTGTAGGTAAAGAGGACGGCGATGATGCCGAAGCCCACGGTGCGTTTGCGTTGCTGCTGGCGCCGGGCCGAAAGCGTGACGGCCACTGCCGCGGACGTCATCAGCACCAGCACGCCCGTGGCGTAAGCGCCGCCCTGGGCGTCGACGTCGGCCTCAAAAAGCCAGGTGACCACGAACCCCAGGATGGTGAACACGAGCACCAGCGGCCGCACCGCTTTGGCCCAGGCCGGGGCCATGCCGTACCTGGGCAGGTACCGCGGCACCAGGTTCAGCAGCCCCGCCATGGCGGAGGCACCGGCGAACCACAGGATGGCGATGGTGCTGAGGTCGTACACCGTGCCGAACCCCGGCCCCAGGTAGGAGTGCGCCAGGAAGGCCAGCGCACGGCCATTGGCTTCCCCGCCCGGCTCAAATTGCGCCGCGGGGATAAGTACTACAGTGGCGAAGCTGCTGGTCACCAGGAACGTGCTCATGATCAGGGCCGCTGTGGTGAGCATCCGCCGGGTGCCCTGGATCCTTCCGGCTGGGTTCGCGTCGGTGTCCGAGGGGCTGCCCTTGATCTGGGGCATCACTGCCACGCCGGTCTCAAAACCGGAGAGGCCCAGCGCGAGTTTGGGAAACACCAGCAAGGCAATGGCCACGGCCATCAGCGGGTTCCCGTGGGAGGTGGTCAGCGTCTGCCACCAGTTGTCCACCGCCACCGGATGGTTGGCCGCTTCCACCAGGGAACGGCCAATGACCACCACGTTAAGTGACAGGTACACCACCACAAGGACAACCGCCACACCGATGGCTTCCTTGAAGCCCCGCAGGAAAACGGCGGCCAGCAGCGCCAGGAGGACCAGGGTGATGGCCACCTCCTGGCCGTGCAGCCAGCCGGGCGCATACGGGTTCTCGATCAGGTGCGCCGTGGCGTCGGCGGCGGAGAGGGTCATGGTGATCATAAAATCCGTGGCGGCGAACCCCAGCAGGCCCAGGACCAGGAGTTTCCCGCCCCAGCGCGGCAGAAGCCGTTCCAGCATGGCGATGGAACCCTCGCCGCGGGGGCTTTCGCCGGCCACGCGGCGGTAGACCGGCAGGGCCCCCAGGAGGGTCACGGCCACCAGCACCAGCGTGGCCAGCGGTGAGATGGCCCCCGCCGCCAGCGCCGCGATGGCGGGCTGGTAGCCAAGGGTGGAGAAGTAGTCCACGCCCGTCAGGCACATCACCTGCCACCAGGGGTGTTTGTGGTCCTGCCCGGATGATTGCCCGCCCGGGCCCTGGTGCGTGCCTTTGGCGTCCTGCAGGCCAAAAAGCAGCCAGTCCCGTACCGCAGCCCTGCGGCCGGGAGGAAGGGCTGACGGATCAGCCGGCGGTCTGCTCATGGTGGTCATCGGGTTCCCTCTGCGTCAGTGTCCAGGCCACGGCACAGCGCCGCGGCACAGCCGAACGTAGCACCGGGACAAGGCCCCGAACCCCGAAATCCGGGGATCTTGACGCATCCTTAACGCCGGTGTGGGGAAGGGCACACCGGCGGTCAAAGGTGCCGCTCCGGAGGTGGCAGAATGTGCCCCATGCCAGCGGAACGTATAGTGATCGGCCTCAAGGGGGACGACGACGGTGGCGTGCTCACGGAGCGCGCCGCGCGCCTTCTGCCGCCCGGCGGGGGCAGTGAACTCCTGGGCGTCCACGTCCGGACCCCCAAGGGGAGCCGGAGCGGATCACCGCAGGCACTCGAGGCGCAGCGCCGCGCCGTCGTGGCAGCCGGCGGCACCTTCCGGACCCTGCAGGGCGATGACGTTGCCACCGGCCTGCTCGACTATGCACGCTCGGTCCAGGCCACCCGGATGGTGGTGGGGCGTTCCCGGGCAGGGATGTTCCGGGGCGCTGCCGGTACGGGCATGCGGGTGATCCGCGGTGCCGGGGACATCGACGTCCATGTGGTCCCCGGCCTGCCGGCCCGGAACCCCGTGCAAAGACGGCCGCTGGATGTGGGCCGTGCCCGCACCTTCGGGGGCATTGCGCTCGCCGCCATACTGCCGG
Organism: Pseudarthrobacter sp. MEB009; assembly: GCF_030208875.1. Lineage (NCBI taxonomy): Bacteria > Bacillati > Actinomycetota > Actinomycetes > Micrococcales > Micrococcaceae > Pseudarthrobacter > Pseudarthrobacter sp. MEB009. The sequence continues at coordinate 99,091 of NZ_JARVTC010000004.1, forward strand.
CGCTGCTTCAGCTGGTCCTCGCCGCGTTCGAACACAGTGTTGCCACCGCCGTGCTGATCCAGCTGGCCGGCGCCGTGGCGATCGCACTGGTGGGCGGCTTGCGGCCTGCGGTGGTTGGTGCCTTGTGGAGCAGTGTCCTGGTCAACTTCTTCTCGACGCCCCCGCTGGGCAACCTGGCCATCGAGGACCCGCAGGATTTTCTGTCCCTGGCGGTGTTCCTGGGCCTGTCCGTTGCGGTGGCCGGCGTAGTGGACCGGTCTGCACGGCGCTCACGCGAAGCCGCGCAGGCGCGGGCGGAGGCCGGCATCCTGGGGGACCTGGCGCTGGACGCCTCGCGGTCCGCAGACCCGCTCCGCGGTCTGCTGTCCGATGCGGTCACCGTGTTTGGCGTCGCCGGAGCGGCCATTGTGGCGCGGCAGTCACCCGGCGCCGGAGCCGGGAAGGCGCCGGTAGTGCTGCTTGCCGGGGTGGGGGACACTACGGGATGGCACGGAATGGTGCCGCCTGCCGCGCCCCCGCCCGGCAGCACCGTGGAACCTGTGGACGCCGTCACGTGGCTGGTCCTTTTCGGCAGGGAAGTCGCACCGGACCGGCGCACGTTGCTGGGCGCCGTTGCCGTGCACATCAAGGCGCAGCTGGAGCGCCGACAACTGGAAACCAGCCGGCTTGAGATCATGCGGCTGGCGGAAGGAAATACCATGCGCACCGCCATCCTGAGGGCGGTGTCCCATGACCTCCGGACGCCGCTGGCCGGGATCAAGCTGGCCGCCGGGGGACTGCTGCAGGACGCCGGCACCTTCACCCGGGCCGAGGAGCGCGAGCTGGTGCAGACCATCGACGAATGTTCCGACAGGCTGGACCTGCTGGTGGGCAACCTGCTGGACATGTCACGGATCACTGCGCAGTCGGTGGAGCCCCTCCTGGGACCCGTGCGGTGGCATGACGTGCTGGACAAGGCGCTCCGCGGCATCCCGTCAACCGCCGTCGCCGTGGTGCTGCCGCCCAACATGCCGGCCGTGGATGCGGACCCCGGGCTGCTGGAACGGGTCATCGCCAATATTGTGGAAAACGCCCTCAAATACGCACCCGGCACCCAGGTGGCAATCACCGGCACCACCGATGGCATGGGTTCCGCTCTGGCCGGGCACCCCTCCGGCGAACTGCGGATCGCCGACCGCGGACCCGGCGTTCCCGCCATGAAAGTGGTGGAAATGTTCCGCCCGTTCCAGCGCCTGGACGACGCCCAGCCCGCAACCGGCGTGGGCCTGGGGCTTGCCGTTGCGCAGGGCTTCGTCGAGGCCATGCGGGGGTCCCTGACCGCGGAGGAAACCCCGGGCGGGGGCCTGACCATGGTCATCCGGTTGCCCCTGTCCACGGGTCCCAGGGAACAGGCCCAGTGAGCACCGCCGACGTCCCCGCAGGCGGACCTGCCCCACTGGCCACCGTCCTGGTTGTTGACGACGATCCGCACCTGCTTAAGGCCCTGAGGATCACGCTGGCCGGCCACGGCTACCGGGTCACCGTGGCAGCTGACGGCGGATCGGCGCTTGCCGCCGCGGCCAGGGACACACCGGACCTGGTGGTCCTGGACCTGGGCTTGCCGGACATGGACGGCGCAGCGGTGCTGCGGGACCTGCGCCGCTGGAGCACCGTCCCCGTCCTGGTGCTCTCTGCCCGCCACGGTTCGGCGGACAAGGTGGCTGCCCTGGACGCGGGTGCTGACGACTACATCACCAAACCCTTCGGCCTGGACGAACTGCTGGCGCGGCTGCGGGCACTGCTGCGCCGCGTGCCGCAGCCGGATTCCGCCCCCACGGTAGCCACGGAAGGGTTCACCGTTGACCTGGTGCGGCGGCAGGTGCATCGTGGCGGAAAACCGGTCCGGCTCACCCCCACCGAGTGGAGCATCCTGGAAATCCTGGTCCGCAATCCGTCCCGGCTGGTCAGCCAGCAGCAGCTGCTGGCCCTGGTCTGGGGTCCCTCCTACCAGAAGGAAGCCAACTACCTGCGGGTGTACATGGCCCAGCTGCGGCGCAAGCTGGAGGCCGATCCCGGCAATCCCCGGCACCTCCGCACCGAACCGGGGATGGGGTACCGCTTCGAGCCTTAACCCCGGGCCCGGCCATGTGGAAATCCCCCCTACCGGCGGCGACCGGCTTGGGGCAGGATGTTGTCTGGTCCAGCTTTTATCCTGCACGAAGGAGTCACCGCCATGCCCACCATCCTTAACCCGTACATCAGTTTCCGCGACAACGCCCGCGACGCGATGAACTTCTACCAGTCGGTGTTCGGCGGCGACCTCCGCGTCAGTACGTTCGGCGAGTACCAGGCCTCCGAGGATCCCGCCGAAGCGGACAAGGTGATGCACGGCATGCTGACCACGCCCAGTGGGCTGGTCCTGATGGGCGCCGACACCCCGAACAGCATGCCCTACAACCCGGGCTCGGCCATCTCGGTTTCCGTCAGCGGGGATGATGAGGCCGAACTGCGCGGCTATTACGAGAAGCTCAGTACCGACGGCGGCTCCGTCACCGTGCCCATGGAGGCCTCGCCCTGGGGCGATATTTTTGGCATGTGCACCGACAAATTCGGCATCGACTGGCTGGTGAACGTCAACGGCGCCCAGGGTGCCACCGGCGCCCCCTAGGACGCGCCGGCCGGAGCTGTTGGACCCATTTCCACCCGGATGTAGGACCTGAGGAGCAGGAATGCTCACTGCTGCACACCGGCCATGACAGGCCTTCCCTTCGCCGGGGACCCACTGGTGCACGCCTGCCTGCTGGGCCTGGGCATCCTGGCGGCCCTGCTGTTCTACGGCTACGAAAAGCGCCGCCGGGGCCTGACCGACCCACGCCTGTGGCCCATTGCGGGTTTCGCCATCGCGTTCGGGGCAATCGGCTCACGAGTCCTCACCTGGGACGTTTCCCGCCAGGTCTCCCTGGCCGAGTGGTGGGGCAACGGCGACCGCAGTATCCTCGCGGGACTGGTCGGAGCCTGGCTTGGTGTGCACCTGGGGAAACGGCTGACGGGCTACCGCGGGTCCACCGGCGACCTGTTGGCACCCGCGGTGGCGTTGGCGCTGGTGCTTGGACGCGTGGGCTGCCTCCTCACGGAACTGCCCGGTACCCCCACCGGGCAGGCCTGGGGCATATCGCTCACGCCGGCACAGGCGGCGCTGTTGGGCGGGCTGCCCGGGGTAGGACTGCACCCGTCCTTTGCCTATGAGATTGCCTTCCACGCAGCCGCCTTTGCGCTCATGTGGCGGTACCGGGACCGCCTGCCCCGTCCAGGCGACCTCTTAATCTGCTATGTGAGCGCCTACGCGCTGTTCCGGTTCGGCGTCGAATTCGTCCGGGGCAACGAGGTGCTGTGGCTGGGCATGAGCCGGCCCCAGTGGTTTCTGCTGGTGATTCTCCCCCTGCTGTCCTGGCGGATGCAGCGGGTGTTCGGGAAACCCCGCCGCCCCAGGCTGGAAGGACGGGTGGCATGAGCAGGAACAACCGCTTTACCGGGAACGGTGAGGACCCCGCTGAACCCTGGCTCGGTCCCTTGGGGGTCGGAACCCTCGTGGGGGCAGTGGTCCTCTACGGCCTCTATGTCGGCGGACCGATTATTTTCAGCGCAGTCCAGACCACGGCCGATCCCACCCAGCCGGTGCGGTACCTGAGTGGGCCTGTGGTGCTGATTCCCATCGCAGGCTACCTGGCCATCGCGATTCTGCTGGCGGTCCGGCCACCCACAGCCAAGTGGGGCGCCGGGCTGCTGATTGGCCTGGGAATCTTCACGCTGCTCGGCGGCGGGATCTGCGTCGGATACCTCGCACAGATAAGGGCCTGAGATGAATCCACTGCCGTTCGCCTCCCGACAGTCGCTGCCCGGCCCCGGCCAGCCGCTGCGCGGGGACCGGATCCACCGCTACGTCACAGCATTCTGCCCCCACTGCCACGAAACCAACCCCCCGCTCGCGCAGGTGCGGCGCCTCTCCGGCGCGCTGCTGATCCGCGATGACCGGGTCTGGCTGGAACGCGGCTGCCCCGATCACGGCCTCGTCAGCACACTGTATGACGAGTCCCCGGAAATCCTGCGCTACCTGGAGAAATGGCAGGCCCCCACCAAGCAGCACATCCCGGACCAGGCCGGCAATTACCGCCAGGTGCCCGAAGCCTACGCATACGGGCTGCCTGCCATGCAGACCCAGCACACCTGCATCCTCCTGCAGGACATCATCGAACACTGCAACCTGCGCTGTCCCACCTGCTTCACCGCCTCCGGCCCCACGTTGCAGGGGGTGGCACCGCTGAGCGAGGTGCTCGCGAACATTGACACCCGGCTGTCCCGCGAAAACGGGCGGCTCGACGTGCTGATGCTTTCCGGCGGCGAACCAACGCTCTATCCGCAGCTGGCTGAACTCCTGGACGAGCTCGTAGCCCGTCCGATCGTGCGGATCATGGTAAACAGCAACGGCATGCTGATCGCAACCGACGATGAACTGCTGGCGCTGCTGGCCAGGCACCGGGACCGGGTGGAGGTCTACCTCCAATACGACGGCCCGTCCAGGGAAACATCCATCCATCACCGCGGGGGAGACCTGACCCGCTTCAAGGACCTGGCCATCGCACGCCTGTCCGAGGCAGGTGTCTTCACCACCCTGACCATGACGGCGGCCCTTGGCGTCAACGATGGTGAGGTCGGCGCCGTTGTGATGCGGGCCCTGGAAACCCCGTTTGTGGGTGGGGTTGCGCTGCAGCCGGTGTTCGGTTCGGGGCGCGGCCACGGCATCGACCCCACGGCCAGGCTCACCCACACGGGCGTCCTGGAACGGCTCGCGGCGCAAACCGGCGGGGTGGTTTCATGGCACGACCTGACGGCACTCCCGTGCTCCCATCCGCATTGCGCATCCGTGGGCTACATGCTGAAGGACGATTCCGGGGCCTGGCGTTCGCTGGCAGCCCTCGTCGGGCATGACCAGCTGCTCGCGTGGCTGGAACTCAATCCCGACGGCCTTGCCAACCGCATCGCCGACAGCGCGATCCCGCTCGAGCTGCGGAACCTCATGAAGACCTCCCTCCTGGACCTCCTGAGCGAGCAGTCATCGCTGTCCCACCCGCGGACCATGGATCTTTGGAAAAACATCTGCACCCAGTGCGACCTCGGCATCGGCACCCTGACCACGTTGGCCGCCGGCAAACTGCCAGGCCAGCAGCAGCGGCTGCGCCGGCTGCTGGGCGAACGGATCACCCGCATCATGGTGAAGCCCTTTATGGACATCTCCACCATGATCGAGGAACGGCTCACGCAATGCTGCGTCCACGTGGGCACCAAGAGCGACGCCGGCGAACACCAATGCGCTCCGTTCTGTGCTGTCCAGGCGTGGCCCGCCCTGGCCAGGCAACGCATCAGCACGGCCACCGGCACCCGGCTCCTCCCCGTCCGCCAGGTCCCGGCCAGTGCCGGGGAGCACTGATGGACGCCGAGTCGGAGGCCCGGCGGATCGCAGCCGGGCCAATGCCATCGCAACTGGTCCGCGCCAAACATGCCGCCCTGCACGGCCAGGGGCGCGGCCACGGAACGGACCCGGCGGACCCACCGCCGTTCGATCCGCTGCGGCTCTGCATCTTCGCGACCATTGCCCTGCTGGGCTGGGTTGCCGGCCCGGTGGCACTGGCCGTGTTCGCCGCCGTCGGATTCGCCGGCTACTGGAAAGCCCGGCGACGGGGCCTGACCCGGTCGAACTGCTACCTCCGGGATACCCGGCTGATCCTGGCGTACCTGGCCCTCCTCCTGGCCGCCGGGTTATGGGGCAGCTACGCCCTGGCAGCTTCCCAGCCGGGCCGCTGAACCAACCACCTCGCCGGTCCGTGGGGGGTTGAGGCGGGACGGGGCTGCTGCAAGGATGGTGCGGTGGAGTCCCTCTTTGAGTTCCTATCCGACAAATGGTGGCTGATTTTTCCCCTGAGTGCGTTTGCCGGGCACTGGGCCAACTCGTGGCGCAAGGCCGGCGAACGCCGGCACCGCCGCAAAGTGGAGCTGTACACCCTCCGGAACCAGTCCCGCGACGCGGAAGTGGCGTCGGCTGCCCGGGTGGCGGACGTCCTGGTCCGGCACACCGCAACCAACGCGCGGTGGCTCGAGTACGAACTGGACGTCGGCAAACTCATCGACTTTCCGTTGATGACGGACGTCCGGGAGCCCCTCACCGTGGCCTTCCTCCGGGCGAAACGGGAAGCGGACGGCCAGCGCCCGACCACGGCCGCCGACATGACGTCGCCAGCCGCCTTCGAGTCCTACCGGCAGGCCGTCGACAGCTTCGCGCTGGCGCTGGACCTGGCCGAGCGCGAGGCTAAACGCATCAAGGACAGCAGGTTCAGCGGCCCCGAACGGCAACGGCTTGCCACCGCCCGAAAACTGCTCCGGATCGCCGAGGATTCAGCGGCTACCCCGGCCGAACGGCAGCAGGCCTACAAACGCGCCCGGCGTGAACTCGATGGCCTGATCGTCCTGCCGGACGTCACCATCGCGGCCCTGGAAGCCAAAGCAGCGCCCGGCCTCGCTGCCGGCGCCACGCACCCTGACGGCCACACCGGCCAGCCGCGCGAAACCACCGCCTGACACTGGGCGGGGTGGTTACCGGCCGGCGCCGGTTGTTTTGACCTGACCTTCCGGACGCGTACGATCGATAAGGTTTCACGCCGGTTGGTTAACGCCGCAGGTCATTCCCCGCGAACAGCTGGTGAATTATGCTGTGCGGGGGCAGCCGGAAACGCGAAATTGCTGAACGTCGACTCTGCAGATTGGGCAACAGGTGGATATCACCTTCATGGTGGCGCTGGTCATCGCACTGGCACTATTTTTCGACTTCACGAACGGTTTCCATGACACCGCAAATGCCATGGCCACGCCCATCGCAACGGGCGCCATCAAACCGAAGACTGCCGTCACCCTCGCCGCCATCCTGAACCTGGTGGGCGCCTTCCTGTCCACCGAGGTGGCCAAGACGGTGTCCGGCGGCATCATCAACGAAGGCGCCGACGGGGTCCAGATCACCCCGGAAATTATCTTCGCCGGCCTGATGGGCGCCATCCTCTGGAACATGATCACGTGGTTGAAGGGGCTGCCGTCCAGCTCCTCCCACGCCCTGTTCGGCGGCCTGATCGGTGCCGCGATCGCAGGTATCGGCTTCAACTCCATCAACCTGGCATCCCTGGCGCAGAAAGTCATCCTGCCGGCCATCTTCGCCCCCCTCATCGCAGGCATCGTGGCGTACACCTGCACGCGGCTAGCTTATGCACTGACGTCCCGGCACGATCCGGAGACCGGCAGCAAGCTCACGCAGAAACGCGGCGGGTTCCGGACCGGGCAGATCTTCACCTCCAGCCTGGTGGCCCTGGCCCACGGCACCAATGACGCGCAGAAGACCATGGGCATCATCACCCTCGTCCTGATCTCCGCCGGCACCCAGGCGCCAGGCACCGGACCCCAGTTCTGGGTCATCGCCGCCTGCGCCCTGGCCATCGCGATCGGCACCTACTCCGGCGGCTGGCGCATCATCCGGACCATGGGCTCCGGACTCACCGAAGTAAAGCCCGCCCAGGGTTTCGCCGCGGAAACCAGCACCGCGTCCGCCATCCTGGCCTCCTCGCACCTCGGTTTTGCGCTGTCCACCACCCAGGTGGCCTCCGGCTCCGTCATCGGCTCCGGCCTGGGCCGCCGCGGTACCAGCGTCCGCTGGTCCATGGTGGGCAAGATCGCGCTGGGCTGGCTGTTCACCCTTCCGGCTGCGGGCATCGTTGGTGCCCTGACGGCGCTGCTGGTCAAGACCGGCATCGTTGGCGTCCTGATTGCCGCCGTGGCAGGTATCGGAGCAGTCCTCTACATGTTCCTGCACTCCCGCAAGTCCGAAGTGGGCCACCACAACGCCGTCGAGGTGGAAGAGGCCGGCCAGGCCGTCCGTTTCGCCAAGAAGAAGGCGCTGGCCGAGGCCCGCGCCCGGGCCAGGGCCCGGGTCCGCGACAGGGCAAGGAACCGCGCAGGCGCTGCCGCCGCCCCGGCCGCCGAAAACCCTGCCGCCCCCGAAACCCCGGCCGCCGAAAACCCGGCCGGCGCAACGCCGGAAATCAACGGCACAGACGGCACCGCACCCTTCAAGGAGACCCAGCGATGAAATGGTTGGAACTGCTGACAGTCGGCGGGGCAACCCTGGTTTCCGCCGTCACCGTGGTGGTGCTCTATTCGCTGGGCGTCCGGCTCACAGCCATCGCCGGTGACTCCGAGCAGGCCTCACCGGGCATAAAACGGGCCCTGGCCTACGCCTGCTTCGGCCTCTGCGGGCTTGCAGTCCTCTTTGGGCTGTACCTGATCATCCCGTACTTCTCGGCCTGAGCACCCGCACTCTGGGAACTGCGCCCACGCTTGGCTAGGCTGGCCCCATGGCACGGATCCAGTACTTTGTCGCAGCATCCCTCGACGGCTTTATCGCCACACCCACCGACGACCTCGCCTGGCTGCTGCAGTTCGACGGGTTCGAGGGCGGCGCTGAAAGCTACGACGCGTTTATGGCCGGGGTGGGGAGCATCGTTATGGGCGGCAGCACCTACGAATGGCTGATCGAACACGAACCGGACACGTGGCCGTACCCGGATACACCCAGCTACGTCTTCACCCGGCATGAACACCGCGCCCAGCAGGGGGCGGACATCACGTTTGTCCGCGGCGACGTGGCGGAGTTCATCGATGACTTCCGCGGCGCCGCAGGCGGGGCGAACATCTGGGTGGTTGGCGGTGGCAACCTGGCGGCCCAGTTCGCAGCCGCCGGCCTGCTGGACGAGATCATCCTGTCGGTCATCCCGGTGGTGCTGGGGGACGGGAAGCGCCTGCTGCCACTGCAGGGCCCGACGCCGGTCCTTGAGTTGAGCGGTTCGCGCACCATGGGGCGCGGGATTGTTGAGCTCCGCTACCTTTTGGGAACCGCTGCGGAGGGTGTGGCCGGTTAGGCCCGGCCGCCGTTGTTGTCCCTGATCATGTTGGTGATCCGGGCTGTGGAGAGCCGGCGTCCGGCCTCGTCCGTCATCACGATTTCATGCGTTGCCAGGGTGCGGCCCAGGTGGATGGCGGTGCAGGTTCCCGTCACCAAGCCGGTGGCGATGGAGCGGTGATGTGTGGCGTTGACCTCAATTCCCACTGCATGCCGGCCGGGACCGGCATGGATCCCTGCGGAAAAGGATCCCAAAGTCTCTGCCAGGACCACGTGCGCCCCGCCGTGCAGGATCCCTGCAACCTGGGTGTTGCCGGCCACAGGCATGGTGGCCACCGTGCGTTCCGGGCTCATTTCAAGGAACCGGATCTCCATTTTCACCACCAGGGCACCGATCCCGAAGCTGCCAAGCCAACCATGCAGGTGTTCGGGAATACCGGCGGCCGTCAGTTCAGCGGTGAACGGTCCGGGCGTGAAATTGTCCATCATGGCAACTAGGCTGGCACCTGTGAGTGAAACAACCAAACCGGCCCCCTTCCCGTCCCAGGTCCTCGAGCGCGACCCTGCCCCCACGGACCAGGTACCGCCTCCGGCCGCCGGAACGGTTTCGGCCACTGACGCCCCCGTTGTCCCACTGACGGGCCAGCCCCGGCTGCTGGTCCTGGACGGTCACTCCATGGCGTTCCGCGCCTTCTTCGCACTGCCCGCGGACAAGTTCTCCACCGCCCACGGCCAGCACACCAACGCCATCCACGGCTTCACTTCCATGCTGATCAACCTGATCAAGGAACAGAAGCCCACCCACATCGCCGTGGCGTTCGACGTCTCCGACGAAACCACCCACCGCAAGGCGGAGTACAGCGAATACAAGGGCGGCCGCAACGAGACCCCCCGAGAGATGAGCGGCCAGATCGACCTCATCGGCCAGGTCATGGAGGCCTGGGGCATCAAGACCATCAAGATGCCCGGCTTCGAAGCGGACGACATCCTGGCCACCCTCGCCGCCATGGGCGACAAGGCCGGTTATGAGGTGCTGCTGGTCTCCGGCGACCGGGATGCGTTCCAGCTCATTACGGACAACGTTTTTGTGCTGTACCCCAAGAAGGGCGTCAGCGACATTCCCCGGATGGATGCGGCCGCCATCCAGGAAAAGTACTTCGTCACCCCCGCCGAGTACTCGGACCTGGCCGCGCTGGTGGGGGAGACCGCGGACAACCTGCCCGGCGTGCCCGGCGTCGGGCCCAAAACTGCCGCCAAATGGATCAACCTCTATGGCGGGCTCGAAGGCGTGCTGGCCAACATCGACGCCATCGGCGGCAAGGTGGGCGACGCCCTGCGCGAGCATGTGGACTCCGTCAAGCGGAACCGCAAGCTCAACAGGCTGCACACGGACCTGGAACTGCCGGTCACGCTCGACGAGCTGTACGAACCGCGGCCGGACCAGGCAGCGCTGGAAAACCTGTTTGATGAGCTGGAGTTCAAGACCATCCGGACCCGCCTCTTCGCACTGTACGGCGAAGCTGACACTCCCGCGGCCGAGCGGGAAAGCATCCCCACCCCGGAGTACATCACGCCAACCGACGCTGCAGGGCTCTCGGAATTCTTTGCCGCCGGTACCGGCCAGCGGTCCGCCGTTGCGGTGGACCTCATCCCGGGGCGCGTCGGCGAGGACGCAGCCGCGGTGGCCATTGTCCGCGAGGGCGGCGCAGCCTACATCTCCCTGGAGGGGCAGGACGCCGAAGCTGAAAACATCCTGGCCGCCTGGCTGCGCAACCCGGCGGAACCCAAGGTCCTGCACGGCTTCAAGGCAGCGCTCAAGGCCCTGACGGCGAGAGGACTGGAACTGGAAGGCGTTGTGGACGACACCTCGATCTCCGGATACCTGCTGGAACCCGACCGCCGGACCTACGAACTCGCGGAACTGGCCCAGCACCACCTGAACGTGGGCCTCCCCGGGGCCACGGCGAAGGCCGGCCAACTGGAGCTTTCCTTCGACGGGGACGACACCGCCGCGGCAGACGCACTGGTCCAGGCGGCCGCCGTCGTGCGTTCCCTGAGCAGCTTCTTCGAAGCCGAACTGAAGGAACGCCAGTCCGAGGAACTGCTCTCCACGCTGGAACTGCCGGTCAGCCGGGTGCTGGCGGACATGGAGCTGGCAGGAATCGGGATCGACCTGGAGCGGATGGAAGACCAGATGGCCGACCTCGCCCGGGTGATCGACCACGCCCAGGAACAGGCGTTCGCGGCGATCGGCCATGAGGTCAACCTGGGCTCGCCCAAGCAGCTGCAGACCGTTCTGTTTGAGGAACTCGAACTGCCCAAGACCAAAAAGATCAAGTCCGGCTACACCACGGATGCCGCGTCCCTGAAGAACCTGCTGGAGAAAACGGGCCACGAGTTCCTGGTGCAGCTGATGGCGCACCGTGAGTCCGCGAAGCTCCGCCAGATGATCGAATCGCTGAAGAAGTCCGTGGCCGCGGACGGCCGGATCCACACCACGTACGCGCAGAACGTAGCCGCCACGGGCCGGATCTCCTCCAACAACCCCAACCTGCAGAACATCCCCATCCGCAGCGAGGAAGGCCGCCGGGTCCGGGGCATCTTTGTGGTCAGTGAAGGCTACGAATGCCTGCTGTCGGCCGACTACTCGCAGATCGAGATGCGCATCATGGCGCACCTGTCGGGTGACGCCGGCCTCATCCAGGCCTACAAGGACGGCGAGGACCTGCATCGGTTTGTGGGCTCCAACATCTTCCACGTGCCCACGGAGGAAGTCACCAGCGCCATGCGCTCCAAGGTCAAGGCCATGTCCTACGGCCTCGCCTATGGCCTGACCTCGTTCGGTCTGTCCAAGCAACTGGAAATCTCGGTTGATGAGGCCCGCACCCTCATGAAGGACTACTTCGACCGGTTCGGCGCCGTGCGTGACTACCTGCGCGGCGTGGTGGAACAGGCCCGGATCGACGGCTATACGGCCACCATTGAAGGCCGGCGGCGCTACCTGCCGGACCTCACCAGCACCGACCGGCAGGCGCGCGAAAACGCCGAACGGATCGCCCTCAACAGCCCCATCCAGGGTTCCGCCGCGGACATCATCAAGCGCGCCATGCTGGGCGTCCACGCCGAGCTCAAGGCGCAGGGGCTGAAGTCCCGGATGCTGCTGCAGGTCCACGATGAACTGGTGCTGGAAGTGGCTGCCGGTGAACGGGACGCCGTGGAACGGCTGGTCACGGAACAGATGGCAGCCGCCGCGGACCTCACGGTGCCCCTGGAAGTGCAGATCGGCGTAGGACCCAGCTGGTACGACGCCGGCCACTGACGCAGGTGCTGGTCAGGCGCCGGATTCATTGGTTAGGCTCGGAATCGTGAGTAATTCGAGTGATAACTATGAGATCCGGCGCTTCCCGGCGGCAACCGAGGGTAGCGAGGGGTTCGACCAGTCCCTGGCGTGGTCCCGGGCAGTGGCGTTCGGGTTCCATGATGAGGCCAGGACAACGGAGCACATCACCGGCACCCTGGCCATCAAGGTGGCGGACCAGCCGGAGTACACCGGGGTCTACCAGGTCGGGGATGTGCCGGCGTCGTCCCTGCCGGCGGAAGTTCCGGTGGCGACGTTTGGCACCTTCCGGAAGACCCTGAACATCGGGTTCGGCAGGACGTTGCCCAGCCACCTCATCACCGCCGTCACGGTGCGCACCACACACCGCCGCCGTGGCCTGCTGCGGCGCATGATGGCTGAGGACCTGCGCCTGGCCAAGGACAGCGGAGTCTCCATGGCCGCGCTGACAGCCTCCGAGGGCACCATTTACGGGCGCTTCGGGTTCGGCGTGGCCAGTTTTGAGCGCAGCGTCAAGGTGGACACCACTGCCCGTTTCAGCCTGGCCCACCAGGCCACCGGGACTGTGGAGATCGCCGATCCCCGGAAGCTGCTGGACCTTGCCCCGGAAGTTTTTGAACAGGTTCACCGGCTGTTGCCGGGGTCTGTGGGCCGGCACGAGTGGTACCGGCATATGGTGTCCGGGGCCCGGGGCCGGGACGGCAAGGAAGATGCGGCCATCAAGGTGGCCCTCCATTACGGGCCTGCCGGCGCCGTGGACGGCTACGTCTCCTACAAGTTCCTGGGTTGGGAGAAAGAGCCCTACACGGTGGAAGTAGTGGACTTCCTCGCGGCCAGCGACGACGCCTACCTGGAGCTGTGGCAGTTCCTCGGCGCCATCGACCTGGTGGAACGGGTCACGTGGGACGAGGCGCCGTTGGACGACCCGCTCACCTGGGCCCTCGCGGATCCCCGCTGCATCGATGCCTCGGACGTCCGGGACATGCTGTGGCTTCGGATCCTCGACGTTCCGGCCGCCCTCACCGCGCGCCATTACCCGGTGGACGGACGGCTGGTCATTAACGTCGGTGACCCGCTTGGCCTGGCCGGCGGAACATTCGCCGTTACAGTGGAAGGCGGACAGGCCGACGTCGAACGCCTTGCCGAGGAAACGCCCGCCGACCTGGACCTTGACGTCTCTGTCCTGTCATCGATTTACCTCGGCGCGGTCAGCCCGGTTACGCTGGCGGCGGCTGGGCGGATCCGGGAACACACGCAGGGTGCGGCGCTCCAGGCACGGGGGATGTTTGCGGTTGAGCGTTCCACGCACTGCCTGACCCACTTCTAGGAGCCCCTGCCTTCACAAAGGAACATCCTTGGGGGATCACCGTGCACCGGCGCTGGCCGGCCGGCGGGAATTGTTGGTTGGCTTGGCAGTGGGTGTGGCGGCCGCCGCGGCGTCGTGTTCGGCGCCCTGGCAGCCCGGGCCGGGCAATCCGGCCGGCCCGGCGGACCGGCAACCGGATCCCGGAGGGCACCCTGGTCAGGCCCGGCACGGCGCTGCCGGTGCTGCCGAGCCTGGCCATGCCGTGCCGGAGGAAGCTTCTCCGGCGCCGGCGCCGCCGTCCGCGCCCGCTTTTGTGCCGCCCACCAAGGAGCAACTGGTGGCGGAATTCGCCGGCCGCCATCCCAACGAGTGGGGCCTGGCGGTCACCGGCGTGGTGACACAGTCCGCGGCACAGCCGGTGGTGCTGACCCTGGACGCCTGCGGTGGACCCGGCGGCGCGGGGGTGGACCAGGAACTGCTGGGGCTGCTCCGGCAACTCGCCGTGCCAGCGACCCTGTTCGTCAATGCCCGTTGGGTCCAGGCGAACCTTGGCCTGGCAACTGAACTTGGCCACGACCCGCTGTTTGAGCTGGCAAACCACGGCTGGGCACACAGGCCCTTGTCCGTCGTCGGCAAATCCGCGTACCGGATCCCCGGCACCGGATCCGTCGCGGAGGCTTATGACGAACTCACGGGCTGCCTGGAGCTGCTGCGGGCAGCGTCGGGAGTGGAGCCGCGGTTTTTCCGGTCCGGCACCGCCCATCTTGATGAGGTGGCCGCCGGGATGACGCGCAGGTTGGGGATGCTGCCGGTGAACTTCAGCGTTAATGCCGACGGCGGCGCCACCCTGGGACCCGGGGCTGTGGCTGCTGCCCTTGCCGGGGTCCGGCCGGGGGACATCGTCATTGCGCACTTCAACAAGCCCGGCAGCGGCACCGGCCCGGGTTTCCGCCGTGCACTGCCGCAACTCCTGGCCGGCGGAACCACGTTTGCCCGCCTTGGGGACGTACTACCGCCGCTTTGACCCGGCTGTTGAGCTGCGACTAGAATAAACGGGCGTGTGTTACGTGTGCGTAATTTTTTTCCGCACGTTTAATCCCGCAGTCAGGATGACCCGGCAATCCGCCGTGCTCTGCCTCCAGGTCAATACCCGGAAGTGGTGGTCGCCTGATCAACTTACTATCCACAACGGAGCCCCTACTACATGACCATCACCTCCACCGAGAAGCCCGGTACCCCCGTAGTCGCAATTAACGACATCGGTACCGCTGAGGACTTCCTCGCAGCTGTCGACGCGACCATCAAGTACTTCAACGACGGAGACCTCGTCGAAGGTACCGTCGTTAAGGTCGACCGCGACGAAGTTCTGCTCGACATCGGTTACAAAACCGAAGGTGTCATCCCCTCCCGCGAGCTTTCCATCAAGCACGACGTTGATCCCGGAGACGTTGTCTCCGTTGGCGATCAGGTCGAAGCCCTGGTGCTCACCAAGGAAGACAAAGAAGGCCGCCTGATCCTCTCCAAGAAGCGCGCTCAGTACGAGCGTGCCTGGGGCGACATCGAGAAGGTCAAGGAAGAAGACGGTGTCGTCACCGGTACCGTCATCGAGGTTGTCAAGGGTGGTCTTATCCTCGACATCGGTCTGCGCGGCTTCCTGCCCGCATCCCTCGTCGAGATGCGCCGTGTGCGCGACCTGGCTCCGTACATCGGTCAGCAGATCGAAGCCAAGATCATCGAGCTGGACAAGAACCGCAACAACGTGGTTCTGTCCCGCCGTGCATGGCTCGAGCAGACCCAGTCCGAGGTTCGCTCCACGTTCCTCAACAAGCTGGAAAAGGGCCAGGTTCGTCCCGGCGTCGTTTCCTCCATCGTCAACTTCGGTGCATTCGTGGACCTGGGCGGCGTAGACGGCCTCGTTCACGTTTCCGAGCTGTCCTGGAAGCACATCGACCACCCGTCCGAGGTTGTCGAAGTTGGCCAGGAAGTCACCGTCGAGGTTCTCGAAGTCGACCTGGACCGCGAGCGTGTTTCCCTGTCGCTCAAGGCTACGCAGGAAGATCCGTGGCAGACCTTCGCCCGCACCCACGCCCTGGGCCAGGTTGTGCCGGGTAAGGTCACCAAGCTGGTTCCGTTCGGTGCGTTTGTCCGCGTCGAAGACGGCATCGAAGGCCTGGTCCACATCTCCGAGCTCGCCGTGCGCCACGTTGAGCTGGCCGAGCAGGTTGTCTCCGTTGGTGACGAACTGTTCGTCAAGGTCATCGACATCGACCTGGAACGCCGCCGCATCTCGCTGTCCCTCAAGCAGGCCAACGAGGGCGTCGACGCCGACAGCACCGAATTCGATCCGGCTCTCTACGGCATGGCCGCTGAGTACGACGAAGAGGGCAACTACAAGTACCCCGAGGGCTTCGATCCGGAGTCCAACGAGTGGCTTGAAGGCTACGAGAACCAGCGCGCCGCCTGGGAGCAGCAGTACGCTGACGCCCAGACCCGTTGGGAAGCCCACAAGAAGCAGGTTACCCAGCACGCCGCCGACGACGCTGCAGCAGCAACGTCCGGTGACAGCGATTCCGGCACCACCAGCTACTCCTCGGAGCCGGCTGCAGAGTCCAACGCCGGCGCAGGTACCCTTGCATCCGACGAGGCACTCGCCGCACTGCGCGAAAAGCTCACCGGCAACTAGTTGCCACCGGCGCCAGCTAACGGCGCCAACACAACAGGCCTTCACCTCTGGTGGGGGCCTGTTGTGTTTAACACTTGGCCAGGTCTCGGGGTATCCAGCTTGCGGCTCCCTGCGGGAGCGGCGTACCCGGTTTCGTCCCGCGGATTCGTTGGAGCCGGCGCCGCTTAAGTTGTCGGAGCAATGAGGGTGTACCCGCTCTGGGCATGGCCTCGATGGTGCGCGGCCCCGGTGTCAGCGATGTTCCTGGTGGTGGGGGTGCGGTTGAGTGGTAGGTGTGGCCGGTGGGGGTGGTGAGTTGGGTGTGGTGCCTGGGTCGGCCTTGGGGTGGGGGGATGGGTGTGCTGGGTTTGGGTGGTGTGGCGGTGGTGTTCCAGCCGGGTTGTTCTTTGGTGTGGTTGCAGGCTTCGCAGAGTCCGGCGCCGTTCTCAATTGTGGTGGGTCCGCCGTTGTGCCAGGGGAGGATGTGGTCGTGGTGGCGGATGGGGGCGTCGCAGTAGGGGGTGCGGCAGGTGTCGTCGCGGACTTCGATAAGCCGGCGCAGGGCTGGTGGGAAGAGGCGGGCGGTGGAGTCCATGGCGATGAGGTCTCCGGTGCTTGGGGCTGTGTAGAGCCGCCGGACCCAGGTCTTCAACTTTGCCGCGTCGGGGTTGCGGGTTTTTGTCCCGTGGCGGGCGAGGTGCCTGGCCCAGCCGGCGGGGATGGTTCCGTAGCCGGGGAGCCGGGCGGGTTCGCTGTCGGCCTGCAGGAGGGTCCGGTCGGTCATCACGAGGTTGATGGTGATCCCGGTGATTCCGCCGGGGGTACCGGTGATGCGTTCGACGAGGGTGTCGGCCATGATCTGGGCGCGGGTCCGGGGATCGCCGGTGGACTTTAGGGTGTCGGCTTCCCGGGTGAGGGCGGTGTAGGTGGCGACGCCTTCGGCCACGGGCAGGAGGGCGGTGAGGAGGGTCATGGTGTCCGGTGCGGGGCGGAGGCTGACGCGTCTGCCGTTGGCGGCGCGGGTGGCGCGTTGGGTGACGGAGAGCGGGTCCAGCCGGTACGCGGCGGCTTTGGTGGCGGTGGTGATGGTCCTGTTTCCGGCTCCGTGGAAGGTCCCGGTGTCCGGGGCGAGTTCTTCGTCGACGGCGGCCCGGTCGTGTGTGGTGAGGCAGGCTGTTTCCTTTGCGATCAGGGTGGCCCGCCATTCGCTGAGCTGGCCGGTATCCAGGGCGGTAAGGGTGTGCGGCATTTCCGTCACGAGTGCGCGGGCCAGTCCCAGGTAACGGCTGCCCCGGTTGGGGGATTCGCGTCGGGCCAACGCGATCTGCGCCGCGACGCCTTGGCCCTGCTCTGCGGCGGGGACCCCGGCCCCGGCCTGGCGCTGCCGTTCGAGGTGGTCAAAGGCGATGCTAAGGCGGGCCTGCGCCGCGGCCGCAGTGGATTTCAGGTCCTCCAACCCACGGATCTGGTCAATCAGGCCCGCACCCGTGGCCGCCGGACGCAAGGACCGCACCCCGGCCACCAAATCCTGCACCCCGGCCCCATGGGCGGCTGGCCGCACCGAACCAGCAACGGCAACCATGCCCTGCACTCCCGCACCGTGGAAAGCGGCGGTGCCACTCGGCGTCGTCGGCGTCAGGTAATCCTGGGGCCCTTCCATACCTGAATCATCCCAGCACCCTACGACAATTTGGGGGGACCTTGAAACGTTCCCCAAAGGCACACGTGACATCAACAGCCGGTAGGGAAAGCACCCGGCTAAAGGACGAACCCGGCGCTCACCGCTCCCTCAGGATCGGGTTCAAGAGTGGCCCCGGCCGCAGCAAGCAGGTGCTGCGCAACGACGTTCCCCCCGGTGGTCGAAGCGGATAAGCGGGACACGCCGGCAGCCCGTGCTGCAGCCAGCACCAGCGCCAATGCTGCCGACCCGATGCCCCGGCCCCGATAACTCCTGCCCAGCCAGATCCCGGTTTCGGCCTCCCCAGCCCCGGCGCCCGTGGCTTCGGCTGCCGGAATCCGTTTGAGCCGCACGGATCCTGCTAACTCCCCGTTGGCCATAACTGCCCACGATTTCTCGCCGGACGGGCCATCCAGGCCGGTCGCCGAACGGTGGTACGCCAAAAACCACTCATGCCGTTCGTGGTTCCAGCCCGGACCGCCCAGCGGGGGAGTCACCTCGTCCGGGGCCGCGTCCCGCACCGCGAGTTCCCACAGGCCGGTCAGGACCGATTCGTCCACATCTGCGAGTTCAACTGCCATGCGCAGTGTCCACCCATTCGGTTCCTTCGAGCGTCAGGGTCGCGGTTCCGGCCGTCAGCGACTGCAGGCGGTGGTTGGCGGCGTCGATCGCCTCCGCGTCGTCCGGGAGGGCCAGTCGCAGGATGGTGTGGCTGCCTCCGTATGCGGTTTGCCCCAGGGTGAACCCCGCAGTCCGCAGGTCATTCTCCAGCCGCCCCGCATGCCCCGGCGGCACGGAGGTGGAACAGATCCGCAGCCGGTTCCTGTGCGTCAGAGGTGCCAGTGCCAGCGCCGTGGACACAGACTCCGAATATGCCCTGACCAGGCCCCCGGCGCCCAGCAGCACACCACCAAAATAGCGGACGACGACGGCTGTAACGTCGCTGAGGTCCGTCACCCCGGGCAGCGTCTCCCTTTTCGCCAGCGCTTCCAGCATGGGAGCACCGGCGGTTCCGGATGGCTCGCCGTCGTCGTTGGAACGCTGGACGGTCCGGTCCGGACCCACAATAAAGGCGGAGCAGTGATGGCGGGCGTCGTGGAATTCGCGGCGCAATTCGGCCACGAGGTCCCTGGCCGCAGTTTCGTCAGGCGTCCGCCGAAGGACGGTGATGAACCGGGACCGGCGGATCTCCAGTTCGTGCCGGAAACCGTCGCCTGCCGCCAGCGTGGTGTACCGGGTGGCGCGGCTCTCCTGCTCTTGCACCGCTCAAGTGTAGTACGGGCAGCGGGGCCGGGTCCCGGGGGTTGCCCGGCCACGGCGATAGTGTTGAAGTGTGCTGAAAATCGGTTTGACGGGCGGCATCGCCTCCGGGAAGTCCATGGTGGCCACGCGCCTGAGGGAATTGGGTGCCGTCCTGGTGGATGCCGACGCCCTGGCCCGCGAGGTGGTGGAGCCGGGGACTCCGGGGCTGCGGCGCATCGTTGCTGAGTTCGGGGCGGCCATGCTGGACGACGGCGGCCGGCTGGACCGGGCCAAGCTGGGCGCCGTGGTGTTCGGTGACCCCGGGCGCCTGGCGGCCCTTAATGGAATCGTCCATCCGCTGGTCCGGGCCCGGTCCGCGGAACTCGTGGCAGCTGCCGCCGAAGGCTCCGTAGTGGTCCAGGACATTCCCCTGCTCGTGGAAACCGGGCAGGGGAACGCCTTCCACCTGGTTCTGGTGGTGGATGCACCGGAAGAAGTGCGCGTGCGGCGGATGGTGGAACACCGCGGGATGACGGAGATGGAAGCGCGGTCGCGGCTGGCCGCCCAGGCCAGCCGGGATGAACGGCTGGCGGCTGCAGATGTTGTCCTCGACAACTCGGGCGGGCGTGGGGATGTCCTCGACCGGGTGGACAGGCTGTGGGAGGACCGCCTGCTGCCCTTTGCGCACAACCTCGCCGCGGGTGTCCGGGCCTCACGAAACAGCGGTCCGGTGCAGGAGCCGTACCGGGACAGCTGGCCACTCGAGGCCGCCCGGCTAGGCGGCCGCATCCGGGCGGCCGCGCCGGAAGAAATCCGGGCCGTGGACCACATCGGCTCAACATCCGTTCCTGGGCTCGCTGCCAAGGACGTCATCGACCTCCAGGTCACCGTCCCCGACCTTGCCGCAGCGGATCGGATCGCGGAACTCCTGGCCGCCGCCGGGTTCCCCCAGGTCCCCGGCGTCAACCGCGACACTCCCAAACCCCCCGAGACTGACAGCGCCCGGTGGCAGAAGCGCTTCCATGCCAACGCGGACCCCGGCCGCGACGTCAACGTGCACGTCCGTGCCGTGAATTCGCCGGGGTGGCGCTATGCCCTGATGTTCCGCGACTGGCTCCGCGCCGATCCCGGGGCCGCTGCCCGCTATGCAGAGCATAAAAACGCGCTGGCCAACCAGTTCGCCGGCGCCGGCACCACCCGAGGCTATGCCGAGGCGAAAGAGCCGTGGTTCACCGACGAAGCCCGGCCCAGGATGACCGAATGGGCTGCCCGCTCCGGCTGGGCGCCGCCGTCGTACACCCCCTGATGGCTGTGCGTGCTGGCACACCGTATGTTCGCCGGTAACGGACTGGCAGCCTGGCTGTCGGTGCCCGGTTGTAGATTAGATGCATGAGCCTTGCGCAGGAAATAAACCGTGTTGTTTCGCCCTTCGAAGTCATCAGCGAGTTCAAACCTGCAGGCGACCAGCCGGCGGCCATCAAGGAGCTCACCGAACGTATCAAGAACGGCGAGAAGGACGTGGTGCTCCTGGGCGCCACGGGTACCGGTAAAAGCGCCACCACCGCCTGGCTCATCGAGCAGGTGCAGCGCCCCACCCTGGTGATGGTGCAGAACAAGACACTTGCCGCGCAGCTGGCCAACGAATTCCGCGAGCTGCTGCCCAACAATGCGGTGGAGTACTTCGTCTCCTACTACGACTATTACCAGCCTGAAGCGTACGTGGCCCAGACGGACACCTTCATTGAGAAGGACTCGTCCATCAACGAGGAAGTGGAGCGGCTCCGGCACTCCGCCACCAACGCGCTCCTCACCCGCCGCGACGTCATCGTGGTGGCCACCGTATCCTGCATCTACGGCCTGGGAACGCCGGAAGAGTACATCGCCGGCATGGTGACCCTGCGCAAGGGTGCCGAAATGAACCGGGATGACCTCCTGCGCAAATTCGTCTCCATGCAGTACGCCCGCAATGACATGGACTTCCACCGCGGCACGTTCCGCGTCCGTGGCGATACCGTGGAAATCATCCCCATGTATGAGGAACTCGCCATCCGGATCGAATTCTTTGGCGACGAAATCGAGAACATCCAGACCCTCCATCCGCTCACCGGTGAGGTGCTCCGGGAAGAGGACGAAATGTACGTCTTTCCCGCCTCCCACTATGTGGCCGGACCCGAGCGGATGGCCCGCGCCATCAAGCGGATCGAGGATGAGCTTGCCGAACGGCTCCAGGTGCTGGAGAGCCAGAACAAACTCGTCGAGGCCCAGCGGTTGCGGATGCGGACCACCTACGACCTTGAAATGATGCAGCAGATGGGGTTCTGCAACGGCATCGAGAACTATTCCTCCCACATCGACGGCCGCGCCCGCGGCACCGCACCGCACTGCCTGATCGACTACTTCCCGGACGACTTCCTCTTGGTGGTGGACGAATCACACGTGACCATTCCCCAGATCGGCGCCATGTACGAAGGCGACATGTCCCGCAAGCGCAACCTGGTGGACTTCGGGTTCCGGCTGCCGTCCGCCATGGACAACCGGCCGCTGAAGTGGGACGAGTTCCTGGACCGGGTAGGCCAGACCGTCTATCTCTCCGCCACCCCCGGCAAGTACGAACTGGGCAAGGCGGACGGCTTTGTGCAGCAGATCATCCGGCCCACGGGCCTGATCGATCCTGAGGTGGTGGTCAAGCCCACCAAGGGCCAGATCGACGACCTTCTGGGCGAGATCCGGACCCGGGTAGAGAAAAACGAACGCATCCTGGTCACCACCCTCACCAAGCGCATGGCGGAGGATCTTACGGACTACCTCCTGGGGCACGGGATCAAGGTCGAGTACCTGCACTCGGACGTGGACACCCTCCGCCGGGTGGAACTGCTGCGTGAACTCCGGATGGGCAGCTTCGATGTCCTGGTGGGCATCAACCTGCTGAGGGAAGGCCTGGACCTGCCCGAAGTGTCCCTGGTCAGCATCCTCGATGCGGACAAGGAAGGCTTCCTCCGGTCCTCGACCTCGCTGATCCAGACCATTGGCCGTGCCGCCCGCAACGTCTCCGGCCAGGTCCATATGTACGCGGACCGGATCACGGACTCCATGGCGCACGCCATCGATGAAACCAACCGGCGCCGTGCCATCCAGGTGGCCTATAACACCGAACGTGGCATCGACCCGCAGCCGCTGCGGAAGAAAATCGCGGACATCACCGACCAGCTCGCCAAGGAAGACGCCGACACCGATGCGCTGCTGGGCAGCTTCGACTACGGCAAGGGCAAGCGCGGGATCACGGGGGCAAACAAGGGCGGCGCGAAGAAGGGCTCAGCCCAGGTCCGCGCGGACGGGCTCGCTGCGGCGCCGGCCGAGGATCTGGTGGGGCTGATCGCACAGCTCACCGAGCAGATGCATGGCGCAGCCGCCGATCTTCAGTTCGAGGTGGCCGCACGGATCCGCGACGAAGTCGGTGAGCTGAAGAAGGAACTGCGCCAGATGCAGGCAGCCGGGCACGCCTGACCGCCACGTCATCTTGGGTGGGCCGGGGTCCTTTGGTGCCGGTCTGGGTTACAGTTAACGTCGCGTAGGGGAGTATCCCGAGTGCTACGATCGTCAACACGCAGGGCATGGTTGCCCCGCCGGGCGTAGCGGGCCGCCACATCAGCACCAAGTGCATCGGCAGGCCGGAGAGACTTACACGACTTTTCCGTACCCTGCGAAAGGCTACCTGTGCTCGATTTGCCCGTATGGTTCGAGGTTGGCTCGTTTGTCATCCTCGGCCTGATCCTCCTGATTGACCTCCTCCTGGTGGTGCGTCGTCCGCACGAACCCTCCATGAAGGAGGCCGGCCTCTGGGTGGCCTTCTACGTCAGCCTCGCGCTGGTGTTTGCCGGTGCCATGTTCTTCTTCACCGGCCCTGAATTCGGCGGCCAGTTTGTGGCCGGCTGGGTCACGGAGTACAGCCTCAGCATCGACAACCTCTTTGTCTTCATCATCATCATGGCCAGGTTCTCCGTACCCCGAAAGTACCAGCAGGAAGTCCTGATGGTGGGCATCATCATCGCCTTGATCCTCCGCGGCATCTTCATTCTGCTCGGCGCCATTGTGATCGAACAGTTCAGCTGGGTCTTCTACATCTTCGGTGCGTTCCTGCTGTGGACCGCCTGGAAGCAGGCACAGGACGAAGGTGAGGACGAGGAGGACAAGGAAAACCCGCTCATCGCCCGGATCCGCAAGATCATCCCGATGTCGGAGAAATTCGATGAAGGCAAGCTGCGCACCACCGTGAACGGCAAAAAGGTCTTCACCCCGATGCTGATCGTGTTCATCACCATCGGCCTCACCGACCTGCTGTTTGCCGTTGACTCCATCCCGGCCATCTTCGGCCTCACGCAGAGCCCCTTTATTGTGTTCACCGCAAACCTGTTCGCCCTCATGGGCCTCCGCCAGCTGTACTTCCTGCTGGGTGGCCTCATGAACCGCCTGATCTACCTGAAGCACGCACTGTCGTTCATCCTGGCGTTCATCGGCGTCAAGCTGGTCCTGCACGCCATGCACGTGAACGAGCTGCCCTTCATCAACGGCGGCAACCACATCGAATGGGCCCCTGAAATTCCCACCTTTGTGTCCCTCGCAGTCATCGTCGGCACCATCATCATTGCCGTTGTTGCCAGCCTGCTGAGCTCCAAAGCCAAGGATGCCCATGTGGACCCGCGGCTCGAGGAAGACGCCCGCAAGAGCCACGGCGAGTAACACCCGAACCCACCGCACCACAGCAATCCCGGCCGCACCCGCAGCCGGGATTGCTGCTTTAAACGCCATGCGCCGAGGGCTGGGGCTATGCTTCCAGCATGGCCGCCAGAACCCCCTCGGACCCCGACGTGCGCCGGGTCCAGCAGCGCACGGTGGCGCTGCTGGCCGCCGCCCAGGTCTTCGGCGGCATCGGCGCAGGAGCAACGGTCTCCATCGGCTCCATCCTCGCCGTGGAGCTCTCCGGGTCCAGCGCCTGGGCAGGAGTGGTGGCCACCGCCATGACCCTCGGTGCAGCCGTGGCCGCCGTTCCCCTGGCGGCGTTGGCAGACCGGAGCGGCCGGCGGATCAGCCAGGTGGCCGGACTGTTGACTGCCTTTGGCGGCACCGTCCTGATGGTCCTGGCAACGGTGACCGGCCTGTTCCCTTTGCTGCTGCTGGGTGCGGCTGGAATTGGCGTGGGTTCGGCCGCAGGCCTGCAGGCACGGTTTGCCGCCGTGGACCTTGCGGCGGCCGGGAGCCGGGGGAAGGCGCTGTCCACTGTGGTGTGGGCAGTGACAGTAGGTGCCGTTGCCGGACCGAACCTGATCCGGCCCGGTGCCGCGGTGGGGTTGGCCTTGGGCCTGCCGTCCACCGCGGGACCGTTCGTCATCTCAGGCACCGGCCTGCTCGTCGCCGTCGTCATTGTCTTCGCCGGACTCCGCCCGGACCCGCTGCAGCTGACCAGGGAACTTGCCGCCGCCGTGCCCCGCGCCCCCGCCAAAGCTGAAGATCCCGTGGGGGCAAAAGGGTCCCTGGCCAGGGGTTTCCGGGCCATCCAGGGCTCCGCGGGTGCCCGGCTGGCCGTTGCCGCGGTTGTCGCCGCCCACGCGGTAATGGTGGGCATCATGTCCATGACGCCGCTGCACCTGCAGCACGTGGTGGAAGGACCCGCCGCCTCGCAGGCCGGGCACCATGCGTCAGCCGACGCTCTGGTTGTCATTGGCTTCACCATTTCCCTGCACATCGCCGGCATGTATGCACTCTCGCCGGTGATGGGCTGGCTGACCGACCGGGCAGGCCGGATCCAAACCATCATGATCGGGCTTACGCTGCTGCTGGTCGCGGCGGCCGTGGCCGGCCTCGGCCAAGGCTCCACCACCGCCGTAGCCGTGGGCCTCGTGCTGTTGGGCATGGGCTGGTCGGCGGCCACGGTGGCCGGGTCCACGCTCCTGGCCGAAAGTGTGGACCCGGACTCCCGCGTGGTGGTCCAGGGGGTGTCCGACATGCTGATGGGCGCCGCCGGTGCGGTGGGTGGTGCCGTCTCCGGGCTTGTGCTCAGCTGGGCAGGCTATCCGGGCCTGAACATGCTGGGCGCAGTGATCGGGGCAGGTGTCCTGGCCGTGGCCTTCCTCTCGCTGGCAGCGCGGCGCAGGCAGTCAGCGCCGGACTGACCGGACCATTCCCAGCAGCCGGCCGAAAATGGCTTCGCCGTCGTCGGCAATTCCGTCGTGGTGGAAGTCTGCAGTCTCCCAGACCTGCAGCCCGCGGACGGCTGAGGCGGTGCCCAGGGACAAGTCCCGGTCCACATAGATGTCCTCCGCATACACGGCGGCAGCCACGGGCACCGTGTTTGCAGCCAGCCGGTCGACGTCGTACAGCGGCGCCCAGTCCTCCTTCGCCGCCAGCAGTTCCGCGACGCCGCGCAGGGGCTGCAGCGCCGGGTCCTGGTCGAAGTACCACGGGTAGACCATTTCGCCCGTCAGTAGGACGTGGTCGGCGTCCGGCCGGAACTGCGGGTACTCGGCGAGGACCCGCCAGGCGGCCCACGCGGTGGCTGAACCCTGGCCGTAGATGGATTCGTGCACCACTGCGTACAGCGGGTTTGAGCGGCGGGAAACGATGCCGTGCACCTGCTCGAGGAAGGCGTCCGAAAGGCGGGTGCCGCCGTCGGCCGCGACGAACGCATCTTCCAGGAGGTGGTGCAGCGCGTCGACCCGGGTGTTGCCTCCCAGGAAGGAGCCCACCATCTGGAACCGTTCAACGGTGAGGACGCTGCCGTCCGGCAGCGTTTCGGCAGTGCTCCGCAGGTGCCGGGCAATCCGGTCCACCGTGTCCCGGTCTTCCGGGTACCAGCCGAAGTACTGCGCGTTCCGGGCTGCCACGCGCCGGAAGGTGGCCCGGTAGACGTCCTCCGCAGGTACTGACAGGGGAGCGAGCCCGCCGGTGATCAGGGCTTCCCTGAGGCCCTGCGGCGCAAACGAAAGGTAGGTCAGGGCGCAGAATCCGCCGTAGCTTTGGCCAAAAATGCTCCAGGCCGGCGAGCCCAGCGTGTTCCGGATGAGTTCCGCGTCGGCCACAATCGAATCAGCACGGAAGTTTTCCAGGTAGGCGGCCTGCGCTGCCTCGTCGCCCTGGAGCGCCAGCGTATTCCGGTCGATCGGCGTGGACAGGCCGGTGCCGCGCTGGTCCAGCATCAGGATCCGGAAATCCTTGGCAGCGGCTTTGCTCCAGCCGCCCAGGGACGCAAACCTGTTGCCACGGCCGCCGGGGCCGCCCTGCAGGAACAGCAGCCAGGGCAGGTCTTCCGCTTCCTGGGGGGTGTGCGCCGTGGAAACGTACTCCCGGGCAAATACGGTGATGGTTTCCGAGTCAGTCCCGTGCACCAGCGGCACGGTGAAGTAGTGCTCCACCGTCCGCATGCCGCGGTACTCGTGCCGCGCCTTGACCTGGTGGCCCGCGGTGCGGGCAGGCCCGACAGCCGTCACGGCCGCGTCAGCCATTGACCGCTGCCGGGACGGCCGTGCCGAACTGCGTCAGGGCCGCACCGGTGAGCCGGAACGTGGACCACCCGTCCATGGGGCGGGCGCCGAGGCTCCGGTAGAAGTTGATGGACGGCTCGTTCCAGTCAAGGACGCTCCACTCCACACGGGCGTACCCGTTGGCCAGGGCGATCCCTGCAAGGTGCTGCAGCAGGGCCTTGCCGTGGCCTTCGCCGCGGGCGGCAGGGCTGACGTAGAGGTCCTCCAGGTAGATTCCGTGGACACCTTCCCAGGTGGAGTAGTTCAGGAACCACAGCGCGAACCCCTGGACCTCGCCGGCCGCGTTTTCCGCGATGGCCGCGAAGACACGCGGGTCCGGACCGAACAGGACCTCCTGCAGCATTTCCGGGGTGTTCCGGACGGCGTCAGGCTCTTTTTCGTAGTCGGCCAGTTCGTGGATCATCCGGAGGATTGCAGGTACATCATGCTGGTTTGCGGCGCGGATTACACTCATTGTTCGAGCTTACCGCCGTGATACCGCAGGACGCGCCGGGCAACGGGTGCCGCGCGCCAGGTCCTACAGGCGCCAGGTCCTACAGGCGGTTCACGGCCGTCACGGTGAGGACCGCGGTGCCGGCCTCGTCCGAAGCCGCAAGGTCCACGTCGGCGGAGATGCCCCAGTCGTGGTTCCGGGCGGGGTCGTCAAAGATCTGCCGCACCTTCCACGTGCCGGGTTTCTCGGTGATGATCAACAGGCCGGGTCCGCGGGCATCCGGGCCGGTGCCGATGTCGTTGTGCTCGTCGAAGTAATCGTCAAGGGCATCCTCCCACCGGTCCGCATCGAAGCCGGCAGCGCCGTCCAGCAGGCCCAGCGCAGCGGCATCTTCGTCCGCGAAAAGTTCCACCCGGCGGAACATCTCGTTGCGCACCATCACCCGGAAAGCCCGGATATTGGCGGTCAGCAGCGGAGGCGGCGGCGGCGGAGCGTCGTGCGGGGTGAGCGTGTTGCCGGCGGCCAACTCCTCCCATTCGTCCAGCAGGCTCGAGTCCACCTGGCGCACCATCTCACCCAGCCACGCCACCAGGTCCTCCAGGTCTTCGCGCAGCATGTCCTGCGGCACCGTCTGCCGGAGCGCTTTGAACGCGTCGGACAGGTACCTCAGCACAATGCCCTCGGACCGGGCCAGCCCGTAGAACTGGACGAACTCGCCGAAGTTCATGGCCCGCTCGTACATGTCCCGGACCACGGACTTGGGGGCGAGTTCGAAATCGCCCACCCACGGTGCCGCCTTCCGGTACACCTCGAACGCTTCACCCAGGATCTCGGCAAGGGGCTGCGGATACGTGACCTCCTCCAGCATCGCCATCCGCTGGTCGTATTCGATCCCGTCGGCCTTCATGGCCGCCACAGCCTCGCCGCGGGCCTTCTTCTGCTGGGCGGAAAGGATCTGGCGCGGCTTCTCCAGGGTCGCCTCGATCACGGACACCACGTCCAGGGCGTACGACGGCGACTCCGGATCCAGGAGCTCCAGCGCAGCAAGTGCAAAGGGGGAGAGCGGCTGGTTCAGGGCGAAATTGGCCTGCAGGTGCACGGTCAAACGGACTGTTCGGCCGTCCGGGCCCTGCTCCTGCACGGGGATGCGTTCGATGACCTCGGCCGCCAGCAGCTCCCGGTAAATCCCCAGCGCCTTCTTCATCAGCCGGAGCTGGGAGGACCTGGGCTCGTGGTTTTCCGTCAGCAGCCGGCGGGCGGCCGTGAAGGGGTCGCCCGGCCGCTCCATCAGGTTCATCAGCATGGCGTGGGTCACCGTGAAGCTGGAACCCAGTGGATCAGGAACAGACTCGACGAGACGTTTATAGGTGGGTTCGCCCCAGGAGACAAAACCCTCCGGCGGCTTCTTTTTGACCACCTGGCGCAGCTTCTTCTGGTCATCGCCGAACTTGGCGGTCGCTTTCGCCATGGCCTTCACGTTTTCGGTGACGTGCTCCGGCGCCTGGACCACCACGGTCCCGGCGGTGTCGTAGCCTGCCCGGCCTGCCCGGCCGGCAATCTGGTGGAACTCTCTGGAGTTCAGCAGGCGGGTGCGGACGCCGTCGTACTTGCTCAGGGCGGTGAACAGGACGGTGCGGATGGGCACGTTGATGCCCACACCAAGGGTGTCCGTGC
Source organism: Pseudarthrobacter sp. MEB009 (assembly GCF_030208875.1). Taxonomy (NCBI): domain Bacteria; kingdom Bacillati; phylum Actinomycetota; class Actinomycetes; order Micrococcales; family Micrococcaceae; genus Pseudarthrobacter; species Pseudarthrobacter sp. MEB009. Next base: position 127,929 of record NZ_JARVTC010000004.1, read on the forward strand.
CGCAGATGACTTTCAGCAGTCCTGCCTGGGCGAGCTGTTCCACCAGCCGGCGGTACTTGGGCAGCATGCCGGCGTGGTGCACGCCGATGCCGTGGCGGACCAGCCGGTTCAGGGTCTTCCCGAAGCCGGCGGCGAACCGGAAGCCGGCAATCAGCTCCGCGATTTTGTCCTTTTCCTCGCGGCTGCAGACGTTGATGCTCATCAGCGTCTGGGCCCGGTCGATCGCTTCGATCTGGCTGAAGTGGACCACGTACACGGGGACCTGTCGGGTGGAGAGCAGTTCCTCAAGGGTCTCGTGCACCGGGGTCTGGTGATAGTAGTTGTGCAGCGGGATGGGCCGCTCGGCGGAGCTCACGGTGGTGGTGGGCCGGCCGGTCAGCTCCGTGAGTCCGTCCTCGAACCGGGCCACGTCGCCAAGCGTCGCGGACATCAGGAGGAACTGTGCCTGGGGGAGTTCCAGCAGCGGGACCTGCCAGGCCCAGCCGCGCTGCGGGTCGGAGTAGAAATGGAACTCGTCCATGATCACGGTGCCCAGCTCCGCGGCTGTTCCCTCGCGAAGCGCCACGTTCGCCAGGATCTCCGCGGTGCAGCAGATGATCGGTGCGTCCTGGTTCACCCCGGAGTCCCCGGTGACCATGCCCACGTTTTCCGCGCCGAAGATCTCGCAAAGGGCAAAGAACTTCTCGGACACCAGAGCCTTGATGGGCGCCGTGTAGTAGCTGCGGCGGCCCTGGGCCATCGCCTGGAAATGCGCGGCGATGGCCACCAGGGACTTACCGGAACCTGTGGGGGTGGCCAGGATCACGTTGGCCCCGGTGGCGAGCTCCATGATGGCCTCGTCCTGCGCGGGATACAGCGCCAGGCCCCTGGCCTGCGTCCATTCAACGAACCGCGAATACAGGTCATCGGGGTCGACGGCGGCAGCCGGGTTCAGAGCGGAAAGATCAGTCAGCTGGTCAACGAGTTTCATTGATTTCCAGCTTAGTGCCCCGGTACGCCCCGGAATCCGTTCCGGCCGGGCTAGGCTCGGCAGCATTGCTGCAGCACCAGAAACTGGAGGAAAACATGAAGTGGGATCCGGCGAAGTATGTTCAATTCGGCGATTACCGGGACCGCCCGTTCTTCGACCTCACCGGCAGGGTACACGCCCAGGCCCCGCAGCAGGTGGTGGACCTGGGCTGCGGGCCCGGCAACCTCACCGCAACGCTGGCGGAACGCTGGCCGGCTGCGACCGTGGTGGGCCTGGATTCCTCCCCGGACATGCTCACCAAGGCGGCGGGCCTGGCCGCCGGCGGCCTGCGGTTTGAGCAGGGCGACATCGCGGGCTGGCGGCCCCCGGCCGGGACGGACGTGGTGGTGACCAACGCCGCCCTGCAATGGGTCCCGGGGCACCAGGACCTCATGCGGACCTGGCTTGCCGCACTCCGACCAGGGGCCTGGTTCGCCATGCAGGTGCCCGGCAACTTCAACGCGCCCTCCCATACCCTGATGCGCGGCCTCGCCGCGTCGGAGCGCTGGGCCCCCCAGCTCGCAGGGGTCCTGCGGGGCGGCGAGTCGGTGGGGGAGCCGGCGGAGTATCTGGACCTGCTGCTTGATGCCGGCTTCACCGCCGATGCGTGGGAAACGAGCTACCAGCAACTGCTGCCGGGTGCCGATCCCGTCCTTGAATGGGTCCGCGGCACGGCTCTGCGGCCGGTCATGGCTGCACTGCCCGCTGAAGAGGGCGCCTTGTTCGAGGCCGAATACGCTGCCCTGCTGGCCGAGGCCTATCCGCCGGGCAAACACGGCACGGTCTTTCCCTTCCGCAGGATCTTCGCCGTCGGCCAAAAGAACGGCTGAGGCAGCCGCAGCGCCAGCCTCTACAAGACCGGTCACGCGATATGACACCGGTCGAATGTGATGTGCCCTACAATGACGGAATGGTTGAGGGATGGAGGCTACCGCCCACCCCAGCCATTCGACCTGCACTGGAGGTTCCTTGCTGATTGCGTTGATGGGGCGGCTCCTTCAGGGCCACAAAGCAGCCGTGGTCGCCCTGCTCCTCCTGCAGCTGGTCCAGGCCGGCGCCACGCTCCTGCTTCCCACCATCAACGCCGCGATTATCGATGACGGCATCGTGGCGGGCGACGTCAGCGTGATTTCCCGCCTCGGCCTGGTGATGGCCGCCGTCGCCGCCGTCCAGGCCGCCGCCGCCATCGCTGCCGGGTACCTCGGCGCCGTGGTGGCGATGAAAATCGGGCACGGCCTGCGGGCCCGCATCTTCGACCGGATCCAAGCCCTGTCCTCCCAGGATGTGGCCCTGTTCGGAGCCCAAAGCCTCACCACCCGCGCCACCAACGACACCCAGCAGATCCAGGCGTTCGCGCTGCTGGTGTTCACCATGTTCTTCGCGGCCCCGGCCATGGGAGTGGGCGGCATCGCCCTGGCCCTGCACCAGGATGCGGGCCTGTCCGCAGTGGTGATCGCCATTGTGCCGCTGCTGGTGTTGATCATGTATCTGATCGTCCGGCGGCTCATCCCGTTGTACCGCGAAGGCCAGGACTTCCTGGACCGCGCCGGCGGCATCCTCCGCGAGCAGATCATCGGCGCCATGGTCATCCGGGCGTTTGTCCGCCAGGACCATGAGGTCCAACGGTTCGCCGGCGTGAACAGGAAGCTCACGGCCAACAACCTGCAGTCCGCGCTGCTGGTCGCCGGGATGCTGCCCCTGATCATGCTGGTGGTCAACCTTTCCTCCGTGGCCGTGGTCTGGTTCGGCGGGCACCGGATCCAGGCCGGGCAGATGAACCTTGGCGCATTAACGGCGTTCATCGCCTACATCCTGCAGATCCTGCTGGCCATCATGATGGCCATGTACGTCCTGATGACCGCACCCCGGGCCGCCGTTTGCGCAGAACGGATCACCGCCGTCCTGGACGCCGAACCGTCGGTCACCGATCCCGGCCCGGCCGCCACCGCGCCCCGCAGGTTTCCGGCAGCGCGCCACCTGCAGACACCGTCCCGTGCCGCCGCCGTCGAGTTCCACAACGTTGGCTTCTCCTACCCGGGTGCTGAGGCTCCGGTCCTCGCCGGCATCTCCTTCACGGCCGCGCCCGGAACCACCACTGCCATCCTGGGATCCACCGGCAGCGGCAAGTCCACCCTCCTGAACCTGGTGCCCCGCTTCCTGGACTCCACAAGCGGCCGGATCAGCCTCGACGGCACGGACATCAAGGACCTGCCGCTGGATGGCCTGCGCCGGAGCATGTCCATCGTCCCTCAGCACTCACACCTCTTTTCCGGCACCATCGCCGCGAACCTGAGGGTGGCTGCGCCGGAGGCCACAGACAGTGAATTGTGGGCGGCGCTGGAAACCGCACAGACCATGCGGTTCATGCGGGACCTGCCCCATGGCCTGGAGACACGCGTGGGCCAGGGAGGCACCAGCCTGTCCGGCGGGCAGCGGCAGCGCCTCTGCATTGCCCGGGCGCTGCTCCGGAAGGCGCCGCTTTACCTGTTCGACGACAGCTTTTCCGCCCTCGACTATGCAACGGACGTCAGGCTGCGCGAAGCACTCCAGTCCAACCTGTCCACGGCCACCGTGATTGTGGTGGCCGAGCGCATTTCGGCGGTGGAGGCCGCTGACCTGGTGCTGGTGCTCGACGGCGGGCACCTGGTGGCGCAGGGGACGCACCTTGAACTGCTGGCAGGGTCCGCCACCTACCGTGAAATCGCGGAATCGCAGCTTGCCCTGGATGGCCGGCAGTGACAGCCGGCGGCAGCGGGGGAGAGGAGCCCGGATTCTGGCCCACCGCGGGCAGGCTGCTGGGCCTGCTGCGGCCCTTCCGGCGGAGGATGGCGGGCGCCGTGGCAGCTACCTGCGCGTTCGCCGGATTCAACGTCGCAGCCCCGAAGTTCCTGGGCGACGCCACCGACGCAGTGGTTGATGGGCTGATGAGCGGCCGGCTGGACCAGGTCCGGCTGGCCGGGCTGCTGGCGCTGGTGGCGGGGATGTACATTTTCGCCTCGCTCTTCAACTGGATCCAGGGGGCGCTGACAGCACGCTCGGTGCAGGGCCTGATGTACGGGCTGCGCGAATCCGTCGCGGCCAAGCTGCACCGGCTGCCGGCCGGCTACTTCACTGACCGCTCCCGCGGCGACGTGCTGAGCCGGGCAACCAACGACATCGACAACATTGCCCAGGCCCTGAACCAGCTCCTCACCCAGCTGATTTCCTCCTGCCTGCTGCTGGTGGGTTCCCTGGCCATGATGCTCTGGATTTCCCCGCTGCTGGCGGTCATCGCCCTGGCCACCATCCCACTGTCCACCCTGGTCACCGTCCTGGTGGCCCGCCGGTCCCAGGCACAGTTTGACCGGCAATGGAATGAGACCGGCGTGCTGAACGCCCATGTGGAGGAGTTCATTTCCGGCCACGAGGTCATCAAGGCCTTCGGGTACCAGGACCGCGCCGCCGAGGTATTCGGCCGCAGCAACGACCAACTTGCCCGCTCGGCCACCAGGGCCCAATACTCGGCCGGAATGGTCCAGCCGCTGATGGTGCTAATTTCCAACCTGAACTACATTGCGGTGGCAGTGGTGGGTGCGCTCCAGGTGATTGCGGGCTCCATGACCATCGGCGGCATCCAGGCGTTCATCCAGTTCAGTCGGCTCTTCACCCAGCCTGTGGGGCAGATCGGCGGCCTCCTGAACCTCATCCAGTCCTGCGTCGCCTCCGCCGCCCGCGTTTTTGACCTCCTGGACGCCGGCGAAGTCCCCGGCCCCGCACAGCGCCGGGACAGCGGCCGCCCTCCGAACGCCCGCAAGGTACCGGACGGCCGCATCGCCTTCGAGAACGTCACTTTCGGCTACCCGGACGCTGCGCCGGCCGTCCGGAACCTGGCCTTCACCGTGGAACCGGGCCAAACAGTGGCCATTGTGGGCCACACCGGCGCCGGGAAGACCACCGTGGTCAACCTGCTGCTGCGGTTCAGCGAACCCGGGTCCGGCCGGGTCACCATTGGCGGTGTTGACATCGCCACCCTGCCACCGGACAGGCTGCGGGAGCGGTTCGGTGTGGTGCTCCAGGACGCCTGGCTGTTCGCAGGCAGCATCCACGAAAACATCGCCTACGGCCGGCCCGGGGCCGCCCCGGCAGACATCCAGGCCGCGGCGGACGCGGCGCACGTGGACAGGTTCGTCAGGTCCCTGCCGGAGGGTTACGACACGATCCTGGAAAACGGCGGCGAGCCGCTTAGCACCGGCCAGCGCCAGCTGATCACCATCGCCCGCGCCCAGCTTGCAGGGCGCGAGGTCCTGGTGCTGGATGAAGCCACGAGTTCCGTGGATTCCAGGACGGAGCTGCTGATCAGGCAGGCCATGAAGCGGCTGCTGCACGGCCGGACCAGTTTTGTGATTGCCCACCGTTTGTCCACGGTCCGGAACGCTGATCTAATTCTGGTCATGGACCACGGACGGATTGTTGAGCAGGGAACCCACGAGGACCTGCTGGCTGCAAACAGCTACTACAGCGGGCTCTACCGCGCGCAGTTCGCTTCCCGCGAAATCCGGCCCGGAGTCCTGGAGCCCGGGCTGTGAGTCCCGACAACACCTTTCCCGGTACGTGGCTGCCCAACACCGCCAGCACCGTGGCGCTCTTCGACCAGCTCCGGCTCCAGATCATCCACCAGGTGGACAACGGCGCATTGGCGCCCGGGGCCAGGCTGCCCGCCGTCCGTGCACTGGCAAGCGCCCTGGACGTGGCACCGCACACCGTGGCCAGGGCCTACAAGGAGCTGGAGTCGGCCGGTGTGGTGGCCACCCGGGGGCGGAACGGCACCGTGGTGTGCGCGCCGGACGAACGCCTGGGCGGACTGTCCGCCGCAGCCGCAGCCTACGCAGCTGCTGCCAGGAGCCAGGGCGCCACTTTCGCGGAGGCCGTGAAGCTGCTGGCGGCGGCCTACGACGCCGGGTGAGCGCAGCATCACGTGGATATTCGAAGAAGTTTTCGATTAGCATTGGTAAGTGCCTAAAGCCGTAGCTGAAGAAACAGCCGTCCCCAACGATTCCACCGCCGTCGTCCCTGCTGCCTCCGTGCAGCGGCCGGACCTTTCCCGCCTGGTGGTGAAGGGCGCCCGGGAACACAACCTTCGCAACGTGGACCTTGACCTTCCCCGCGACGCCATGATCGTGTTCACCGGCCTGTCCGGATCCGGCAAATCGTCCCTGGCGTTCGACACCATCTTCGCCGAGGGCCAGCGGCGCTACGTGGAATCGCTGTCCGCCTACGCACGCCAGTTCCTGGGCCAGGTGGACAAACCTGACGTCGACTTCATCGAGGGGCTGTCCCCGGCGGTCTCCATCGACCAGAAGTCCACCAGCAAGAACCCGCGTTCCACGGTGGGCACCATTACCGAAATCTACGACTACATGCGCCTCCTCTGGGCCCGCGTAGGCCGCCCGCACTGCCCCGTCTGCGGCGAGCCTGTAGCCAAGCAGACGCCGCAGCAGATTGTTGACCAGCTCCTGGAGCTGGACGAAGGCACCCGGTTCCAGGTCCTGGCGCCGGTGGTCCGCGGACGCAAGGGCGAGTTTGTTGACCTGTTCAAGGAGCTGACGGCCAAGGGCTACTCCAGGGCCCGCGTTGACGGTGAACTCATCCAGCTCAGCGAACCGCCCAAACTCGGCAAGCAGTACAAGCACACCATCGAGGTGGTGGTGGACCGGCTGGTGGTCAAGGATGGCATCAGCCAGCGGCTCACCGACTCCGTGGAAACCGCCCTGGGCCTCGCCGAAGGCCGTGTCCTGGCGGAGTTCGTGAACCTGGAGGCCGATGATCCCGCCCGGATCCGTGCCTTCTCCGAACACCTCGCCTGCCCCAATGAGCACCCGCTGGCCATCGACGAGATCGAGCCGCGGTCGTTCTCCTTCAACAACCCCTTCGGCGCCTGCGCAGCCTGCAGTGGCATCGGCACCCGGCTTGAAGTGGACGAGGAACTGATCGTCCCCAACGGCGAACTGTCCCTCTCTGAAGGTGCCATCGCGCCCTGGTCGCTGGGCACCGCCACCACCGAATACTGGAACCGGCTGCTCGAAGGCCTGTCCACGGAACTCGGGTTCTCCATGACCACCCCCTGGGAAAAGCTTGGCAAGGACGTCCGCCAGACGGTCCTGCACGGCAAGGACCACAAAGTGGTGGTGCAGTACAAAAACAGGTTCGGCCGCGAACGGAAATACAGCACCGGCTTTGAAGGTGCCATCCAGTACGTCCACCGCAAGCACGGTGAGACGGATTCGGACTGGGCCCGGGACCGCTACGAGGAATACATGCGGCAGATCCCCTGCCCCGCCTGCAACGGCGCCCGCCTCAACCCGGCGTCGCTGTCGGTGCTGATCAACGGCAAGTCCATTGCCGAAGTGGCGGCCCTTCCCATGCGGGACTGCTCCGAGTTCCTGAACAACCTGGTGCTGACCGGCCGCGAAGCCCAGATCGCACACCAGGTGCTGAAGGAGATCCAGGCACGCCTGACCTTCCTCCTGGACGTCGGCCTGGAGTACCTGAACCTGGAGCGGCCCTCCGCCACGCTGTCCGGCGGCGAAGCGCAGCGCATCCGGCTGGCCACGCAGATCGGTTCCGGCCTGGTGGGTGTCCTCTACGTCCTGGATGAACCCTCCATCGGGCTGCACCAGCGCGATAACCGCCGCCTGATCGACACCCTCACGAGGCTCCGCGACATGGGCAACACCCTGATCGTGGTGGAACACGATGAGGACACCATCCACGTGGCCGACTGGATCGTGGACATCGGGCCCGGCGCCGGGGAGCACGGCGGCCAGGTGGTCCATTCGGGTTCCTACCAGGACCTGCTGGCCAACACCGAGTCCCTGACCGGCGATTACCTCTCCGGCCGAAAAAAGATCGACGTACCCAAAAAGCGCCGCAAGTATGACCGCAAGCGGGAACTCAAGGTGGTGGGCGCCCGCGAGAACAACCTCATCAACGTGGACGCGGCCTTCCCGCTGGGCCTCTTCACGGCCGTGACCGGGGTCAGCGGCTCCGGCAAGTCCACCCTGGTCAACGAGATCCTCTACAAGGTGCTGGCCAACAAGCTCAACGGCGCCAAGCAGGTGGCCGGCCGGCACAAGAGCGTCCAGGGACTTGAGCACCTGGACAAGGTGGTCCACGTGGACCAAAGCCCCATCGGCCGCACCCCGCGCTCCAACCCCGCCACCTACACCGGCGTGTTCGACAACATCCGCAAGCTTTTCGCCGAGACCACTGAGGCCAAGGTCCGCGGCTACCTTCCCGGCCGGTTCTCCTTCAACGTCAAGGGCGGCCGCTGCGAAGCGTGCTCGGGTGACGGCACCCTGAAAATCGAAATGAACTTCCTGCCGGACGTCTACGTCCCCTGCGAGGTCTGCCACGGAGCCCGGTACAACCGGGAAACCCTGGAAGTCCACTACAAGGGCAAAACCATCGCCGATGTCCTGAACATGCCCATCGAGGAAGGCGCCGAGTTCTTCGCGGCGTTCACACCCATCGCCCGGCACCTGAGCACCCTGGTGGACGTGGGCCTGGGCTACGTGCGGCTGGGTCAGCCTGCCACCACACTGTCCGGCGGCGAGGCGCAGCGCGTCAAGCTTGCCGCGGAGCTGCAGAAGCGGTCCAACGGCCGAAGCATCTACGTCCTGGACGAGCCCACCACCGGCCTGCACTTCGAGGACATCAGGAAACTGCTGATGGTCCTGCAGGGACTGGTGGACAAGGGCAACACCGTGATCACCATCGAGCACAACCTGGACGTCATCAAGAGTGCCGACTGGGTGGTTGACCTGGGGCCCGACGGCGGTTCCGGCGGCGGCCAGATTGTGGCCACCGGAACACCCGAGCAGGTGGCCAAATCGACCACCAGCCACACAGCGGCGTTCCTGGCGGAAATCCTCGGCTGATCCGGCGGAAGTATTCCGGTATCGGCATGGGAGTTTCAGGCATGAGTGCTGTCGTGAGAAACTAACCCGGTGACTCAAACAACAGTGCCCGTGATCTTTGACCTGGACGGCACTCTTGTCGATCCGGCCGGCGGCATCACCGACGGAATTGCCGCCGCCCTGGGCGGGCTGGGACTTCCGGTCCCGGCCCAGGACCTGCTGGAGGCCATGATCGGCCCCAAGCTCAGTGATTCCCTGCTGAACGTAGCCGGCGTACCCGAACACCTGCTGGACCAGGTGATCACCCGGTACCGGCAGTACTACGTGGCCACGGGCATCGGCCAGGGCCGGGTCTACCCGGGGGTCCGGGAGCTGCTGGGCGCCTACGCGGCCGCCGGCCGGCCGGTGGCAGTGGCAACCCAGAAGCCGCAGGGGCTGGCGCGCACCGTGCTGGCGCACCATGGCCTGGACGGGTACTTCAAGGGCATCCACGGTTCCGCGGATGACGAAACGGCTGTGGCCGGGGTCCCGCTGGGCAAAACCGAAATCATCGCGGCTGCCTTGGCTGACCTGGGCACGCACCACGCCATCATGGTGGGGGACCGGGCGCAGGACGTCGCCGGTGCCATCGCCAACGGCCTTGACTGCATCGGTGTTGCCTGGGGATTCGCGCCCGACGGCGAGCTGGACCTTGCCGGGGCAGTGACCGTGGTGCAGGACGCCGACGCCCTGGCCGCCGCCGTCGACCGCCTCGAGTCCATCCACTCCGCCGCCATGAGTGAGGTGACCAACGATGGAAATGTTTGACGCCGTCCGCTGGACCACCCGCACCCTGATCGGCGGCTCCTGCCGGCCCACCGTCATCGGGCTCGAAAACGTGCCCACTGACGGGCCGTTCATCGTGGCGCCGAACCACCTGTCCTTCTTCGACAGCGTTATTGTCCAGGCCCTGATGCCCCGGCCCGTCGCATTTTTCGCCAAGGCCGAGTACTTCACCACGCGGGGCGTCAAGGGCCGCGTGATGAAGGCCTTTTTCGAATCCGTCGGGTCCATTCCCGTGGAACGCGGGGAGCAGGCAGCCAGCGTCCAGGCCCTCAAAACGCTGATGGACATCCTGGAGGCCGGCAAAGGCATCGGCATCTACCCGGAGGGCACCCGCTCCCGCGACGGCATCCTGTACCGCGGCCGCACCGGTGTGGGCTGGCTGGCGCTGACCACCGGTGCACCCGTGATCCCGGTGGGCCTGATCGGCACCGAGAACCTGCAGCGCGCCGGGGAGAAGGGTGTCCGGCCCCAGCATTTCACCATGAAGGTGGGGGAGCCGCTGTACTTCGATAAAACCGGCCCGGACCACTCTTTGCCGGCCCGCCGCCAGGTCACGGACCGGATCATGGACGCCATCGCCGAACTCAGCGGACAGGAACGCTCCACCAGCTACAACCAGAGCAAGATCGCCGAGTAAGCCTGCCCGGGGGCACGGCGGTGTCCCCGGCACCCGCCGGGCCTCAGTAGACTGGACAGGTGGCAAATCCAGCAAGTTACAGGCCCCGGACGGGAGAAATCCCCATAAACCCCGGTGTCTACCGGTTCCGCGATCCGCACGGCAGGGTCATCTACGTTGGCAAAGCCAAGAACCTCCGCTCACGCTTGAACTCGTACTTTGCCAACCCGGCGGGCCTGCCGGCCAAGACCTACGCCATGGTCCATGCCGCCAGCAGCGTCGAATGGACGGTGGTGGGCAGCGAGCTCGAATCGCTGCAGCTCGAGTTCACCTGGATCAAGGAATTCAAGCCCCGCTTCAACGTGGTGTTCCGGGACGACAAAACCTACCCGTACCTGGCTGTCACCCTCAGCGAGAAGTATCCCCGCGTCCAGGTGCTGCGCGGCGACAAACGCAAAGGGACCCGGTATTTCGGTCCCTACACCGCCGGTGCCATCCGGGAAACCATGGACACTTTGCTGCGGGTCTTCCCCGTCAGGAGCTGCAGCGCAGGCGTCTTCAAGCGCGCCGAAGCCAGTGGCCGGCCCTGCCTGCTGGGCTACATCGACAAGTGCTCGGCGCCGTGCGTGGGCAGGATTTCACCGCAAGACCACCGCGCGCTGGCCGAGGACTTCTGCGCGTTTATGGGCGGCGAAGCGAAACGGTTCACGGCCAAGCTGGAAAAGCAGATGCAGGCCGCAGTGGCGGAGCTGGACTACGAACACGCAGCACGGCTCCGCGACGACATCACCGCCCTCCGGAAGGTCTTTGAGCGCAACGCCGTGGTACTGGCGGAGGAGACGGACGCCGATATCTTCGCCCTGCACGAGGACGAACTGGAAGCCGCCGTGCAGGTCTTCCACGTCCGCGGCGGACGCATCCGCGGCCAGCGCGGCTGGGTGGTGGAAAAGGTGGAGGATTTCAGCACCCCCGACCTCGTGGAGCACCTGCTGCAGCAGGTCTACGGCGAGGAAGGCGACACCCATGGCCGGCTGCCCCGCGAAGTCCTGGTCCCCGTGGAACCCAGCAATGCCGGTGACCTGACTGAATGGCTGGCCGGGATCCGCGGCGCCAAGGTGGACATCCGGGTGCCGCAGCGCGGGGACAAGGCAGCCCTGATGTCCACCGTGCGGGAAAACGCCGAACATGCCCTGCGGCTGCACAAAACCCGCCGGGCCGGTGACCTCACCGTCCGGTCGCAGGCCCTGCAGGAACTCCAGGAAGCCCTGGACCTGCCCGTGGCCCTGCTGCGGATCGAATGCTACGACGTCTCGCACGTCCAGGGCACCAACGTGGTGGCCTCCATGGTGGTGGTGGAGGACGGCCTGCCCAAAAAGTCGGACTACCGCAAGTTCGCCATCACCGGCCCCGCGGCCTCCGACGATACGGCCGCCATGCACGACGTCCTGACGCGCCGCTTCCGCTACTACCTCCAGGACAAAACAGCCCAGGTCACCGAGGCGGCCCTGGCCGCGGCGGCCGTCCCGGCACCGGCTGCCGGCGAGGAAGCGGCCGGCACGGAAGCGGCCGGCACGGAACACGCCCCGGAAACCACCACCACAGTGGACGACTCCACCACCCCCGCCCCGCGGAGCAAATTCGCCTACCCGCCCAACCTGGTGGTGGTGGATGGTGGCAAGCCCCAGGTCAACGCCGCCGCGCGCGCCCTCGCTGACCTCGGCGTCGACGACGTGTACGTGGTGGGCCTGGCCAAGCGGCTTGAAGAGGTGTGGCTGCCGGACAGTGACTTCCCGGTGATCCTGCCCCGGACCTCGCAGGGCCTGTACCTCCTGCAGCGGATCCGCGACGAGGCGCACCGGTTCGCCATCACCTTCCACCGGCAAAAGCGGGGAAAGGCGATGACGGTGTCCGCCCTGGACGCCGTTCCGGGCCTTGGTGCCGCCAAACGCAAGGCCCTGCTGGCCCACTTCGGGTCCGTCAAGGCCATCAAGGCCGCGACGGCCGCTGAACTGACCGGAGCGAACGGGGTTGGCCCGGCCCTGGCCGGTGCCATCATGGCCCACTTTGCGGCCGGCGGCACTGAGGCTCCGGACCTGCCCGCCATCAACATGACCACCGGCGAAATCCTCGAAACTTAGCTAGGGTAAAGTCCGGGGGTTTCCGCCGCGGCGGCCGCCCCACGTGATAACTACAGGAACGGGGCGGACCTCATGGCAGACACAACAGCGGAATCCGGAGCGGGGGACGAGGGGCTGCAGCCCGTCAAGCCGCTTGAAGCGGAGCTGCTGGTGGTCACGGGGATGTCCGGCGCGGGCCGGAGCACCGCAGCTGACGCACTTGAGGACCACGGCTGGTACGTGGTGGAAAACCTTCCGCCGCAGATGCTTGGAACCCTGGCCGAACTGGTCTCGCACGCCCCGCAGTCCATCCCGCGGCTGGCCGTGGTGATCGATGTCCGCAGCAAGGGCCTGTTTGCGGATATCCGGGCCGCGCTGGGGGCACTGGCCGCCAGCGGGGTGGCCTTCCGCGTCCTGTTCCTTGATGCCAGCGACAACGTCCTGGTCCGCAGGTTTGAACAGGGCCGCCGGCCGCATCCGTTGCAGGGCGGCGGCCGGATCCTTGATGGTATTGCCGCCGAACGGGAGCTGCTGCAGGAACTGCGCGACAGCTCCGACGTCGTACTGGATACCAGCGGTTACAACGTGCACGGCCTGGCCACGGCCATCACTGAACTCTTCAGCGAGACCGGTCCGGTGGCGCTGCGCCTGAATGTGATGAGTTTCGGCTTCAAGTACGGCCTGCCGGTGGACTCCAACTACGTGGCCGACGTCCGGTTCATCCCCAACCCGCACTGGGTCCCGCAGCTGCGTCCGCTGACCGGCCTGGACCAGGGCGTCAGCGATTACGTCCTCGAAGCGGAAGGCGTCAAGAACTTCGTGGACCGCTACGTGATGGCCCTCGAGCCTGTCCTGGACGGTTACCGCCGCGAAAACAAGCACTACGCCACCATCGCCGTGGGCTGCACGGGCGGCAAGCACCGCTCCGTCGCTGTCGCCGTGGAGCTTTCCAAAAAACTTGCGCAATACCCCAGGGTCACGGTGACCACCACCCACCGGGACCTGGGCCGCGAGTAATGGCACTGTTCACGGGCGCACTGCCGCTTGTCCCCGTCCCTGCCGGCTCGGCCGCAGCCCAGCAGGACAAGGGGCCCAACGTGGTGGCGCTGGGGGGTGGGCACGGGCTGTCAGCCTCCCTGTCCGCCTTACGCCTGCTCACCTCGGAACTGACGGCGATCGTCACGGTGGCGGACGACGGCGGGTCTTCCGGGCGCCTGCGTGAAGAGTACGGTGTCCTCCCGCCGGGAGACCTGCGGATGGCCCTGTCCGCGCTGTGCGACGACACCGACTGGGGCCGGACCTGGCGGGACGTGATGCAGCACCGGTTCCAGCCCGGCAAAGGCACCGGCGGCTCCCTGGACGAGCACGCCATGGGCAACCTGCTGATTGTGACTCTTTGGGAACTGCTGGGCGATGCCGTGGCCGGACTCACCTGGGCAGGCGCCCTGCTGGGCGCCCGCGGCCAGGTGCTGCCCATGTCCACCGTTCCGCTCACCATAGAAGGTGATGTCCGGGTGACCGCGCCGAACGGCGAGACGGCCCTCAACACCGTCCGCGGCCAGGCCCGCTGCGCCGTGGCAGGTTCCCTGGAACAGGTCCGGCTGCTGCCCGTGGACGCACCGGCCTGCGTGGAGGCCCTTACGGCCATTGAGCTGGCGGACTGGGTCATCCTGGGCCCGGGGTCCTGGTACACGTCCGTGCTGCCGCACCTGCTGCTCCCCGAAATGCGGCAGGCCCTCTGCGACACGCCGGCAAAACGCTGCCTCACCATGAACCTCGCCACAGACACCAAGGAGACCTCCGGCATGAGTGCGGCGGACCACCTGCACGTGCTGCGGCGTTACGCCCCGGACTTCAGCGTGGACGTTGTCCTGGCCGATCCGGCGTCCGTCCCGGACCGGAAGGAGTTCGAGAAAGCAGCCGGCATGATCGGTGCCGAGGTGGTCTTGGGTAAAGTAGGGGCGTCGGGACGCCGGCCCGTCCATGATCCGCTGCGTCTGGCGACGGCGTACCAGGACATTTTCGGGAACAGTTAGGAAGGTGCCATGGCACTGACAGCATCAGTCAAGGAAGAACTGTCCCGTCTGGACATCAAAAAGTCATCAGTCCGCAAGGCTGAGGTCTCGGCGATGCTCCGCTTCGCCGGCGGCCTGCACATCATTTCCGGCCGGATCGTGATCGAAGCGGAAGTGGACCTGGCGTCCACCGCCCGACGCCTCCGGGCCGCCATCGCTGAGGTGTACGGCCACCAAAGCGAAATCATCGTTGTTTCAGCAGGCGGCCTTCGCCGTGCCAGCCGGTACGTGGTGCGTGTAGTGCGCGACGGCGAGGCGCTGGCCCGCCAGACCGGGCTCCTCGATGGGCGTGGCCGCCCCGTGCGCGGGCTGCCGTCCGCCGTCGTCAACGGCTCCGCGGCCGACGCGGAAGCTGTGTGGCGGGGCGCGTTCCTGGCCCACGGCTCCCTCACCGAACCCGGCCGGTCCTCCTCACTGGAAGTCACCTGCCCCGGTCCCGAGTCCGCGCTGGCCCTTGTTGGCGCCGCACGGCGGCTGGACATCCAGGCCAAAGCCCGCGAAGTGCGGGGCGTTGACCGGGTGGTGATCCGTGACGGCGACACTATCGCCGCGCTGCTGACCCGGATGGGCGCCCACGACGCCCTGATGGTCTGGGAAGAACGCAGGATGCGCAAGGAAGTCCGCGCCACCGCCAACCGGCTGGCCAACTTTGACGACGCCAACCTCCGCCGCTCCGCCCAGGCCGCCGTGGCCGCCGGCGCCCGCGTGGACCGGGCCCTGGAAATCCTTGGTGACGATGTCCCGGACCACCTCAAATACGCCGGCGAACTCAGGGTGGCCCACAAGCAGGCAAGCCTTGACGAACTGGGACGACTGGCTGACCCGGCAATGACCAAGGACGCCATCGCGGGCCGGATCAGGCGCCTGCTGGCCATGGCGGACAAACGCGCCCAGGACCTGGGCATTCCCGGTACGGACGCCAATGTGACGCCCGAAATGCTGGACGAGTGAGCGCCCCCTAGAATCGGAAATGGCGTGACGGAAATATCCGGCCCCGGCTGCAGGTTAGGCCAAGGGGAGCGGCTTTCGTCACTGGAACGCCACCGCCGCAAGTTTCCGGGCGCCTGACGCCCGGATGCACAATCCAAGAAGTAGAAACCGGACCGAGAGTCCACGATATTGGAGGATTTTGTGACCGAGTACGTATTGCCGGAACTCAGCTACGACTACGCAGCACTGGAACCGCACATTTCCGCGCGGATCATGGAGCTGCACCACAGCAAGCACCACGCTGCCTACGTGGCCGGCGCCAACAACGCCCTGAAGCAGCTGGCAGAAGCCCGCGAAAAGGGCGACTTCGCCAACATCAACCGGCTCTCCAAGGACCTGGCCTTCCACACCGGCGGCCACGTCAACCACTCCGTCTTCTGGAACAACCTGTCCCCGGACGGCGGCGACAAGCCCGAAGGTGAGCTGGCAGCAGCCATCGACGACGCCTTCGGCTCCTTCGACGCCTTCCGCGCCCAGTTCTCCGCAGCAGCCCTTGGCCTGCAGGGATCCGGCTGGGGCTTCCTGGCCTACGAGCCCATCGGCGGCAACCTGGTCATCGAGCAGCTTTACGACCAGCAGGGCAACGTGGCGCTCGGCACCACCCCGCTGCTGATGCTGGACATGTGGGAGCACGCCTTCTACCTGGACTACGTCAACGTCAAAGCCGACTACGTGAAGGCCTTCTGGAACATCGTGAACTGGGCCGACGTCGCCAAGCGCTTCGAAGCAGCACGCACGAATGCAACGGGCCTGATCACCCTCCCGTAGTGATCCCTGCTACACATTCGTGTAACAAACCTCACAATCCGGTGCTTTAAGGCCGGGATGTGGACGGTCCGCCCCTGCACTTGCGGGGGCGGACCCAATTAAACGTAAGATAGGTCACGGAAGGCGGTTAGCCTTCAGCAATGAGGCTGGTCGCCCTCCGATCTGTAAATCATCTCTGCCCAATGGCGTGCGGGATCTGTTAGTTGGCTTGAACGCCCGCTCAACTAGTAGTGCTTCACAAAGCACCAAGGAGACTGAAACAACGTGACGACCCGTATTGGTATCAACGGCTTCGGCCGTATTGGCCGCAACTACTTCCGCGCAGCACTGGCCCAGGGCGCGGACCTTGAGATCGTTGCAGTCAACGACCTCACCAGCCCCGAAGCGCTGGCCCACCTGCTCAAGTACGATTCCGTCGGCGGCCGGCTGAAGGAAACCATCGAAGTCAAGGACGGCAACATCGTCGTCAACGGCAACGTCATCAAGGTCCTGGCTGAGCGCGATCCCGCCAACCTGCCCTGGGGCGAGCTGGGCGTGGACATCGTCATCGAGTCCACCGGCTTCTTCACCAAGGCCGCGGCCGCGCAGAAGCACATCGATGCCGGCGCCAAGAAGGTCCTCATTTCCGCCCCGGCGTCCGATGAAGACATCACCATTGTGATGGGTGTGAACCACGGCCTGTACGACAACGCCACGCACCACATCATCTCGAACGCTTCCTGCACCACGAACTGCCTCGGCCCGCTGGCCAAGGTCATCAACGACGAGTTCGGCATCGAACGCGGCCTGATGACCACCGTGCACGCCTACACCGCGGACCAGAACCTGCAGGACGGACCCCACAGCGACCTGCGCCGCGCCCGCGCCGCCGCCATCAACATGGTCCCCACCTCCACCGGTGCAGCCAAGGCCATCGGCCTGGTCCTGCCGGAGCTCAAGGGCAAGTTGGACGGCTACGCCATCCGCGTTCCCGTACCCACCGGTTCCGCCACTGACCTCACCGTCACCGTCGGCCGCGAAACCACCGTCGAGGAAGTCAACGCCGCCCTCAAGCGCGCTTCCGAGTCCGAGGAACTCCAGGGTTTCCTGACCTACACCGACGAGCCCATCGTGTCCTCGGACATCGTGGGGGACCCGGCGTCGTCCATCTTCGACTCCGGCCTGACCAAGGTGATCGGCAACCAGGTCAAGGTTGTTTCCTGGTACGACAACGAATGGGGCTACTCAAACCGCCTCGTTGACCTCACGGAGCTCGTCGCATCCAAGCTGGGCTAGGGTTAGACACATGACATCAAACACCCTCAACGACCTCATCGCTGAAGGTGTCCGCGGGCGGTACATTCTGGTTCGAAGTGACATGAATGTGCCGCTCGACGGCTCTGCCGTGACTGACGACGGACGCATCAAGGCGTCCCTCCCGGTGCTGGCAAAGCTCACGGACGCCGGTGCCCGCGTGCTGGTTACAGCCCACCTTGGCCGCCCCAAAGGCGCACCCGAGGACAAGTACTCCCTCAAGCCCGCAGTGGACCGCCTGGCGGAACTTGCGGACTTCCCGGTGACGCTGGCCGCGGACACCGTGGGCAACTCCGCACGGGAAGGAGCTGCGGCGCTGCAGGACGGCGAAGCGCTGGTTTTGGAGAACGTCCGGTTCGACGCCCGCGAAACCAGCAAGGACGACGCCGAACGCGGAGCCTTCGCTGATGAGCTTGTCGCGCTGACCGGCAGCAACGGCGCGTATGTCGATGACGCCTTCGGGGCTGTGCACCGCAGGCACGCCAGCGTGTACGACGTCGCCACCCGGCTGCCGTCGTACCTCGGCGACCTGGTCCACACCGAGGTCGAGGTGCTGCGCAAACTGACGGCCGACACCCAGCGCCCCTACGTGGTGGTTCTTGGCGGCTCGAAGGTCTCGGACAAACTCGCCGTGATCGAAAACCTGCTGGGCAAGGCTGACACCATCCTGGTGGGCGGCGGCATGCTGTTCACGTTCCTGGCAGCAGCCGGGCATAAGGTGGCCGGCAGCCTGCTCGAGAAGGACCAGATCCCCGTGGTCCAGGACTACCTCAAGCGCGCAGCCGACGCCGGCACCGAGTTCGTGGTGCCCACAGACGTTGTGGTGGCGGAGAAGTTCGCCGCCGATGCGGCACACGAAACCGTGGCAGCAGACGCCATTGAGGCCAGCAGCTTCGGCAGCCAAGGCATCGGCCTGGACATCGGACCCGATTCCGCCGCCGCTTTTGCTGCCCGCATTGCCGGGGCCAAAACGGTCTTCTGGAACGGGCCCATGGGCGTCTTTGAGTTCGACGCCTTCGCCGCCGGCACCCGTGCCGTGGCCAAGGCCCTGACCGAGACCGAAGCGTTCACCGTGGTTGGCGGCGGCGATTCCGCCGCGGCCGTCCGTACGCTGGGATTCGCTGACGACCAGTTTGGCCACATCTCCACCGGTGGCGGCGCCAGCCTGGAATACCTTGAGGGCAAGGACCTGCCGGGACTGAGCGTCCTGGACCGCTAGCAGTACCGGACTGCACAGTCCGCCGGCCGGCAGGCTGCTCCCGCAGCCTGCCGGCCAAACACTTATTAACGACTTTTGGAGAACACGTGACTACGTCAACAAACGGCGCCTTTGACCGTAAGCCCTTCATTGCGGGCAACTGGAAAATGAACATGGACCACGTCCAGGGCATCACGCTCCTGCAGAAACTCGCCTGGACCCTCTCCGACGCCAAGCACGACTACAACCGCGTCGAGGTTGCCGTCTTCCCGCCGTTCACCGACCTCCGCGGCGTCCAGACCCTGGTGCAGGGCGACGACCTCGACGTTGCCTACGGCGGCCAGGACCTGTCCCAGTTCGATTCCGGCGCCTACACCGGAGACATCTCCGGCGCGTTCCTTGCCAAGCTGGGCTGCTCTTATGTCCTGGTGGGCCACAGCGAACGCCGCACCATCCACAACGAAACGGACGAAGTCCTCAACGCCAAGGTCAAGGCCGCGTTCAAGCACGGCGTGACCCCCGTGCTGTGCGCCGGTGAGGGCCTGGAAATCCGCCAGGCCGGCACCCACGTGGAACACACGCTTGACCAGGTACGCGCCGGTGTTGCCGGGCTCACCAACGAGCAGGCCGCCGAACTCGTCATCGCCTACGAACCCGTTTGGGCCATTGGCACCGGCGAGGTCGCCGGCCCCGGCGACGCACAGGAACTCTGTGCTGCCATCCGGACCGAACTGGAAAAGCTCTTCGGCGCCGACGTGGCAGCCAAGACCCGCCTGCTGTACGGCGGCTCCGTAAAGGCCAACAACGCGGCAGCCATCCTGCAGGAAACGGATGTGGACGGCCTGCTCGTGGGTGGCGCCAGCCTTGACCCCGCCGAGTTTGCTAATATTGTCAGGTTCGAGAGTCACCTGGTGACGGACTAGTCCGTCAGCACCCCCGCTCCCGCAATCCCAACTTCCTGAAAGGCCGTCGTGGACGTTCTTCATGTCATTCTGCAGATCCTCCTGGGCATCACCAGCCTCCTGCTGACACTGCTCATCCTCCTTCACAAGGGACGCGGTGGCGGTATGTCGGATATGTTCGGCGGCGGCATGAGCTCAGGGCTGAGCTCCTCGGGCGTAGCGGAACGGAACCTCAACAGGTTTACCGTGGTCCTCGGCGTGACCTGGGGCGTGGTGATCATCGGCCTTGGCCTGATCATGCGGTTCAGCGGAGCCGGCGACTCCTGAGCAAAGCTTCAGGCAAGGATTACGCGGCGGCACTCCCGCCGCGGGTCCATCCAAACTAAACTGTGGCTGTCGGTTACCGACGGCCACAGTTTTTTTGGTTAAGCAGCCCTGCCTGCCTACCGGCACCCGTTGCCAGTCAGGAGTTCCCATGGTCCATCCAGGCTCAGGATTTCGGGGCACCCGCGCCGGTGTCACGGCAGGCAGCGGCTCCAGCCTCCAGTCCGGGGACTCGCCGGGCAGCCCCTTGCCCCGCATGCGGGTATCGTATTGGTGCGTCTCAGGCCACGAAACCCAGCCGGTTTTCCTGCGCCTGCCGGAGGACCAGATCCCTGCCGTCTGGGATTGCCGCAGATGCGGGGCCACGGCGTCAAGGGACGGCCAGGCGGCAGCCATGGCCGACGCGGCCGACGACGGCTACAAAACCCACCTCGAATACGTTAAAGAGCGACGCTCCGGCCAGGACGCCGAAGACGTCCTGGCCGGAGCGTTGGAAAAGCTACGCGCCCGCGGCGTCCTTCCGGACGAGCTGCTGCGGGACCCGTGAGGCCGCATTCTCATCGATGAGCCACAGGGTCCGCGAGGTGCCCCGCGGCCCTGCAGCCGGAACCTGGATGGGATTGGCACCCGCAAGGGCCAGGCCCACGGCGCCTGCCTTGTCCTCGCCGGCCACCACCATCCACACCTCGGATGCGGTGTTGATGGCCGGCAGGATCAGGGAAACCCGCAACGGCGGCGGCTTCGGTGAGTTGTGTACGGCAATAACGGTGCCGACCTTCTCGCGGATGCCGCCCTGCTCAGGGAACAGGGAGGCAACGTGTGCGTCGGGGCCAACACCCAGCAGGACCACGTCCAGGCGCGGCAGCACCGAAGGATGCTCCGGCCGGTCATCGGACATATCTGCAGCGTGCTCGGCTGCCGCCGCTTCAGCCAGCTGGCGGGCGTAGTCCGCTGCGGCCTCCTCGACGCTGCCGAAGTCGTCTGAGGAACCCGGAGCGTGGACCCGGGCCGGGTCCACCGGGATGTGGGACAACAGCGCGTCGAAGGCCTGCTGGGCGTTCCGCTCCGGATCACCGGAGGCGACAAAACGCTCATCGCCCCACCAGAAGTTGACCCTGGACCAGTCGACGGCCGGGGCCGCCGGCGAGTCAGCAACAGCCTTCAGCGTACCGATGCCCACAGTGCCCCCGGTCAGGACCACGGTGGCTTCACCGTATTTGTCCTGGACGTCAACAAGCTTGGTGATAAGACGCGCGGCGATGGCTGCCATCAGGACGGACGAATCAGGATGAATGCTTACTCGTGGATCAACGCTCACTGGGTCGGACGCTCCTTAGATTGGTACGTGGCAGTCCAATAGTAATCACTTCGCCGAACACTTCGTCGGGGTCGAGCCGGCGAAGCTCCTCTGCCAGGCAGTCGCGGAGGCTGCGGCGGGGGAGGGAGATCCGTTGGGCCGGCTGGCCCGGCTGGGTCAGTTCCGCCACGGACAGGCCGGGACGGAAGAGCTGCACGTCGCCGCTCTGCCGGCTGAGCCGGACCCTGCGGATGCCGGTGCCGGCGGGGTCGGCCACAATGGTGACCGGAGCGTCCAGGGTCAACGTGAGCCAGGCTGCCAGCAGGAGGGTGCTGGGGGAGTCGGAGGCTCCTTCGACGGCAACAGCCGTAACCGGCGAGGAATCCACCTGGTCCAGGACTGCCGCGAGCTGGATGCGCCAGTTGGTGAGCCGGGTCCAGGCCAGGTCCGTGTCGCCGGCCTTATAGGTGGCCCGGATAATCTCCAGGGCGGCCTGCGGGTCCGGTTCGTTGGCAGAGTCCGTGATCCGGCGGTGCGCGATTTTCCCGATGGAGGTCTCGCACGCGTTTTCCGGGGCGCCGTGCGGCCACCAGGCCACAATCGGCGCGTCCGGGAGCAGCAGTGCTGCGACCAGGGATTCGCTTTCGTGCGACAGTTCGCCGTAGCCGCGGAGCACAATTACTTCCGAGGCTCCGGCGTCGCCGCCCACGCGGATCTGCGCGTCGAGCCTGTCCTTGGCGTCCGACCCGGCGTCGGCAAGCACAATGATGCGGCACGGGTGTTCGCGGCTGGCCTCGTTGGCCGCCTCGATGGCTTCCTCCTCCAGCCCGGACTTGGTGACCACCACCAGGGTGAGCACCCGGCCCAGCGCAATCACGCCGCCCTGCTCGCGCAGGGACATGATCTTCTTGGAGACCTTTGAGGTGGTGGTGTCCGGCAGGTCTACAATCATGGCCTTCTCCAGGTTCGTCCGTCACGGGCCAGCAGCTCGTCGGCGGAGGCAGGGCCCCAGCTGCCGGGAGCGTACGGCTCGGGCTGTTCGTTCAGTTCCGCCCAGTATTCCTCGAACGGGTCAAGGATCTTCCAGGACAGTTCCACTTCCTGATGCCGCGGGAACAGCGGCGGTTCACCCAGGAGCACGTCCAGGATCAACCGCTCGTACGCTTCCGGGCTGGATTCGGTGAACGAGTGTCCGTAGCCGAAGTCCATGGTGACGTCGCGGACTTCCGTCTGCGTGCCCGGGACCTTCGAGCCGAAGCGGATGGTGACGCCCTCGTCGGGCTGGACCCGGATGACGACAGCGTTCTGGCCGAAGTCGTCCTCGCCATGGTCGCGGAACAGCAGGTTGGGCGCGCGTTTGAAGACCACTGCGATTTCCGTCACGCGGCGGCCCAGGCGTTTGCCTGCACGCAGGTAGAACGGCACACCTGCCCAGCGGCGGGTGTGGATGTCCACCCGGATCGCCGCGAAGGTTTCCGTGGTGGAATCGGCGGGAATGCCCTCCTCCTCCAGGTACCCCTGGACCTGCTCACCACCCTGCCAGCCGCCGGCGAACTGGCCGCGGGCTGAGTGCTGCGACAGGTCGGCAGGCAGCTTGACCGCGGCCAGGACCTTTTCCTTCTCGGCGCGCAGGTCATCGGCGTTGAAGGAGATGGGCTCCTCCATCGCGGTCAGGGCCAGCAGCTGCAGCAGGTGGTTCTGGATCACGTCGCGGGCCGCGCCCACGCCGTCGTAATACCCTGCCCGGCCGCCCGTGCCGATGTCCTCGGCCATGGTGATCTGGACGTGGTCCACGTGGTTGGAGTTCCACAGTGGTTCGAAGAGCTGGTTCGCGAACCGCAGCGCCAGGATGTTCTGGACGGTTTCCTTGCCCAGGTAGTGGTCGATCCGGAAAACAGCGTCCGCCGGGAAGACGGACTCGACGATGTCGTTCAGCTGGCGGGCCGATTCCAGGTCGTGGCCGAACGGCTTCTCGATGACCACGCGGCGCCACTTGTCGCCGTCTGCCTGCGCCAGCCCGTGCTTGGACAGCTGCCGGCAGACCTGTTCGAAGGCCTTGGGCGGGATGGACAGGTAAAAGGCGTGGTTGCCGCGTGTTCCGCGCTGCTCATCGAGTTCGTCGATGGTTTCACCCAGGCGCTCGAAAGCGTCGTCGTCGTCGAACTCGCCCTGCACAAACCGGATGCCCTCGGACAGCTGGTTCCATACTGCCTCGTCAAACGGCGTACGGGCGTACGCCTGCACGGAGGCCTTCACCTCCGCGGCGAAGTCCTCCTTGTCCCACTCGCGCCGGGCGAAGCCCACCAGCGCGAAGCTGGGCGGCAACAGCCCCCGGTTGGCAAGGTCATACACAGCCGGCATGAGCTTTTTACGGGCAAGGTCGCCGGTGACTCCGAAGAGCACCAGGGAGGACGGCCCGGCAATCCGGTTCAAACGCCGGTCCCGCGGGTCCCGGAGCGGATTACGCCCCCGGCCCGCGGTTTTCCGGCCGAATTCAGTTTCTGGCATGGTTGCTTTTGCGCCTTAGCTTTCGGTAGCGGATGCCCGGGCGGACAGTGCAGCGACGATGTCCTGCAGCTGCGCCACACCGGCGGCACGGTTTGTCAGGTGCAGGCGGAGCACGGGCCGGCCGTGCTCCGCGAGGACCTGGGCGTCGCCTGCGGCCTGCGCGGAGATCAGTTCCCCGAACGTGAACGGACGGTCCGGAATGGCCAGGTCCTCCGCTTCGGCGGCAGTGACCTGGAGGAACACGCCGATCGCGGGTCCGCCCTTGTGGAACTGGCCGGTGGAGTGCAGGAACCGCGGTCCCCAGCCGAACGTGACCGGCCGGCCGCTGACGGCTGCCAGCTCGTCCCGCACGCCTTCGAGCTGCGCAAAGGCAAGCCGGTCGAAGTAGGCCTGGACACTGAGGTAGCTGTCGTCATCCAACGTGCCGAGCAGTGCCGTGACGGCTGCCTCCGCAGTAGTTGCGTCGCCGAGCCAGTCACCGCCCCGGACCTCAATGGACCCGTCCACGAAGGCCGCCGGCGTGGGTTCGGGCTGCGCGTCCAGGAGGCCGCGGGCTGCCACCTTGGCGGCCTCAACGTCCGGCTGGTCGAAGGGGTTGATGCCCAGCAGGCGGCCGGCCACGGCCGTGGCGAATTCCCAGACCATCATCTGGCTGGCCAGGCCGCCGGCGATGGCCACCTCGTTGGCGCCGGGTTCGACGTCGGCATCAGCAGCCACCAGGCGCACCACCAGGACGTCGGGGGCGCCGGAGCCGGCCTCGGGGGATGCGGGTCCGGCCACTACCGGAAGCACGCCGGTGCCCAGCTTGCCGGTGGATTCGGCGATGAGCTGTTCGGCCCAGTCAGCGAAGCCCACAATGCCGGAGCCGTCCTCCGCGATGACGATCTTGTTGCGCAGCGGACTGGTGCCGCCGAGGGCAGCGCCCAACGCGAGTCCAATGTTCCCAGCCGCGTCATCGTTGAGGATTTCTGCGGCTTCCTCGGCTTCGTCCAGGAACTTCTGGATGTCCACACCGGCCAGGCCGGAGGGGACCAGACCGAAAGCCGTCAGCGCCGAGTAGCGGCCGCCCACGTTGGGGTCCGCGTTGAAGACGGCACGGTAGCCGGCTTCGCGGGAGGACTTGTCCAGCGGGGAGCCGGGGTCGGTGACAATGATGATCCGGCTCTTGGCGTCCAGGCCCGCCTCGGTGAAGGCGTGCTCGAAGATGCGGCGCTGGGAGTCGGTTTCCAGCGTCGACCCGGACTTGGAGGAAACCACAATGGCGGTGTGGGCAAGGCGGTCGGCCAGTGCGGCGCGGACCTGGTCAGGGTCGGTGCTGTCAAGCACTGTCAGCTCGACGCCGGCGGTGCCGGCAATGACCTCGGGCGCCAGCGAGGAGCCGCCCATGCCGCAAAGCACGATGCGGGTCACGCCTTCGGCGCGCAGGGCGTCCCGGAGTTCCAGGATGGCCGGCACCAGGGCCTGCGAGACAGTGGCGGCTTCCACCCAGCCGAGCCTGACGGCCGACTCGGCTTCGGCGTCGGGACCCCAAAGGGTGTGGTCCTTGGCGAAGATCCTGGTGGCGATGCGGTCCGCCACCAGGGAGGGGAGGTGCTGTTCAAGAGCCTGCCGGGCAGCGCCGGTGGCGTCGTAGCTGAGAGTACTCATAGGGGACTAGGAAGCCTTCCGTGCAGCGGCGAGGGCGCCTTCGACGTCGGCCAGCAGTTCCTTCCAGCTGGCCACGAACTTGTCCAGGCCTTCCGATTCCAGAAGGGCCACAACCTCGTTGTAGGAGATGCCGAGGCCTTCGAGGGCGTCCAGGACGCCGTTCGCTTCCGCGTAGGTGCCGGTGATGGTGTCACCAGTGACAACGCCGTGGTCGAAGCTGGCGTCAAGGGTCTTCTCCGGCATGGTGTTCACAACGCCGGCGGCCACCAGTTCGGTGACGTAGAGGGTGTCCGGGTAGGCCGGGTCCTTCACGCCGGTGGAGGCCCACAGCGGACGCTGGGGGAGTGCGCCGGCTTCGGCGAGGAGCGCCCAGCGCTCGGTGCTGAAGAGTTCCTCGTAGACCTGGTAGGCCAGGCGGGCGTTGGCCACGCCGGCCTTGCCCTTGAGGGCCTTCGCTTCATCGGTGCCGAGGGCGTCGAGGCGCTTGTCGATTTCGGAGTCGACGCGGGAGACGAAGAAGGACGCCACGGAGTGGATCTTCGAGAGGTCGTGGCCGTTTTCCTTGGCCTGTTCCAGGCCGGCCTGGAAGGCGTTGATGACGGCGCGGTAACGCTCCAGGGAGAAGATCAGGGTCACGTTGACGCTGATGCCCTCTGCCAGGGTGGCCGTGATGGCTTCGAGGCCTTCAAGGGTGGCGGGGATCTTGATCAGGACGTTGTCCTTGTTGACCTTCTTGTAGAGGTTCTTGGCCTCGGCAATGGTGCCGGCGGTATCCCAGGCCAGGCGGGGGTCCACCTCGATGGAGACACGGCCGTCAACACCCTTGGTCGCGGCGGCGACGGGGGCGAACAGGTCGCAGGCGTCGGCTACGTCGGTGGTGGTGATTTCGAAGATGGTTTCCTCGACGCTGGAACCGGCGGCTGCCTGCGCGGCGATGGTGCCGTCGTAGTCGGTGCCGGCGGTGATGGCGGCGTGGAAGATCGACGGGTTGGTGGTCACACCCACCACGTTCTTCTCTTCGATGAGCTTGCGGAGGGTGCCCGTGTCCAGGCGGCCGCGGGACAGGTCATCGAGCCAGATCGAAACGCCGGCGTCGGACAGCTGCTGTGTGGGAGTAGTCATTGTTGTTTCTCCTAAATTCGGGTTCAGGCCTGGAGGCCGGAGAGGGAGTCCTTGGCGGCGGCAGCTACTGCTTCCGCGGTGATGCCGAACTCCTGGAAAAGGCGCTTGTAGTCGGCGGATGCGCCGTAGTGCTCGAGCGAGATGGAACGCCCGGCGTCGCCAACGAATTCCTTCCAGCCCAGCGAAAGGCCGGCCTCGACGGAGACGCGTGCCTTGACGTCAGCAGGCAGGACGGATTCGCGGTAGGCGGCGTCCTGCTTGTTGAACCATTCGACGCACGGCATGGACACAACGCGGGCGGCGATGCCTTCCGCCTGGAGTGCCTCGCGGGCCTGGACGGCCAGCTGGACCTCGGAACCGGTGCCGATGAGGACAACGTCGGCGGGAACGGTGGCACCGTCCCGGCTGGCTTCGGCGAGGACGTAGCCGCCCTTGGCGGTGCCTGCGGCGGAACCGAAGACGTCGCCGTCGGCTGCACCTTCGCCGCGTTCCCAGGTGGGGATGTTTTGCCGGGTCAGGACAATGCCGGCCGGGTTGGCGTGGTTTTCCAGCATGGTCTTCCAGGCAATGGATACCTCGTTGGCGTCACCGGGGCGGACAACGTCCAGGCCCACAATGGCGCGCAGGGTGGCGAGCTGTTCCACGGGCTGGTGGGTGGGGCCGTCCTCACCCAGGCCGATTGAGTCGTGCGTCCATACGTACAGGGATGAGGCCCCCATCAGGGCGCCGAGGCGGATGGCGGGCCGCTGGTAGTCACTGAAGATCAGGAACGTACCGGAGAAGGCGCGGGTCTTGCCGTGCAGGCTGATGCCGTTGACGATTGCTGCGGCGGCGTGCTCACGGATGCCGAAGTGCAGCACCCGGCCGTAGGGGTTTCCGGACCAGGCGTCGGTCTGCTTGGACGCCGGGATGAAGGACGGAGAGCCTTCAATCGTGGTGTTGTTGGACTCGGCGAGGTCGGCGGAGCCGCCCCAGAGTTCCGGCAGGACCGGACCCAGTGCGTTCAGTACCTTGCCGGAGGCGGCGCGGGTGGAAACGTCCTTGCCGGCCGGGAAGACAGGCAGTGCCGCGTCGACGCCGTCGGGAAGTTCCTTGGACTCGATGCGCTGCAGGAGTGCTGCACCCTCCGGGTTGGCTGCCTGCCAGGCGTTGAAGGACTCTTCCCATTCCTTGTGCGCTGCTGCGCCGCGGTCCACAACGGAGCGGGCGTGTGCCAGGACGTCCTGGTCCACGTCGAAGGACTTGGCGGGATCAAAGCCCAGTACCTCCTTGAGGCCTGCGACTTCCTCTGCGCCCAGCGCGGAACCGTGGATCTTGCCGGTGTTCTGCTTCTTCGGGGCCGGGTAGCCGATGATGGTCCGCAGCGAGATGATGGACGGCTTTGAGGTCTCGGCCTTCGCGGCCAGCAGTGCCGTGTACAGCTCCTGGACGTCTTCGACGTATTCGCCGGTCTTGGTCCAGTCAACGCGCTGGGTGTGCCAGCCGTAGGCCTCGTAGCGTTTCAGGACATCCTCGGTGAAGGAGATGTCGGTGTCGTCCTCGATGGAGATGTGGTTCTCATCGTAGACAACAACAAGGTTGCCCAGTTCCTGGTGGCCGGCAAGGGAGGATGCCTCCGCGGTGACGCCTTCCTGGAGGTCGCCGTCCGAGGCGATGACCCAGATGGTGTGGTCGAACGGGCTGGTGCCCGGGGCGGCGTCGGCGTCGAAGAGACCGCGTTGGCGGCGCTGGGAGTAGGCGAAGCCCACGGAGGAGGCCAGGCCCTGGCCCAGCGGACCGGTGGTGATCTCCACGCCGGCGGTGTGCTTGTACTCGGGGTGGCCCGGGGTCAGCGAGTCCCAGGTGCGCAGCGCCTCGAGGTCCTTCAGTTCCAGGCCGTAGCCGGAGAGGAACAGCTGGATGTAAAGGGTCAGCGACGTATGGCCGGGTGACAGGATGAAGCGGTCGCGGCCCAGCCAGTCCGGGTTCCGGGGATCGTGGCGCATCAGTTTGTGGAACAGGAGGTAAGCGGCCGGGGCCAGGCTCATCGCCGTTCCGGGGTGGCCGTTGCCCACCTTCTCCACTGCATCAGCGGCAAGTACGCGGACGGTGTCCACGGCGCGCTGGTCCAAGCTGGTCCATGACAGTTCTTGCTCTTCCAAATGTGGCACGAAAACCGGGCCCCTCTCTGTGCTGATGGCAGGTGGTACACCGGATCCGGTCAGGGGCACGCCGTGTGGCGCCCGCTGCGGTGTGTACCAGCCGTTCACCATCGAAACGTTATCTATCACTCAGCCGCGAACCGGCATGGAATGCGTTTTCCAAGGCATTCCTGCCGCGCGCTGATCTGGTGACAGCTTAGCCCGCCCGCGCGCCGGAAATCGGAAAAATCTCACGTTGTGGACGCTATTTCCCCTTTTATGAATGGCCCTGCTGTGAGGTTGAGTTAATCTGCTCGAATTGGCACGTGAGCGATCATCACCGCATATCAGCCGGACTGGCGGCGGGTTCCGGCACGCTATGATGAGGGGAGGCCAATTCCAGTCAGCGGACGTCAACGTCCGGGCCGGAATCCGGCTGTTTGCGGATCGCCGGTTGAAGCTGCGGGTGCGCGGACGGGCCGGCCGCCGGACATGAGCTGCATTGCCAGACAGAACTGCCACACAGAACGGGTGACTGCCACCGTGAGCACAACCGATACGCCGCTGAAAGCATCCGGGACCACGGGCCCTGGGTTTGCCCGTAAGGCCAAGGCGTATCTCGCCCTCACCAAGCCCCGCGTGATCGAGCTGCTCCTGGTGAGCACACTTCCCACCATGATCTACGCCGAGCGCGGCTTTCCCTCCATCGGTTTGATCCTTGCCACCCTGGTGGGTGGCGCTTTCGCCGCGGGCAGTGCCGGCGCCTTCAACTGCTACATCGACCGCGACATCGACAAACTGATGCACCGGACCGAAAAGCGGCCCCTGGTCACCGGTGAGGTGACCCCGCGCGAGGCTTTGGTTTTTGCCTGGCTTTTGGGCGCCGCGGCCATCGCCATCCTGTGGTTCGGCGCCAACCCCCTGTCCGCCTGGCTGGGGCTCGCGGCCATCTTCTTCTATGTGGTCATCTACACCATCATCCTGAAACGGCGCACGGCCCAGAACATCGTCTGGGGCGGTGCCGCCGGCTGTTTCCCCGTTGTCATCGCCTGGGCGGCAGTGACCAACTCGGTGGAATGGCCCGCCATCATCCTGTTTATGGTCATCTTCCTGTGGACGCCGCCCCACTACTGGCCGCTGTCCATGCGCTACGGCGAGGATTACCGCAACGCCAACGTCCCCATGCTTGGCGCCATCGCGGGCGCCAAGGTGGTCTCCGTGCAGGTGGTGCTGTATGCCTGGGCCATGGTGGCCTGCTCCCTGCTGATGGTTCCCGCCGGCGGGGCCGGTTGGGTCTACACCGTCACGGCCGTGGTGGCCGGCGCATGGTTCCTCTACGAGTCGCACTCGCTGTATAACCGCGCCCAGCACGAGGAGATCTCGGACAAGCGCGCCATGAAGGTGTTCCACGGCTCCATCAGCTACCTCACCCTGCTGTTTATCGCCCTGGCCGTTGACCCGTTCGTCGGCCCCGCCGTGATGGCAGGTTAGCCGGCAACTTTACGGCCCGGCATCACCATTCGAGGTCGGCTCCGCCCAGCGCGCAGAACCGCAGGGGAGCCGGGTCGCCGCTTTCCACCAGCTTGAGAAGTTCGACGGCGGCCGTTGCCGGCAGCTTCGACGCCCCGGGAACACCCATGGCCGTGGCAAGTTGGCCCGGGTGAACTGCCCAGCATCGGACTGAGCCACCGAGTTCATTGGCCAGGGAGATGGTCAGCATGTTCTGCCCGGCCTTCGAGACGCGGTACGCATAGCTGGTGCCCAGGTGGACGTAGTGCCCGGCGGCCTGCCGGGACAGGGAGCCCAGCCGCGAGCTGACGTTGATAATGAGAGGCGCGGGAGTCAACTGCAGGGCCGGCAGCAGTTCCTGCACCAGCCGGAGCGGCCCCGCCACGTTGGTATCGAGGCTTGCCAGCAGCAGGTCCGGATCCACATCGCGGACCCCGCCGCGCGGGGCACCCTGCGCGGCGTTGTTGACCAGCAGGTCCACGCCACGCCCACCCAGCGCCTCCCGGAAAACGCCTGCGGGATCGGCCGTGACGTTGTGCTCGACGACGGTGATGCCGCCGTCGAACGGTTCCAGCCCCTGGGCCGACCTGACCACCGCCACCACGTCCCAGCCCTGTGCGCTGAATTCTTCGGCGCAGGCACGGCCGAATCCCCGTCCGGCACCCGTTACCACCATCAGTTGTCCCATGGAAAAACCCTACTGCGGCACGTGGAACTTACTTCGGCAACCTAGATATGACAGGCTTGTCATATTGATCACTTTTTTGGTCACTCGGCGTTACTGACTGGTTACGGTGGAATGGATCCTTCCCGCAAGCAAAGGAATATCCATGGCCCCCGGTCACTCGAACCTCCCGTCCACCAGCCACAGCCCGCCGAACCCAGGCCAGCCGGGCAGCAAGCGTCCCGGGCTCCGCAGGCCGGCTTTCCTGCGTCACCTGGGTGCCGACATTCCAGCGTCCCTGGTGGTCTTCCTGGTGGCCTTGCCGCTCTCCCTCGGCATCGCGGCCGCCTCCGGCGCCCCCATCATGGCCGGACTCATCGCCGCTGCCGTCGGCGGCCTCGTGGCCGGCAGCCTGGGCGGCTCGCCGCTGCAGGTCAGCGGGCCTGCCGCCGGACTGACAGTGATCGTGGCGGGCCTGGTGGACCAGTTCGGCTGGCAGGCCACCTGCGCCATCACCGCAGCTGCAGGCATCGTCCAGCTCCTGCTGGGCATCAGCCGGGTGGGCCGGGCAGCGCTGGCGGTGTCCCCCGTAGTGGTCAAGGCGATGCTGGCGGGGATCGGCATCACCATCATCCTGCAGCAGCTCCAGGTCCTGCTGGGCGCCCAGCCGGCCGGCTCGGCCCTGGAAAACCTCGCATCACTTCCGGCCGCCATCACCGGACTCGAAATCCATGCCGCACTGCTGGGCCTTGCTGTCATCGGCATCCTGCTGGGCTGGAAATACCTTCCGCCTGCCATCCGCCGCATTCCCGGTCCGCTTGCCGCAGTCACCGCCGGCACCGCCCTCTCCGTGGCACTGGCGCCAGGCCTGGAACGGATTTCCTTTAACGGATCAATTTTCGACGCCGTGGCGCTGCCGGAACTTCCGGACGGCAACTGGCGGACCATTGCGTTTGCCGTGCTCTCCATGGCCCTGATCGCCAGCATCGAATCCCTGCTGTCCGCCGTCGCCGTCGACAAGATGCAGAACGGGCCCCGCACCAACCTCAACAGGGAACTGGTGGGCCAGGGCGCAGCCAACATTGTTTCCGGATCGCTTGGCGGCCTGCCCGTAACGGGCGTGATCGTCCGGAGCGCCACCAACGTCGAGGCCGGCGCCCGGACCCGTTCCTCGGCCGTGCTGCACGGCATCTGGATCCTGGCTTTCTCGGCCCTCTTCGCCGGACTGATCCAACTGATTCCGTTGTCGGTCCTCGCCGGACTCCTGGTGGTGATCGGGGCGCGGCTGATCAAGGTGGCGGACATCCGGACCAGCCTGCGCACCGGTGACCTGCTGGTCTACGCCGTGACGTTGCTGTGCGTGGTGTTCCTCAACCTGCTCGAGGGTGTGATCATCGGCCTGGCCCTTGCCGCGGCAAGCGTACTGTGGCGGGTGCTCCGGGCCGAGATCAAGGCCCACCAGCCTGCCGGCCCAGACGCCGCCTGGCGGATCACCATTGCCGGCTCCTGCAGCTTCTTCGCGTTGCCCCGCCTCAACCGGGTCCTGCAGGCAGTCCCGGAAGGCCATCAGATGGTGGTGGAGATGAACGCCGACTACCTGGACCATGCATTCCGCGAGGCGTTGATCGCCTGGCAGAACCAGTACCAGGCAACCGGCGGCAGCGTCAGCCTCGAGGAACACGGCAACACCCTGTTCCAGGACGCGGCAGACAATACCCCCAAGCGGCAGGAAGCCCGTGAGCTGCCGCTGCCGCCGCGGACCACGTGGCAGGAGCCGGCTGCCGCTGTCACCGGCCACGCGGCAGCTGAGGGCGGTTCCGCCGCAGCCAGGCCGCTGCGCTCCATCCTGCTGGGGATCAACAAGTACCACCGCCGCTTTGCGGACCAGGTCAAGCCACTGGTGCAGGACCTGGCGGACAGCCAGAACCCGGACACCCTCTTTGTTGCCTGCGTGGACTCCAGGGTCAACCCGAACCTCATCACC
This sequence comes from Pseudarthrobacter sp. MEB009, assembly GCF_030208875.1. Classification (NCBI taxonomy): domain Bacteria; kingdom Bacillati; phylum Actinomycetota; class Actinomycetes; order Micrococcales; family Micrococcaceae; genus Pseudarthrobacter; species Pseudarthrobacter sp. MEB009. Next base: position 160,792 of record NZ_JARVTC010000004.1, read on the forward strand.
AGCAGCGGACCGGGTGACCTGCTGACGCTCCGGAACATCGGCAACGTGGTGTGCCACGACGGCCAGGATGCCTCCATCGATTCTGCGCTTTCCTTCGCGGTCAAGGGCCTGGACGTGGATTCGATTGTCATCTGCGGGCATTCGAACTGCGGCGCCATGAAGGCCCTCTTCGACGATGCCGGCGGAACGGGAAACGCTGCGCTGGGCACCGGTTTCGAGGCCTGGCTGGACCACGCCCGGCCCAGCTACCGCGAACTGGTGGCCGGGCATCCCGTGGCGCTGGCGGCAGCCGGGGCAGGCTACTGCCGCCTCGACCAGCTGGGAATGGTCAACGTGGCCGTTCAACTGGCCAAACTGGAAAGCCACCCCCTGGTGGGCCCGGCCCTGGCGGCCGGCACCGTCCAGGCGACCGGGCTGTTTTACGACATCGCCTCCGCGCGGGTGGTGCTGGTGACGCCCGGCGGGATCGAGGTCCTCGATCCCGCGCATGCCGCTGCCGGCAACACTCCTGTGCCTGCAGCGGCATCCTGACGTCTTAAAAATGGAAGGCGCCCCGGTCCAGGTGGACCGGGGCGCCTTGCGCAGGGACTGGAGTCCGCGCTGCTACCCGGCAGCCACGGGGCTGCTGCGGGCAACATCCCAGGCGTTGGTAGCGGCTGACATCAAGAGCGCGGCTCCGAGCATGTGCGCCGCAACCAGCAGTTCAGGAATGCCGTTGTAGTACTGCGTGAAGCCGATGACGCCCTGCAGCAGCGTCACGGCCAGCAGGCCCAGCACGGCTGCACGGAACGGACCCTTGATCCGGCGCAACAGGACCACTGCCACCGCCACCAGGGTTCCTGCTGTAATCAGGTAAGCCGGTACGGCATGGATGTGTGAGAACAGGTCCCAGTCAAGGTTGTTGCGGGGGGCGTCGGCGTCGCCGGCGTGGGGCCCGGCTCCGGTGACCACCACGCCCAGCATCACGGCCAGGATGGAGAAGATGGCGACGGCGGCGGTCAGCGGGCGCATAACGCCCGGAACAGCGGGAAGCCGAAGGGCGGGGAACCTGCCGGTCCGCCCGTAGGCCCGGTTCACCAGCAGGGTGGCGAAGACCACCAGGGCCATGGAGACCAGGAAGTGCAGGCCCACCACCCAGGGGTTGAGTTGGGTCAGGACGGTGATGCCACCGATCACAGCCTGCGCCGGAATGCTGGCGAGCAGGCCCAGGGCCAGCAGGAACAGGTCCCGGCGTTCCTTGCGGAGGTTCCACAGGTACACCAGCAGGAGGGCGGCGACGGCGGCCAGCGCAAAAGTAAGCAGCCGGTTGCCGAATTCGATGAAGCCGTGGATTCCCATCTCCGGCGTGTTCACCAGGGACGTTTCGGTACAGCGCGGCCAGGTGGGGCAGCCCAGTCCGGAAGCGGTCAGCCGGACAGCGCCGCCGGTCACCACCAGCAGGGTCTGCCCGATCAGGGAGGCCACGGCCAGGCGGCGGACACTCTTGTCCACCGTGCGGGGCAGCCGCGCGGCAAGGCGGCCGGCTAGTTGAGGAAGGCGGGAAACCGTGCTCACGAAAAACTCAATTCCATTTGAACCAGCGGATGGCTGCTGCACCGGCGATAACCGTCCACAGCAGCAGGACAAGGGCAGCGGCGCCGTTCAGGGTGCCGCCAAGGAATGCCTCACGCAGGGACTCGCCCAGCGCACCTGAGGGCAGGTAGTGCACCACTGCCTGCGCGGCACCCGGGAGCCGTTCGCCCGGGATGACAATCCCGCCGAGGGCGCCCAGCAGGATCCACAGCAGGTTGGTGATGGCCAGGGTGGCTTCCGGCCGGACGGTTCCGGCAACCAGCAGGCCCAGCGCCGTGAAGGCGCCTGCACCAAGGACCAGCAGCAGCAGGCCGGGCAGCCACCCCGCGGCGGGCGGCTGCCAGCCAAGCAGCAGCGCCACCAGGGTCACCACCACCACCTGCAGGCACAGGACCACCAGGACGGAGAGGGCCTTGCCGGCGATCAGTCCACCGCGGCCCAGGGGAGTGGTGGACAGGAAGCGGAGCACACCGTAGCGGCGGTCAAACCCCGTGGCGATCCCTTGGCCGGTGAAGGCCGTGGACATGGCGCACAGGGCCAGGATGCCCGGTACGGCGACGTTGATCCGGCTGGCACCCATGCCGTCCAGGAAAGGCGTGACTGTGAGTCCCACCAGTGCCAGCAGCGGAAGGATGATGGCAAGGATCAGCTGCTCACCGTTCCGCAGCATCGCCAGCGCCTCGTATTTGCCCTGCAGCAGCACCCGCCGGAACAGCGTCGCCGGACCGGAAAGCGTGCTGCCGCCCGGGTTTCCGGCAGCGCCGGGGGACGGCGCAGGGCCGGTGGTTGCGGGGGTCCCGTTCATCGGACGTCCTTTCCCGAAATATCCAAAAAGACGTCTTCAAGGCTACGCGCCTGCAGGCTCATGGCGGTCGGCATGATGTTGCGTGCTTCCCACCAGGTGGCCAGAGCGGCCAGGTGCGCCGGGGCCAGGGCGCCGGTCACCGTGTAGCTGCCGGCCCGGACCTCGAGGATTTCCGCACCGGGCGGCAGGACGCCGTCGAACTCCAGTCCGGGGTCCGCATCAAAGACCAGGGTGCGCACCTGCTCCGCGCCGGGTGTTACGCCATGGTCCCGCTGCAGCAGTTCCTGGACCGTGCCCTCGGCTACGTTGCGGCCGCCGTCGATGATGTAGACATAATCGGCAAGCCGCTGGGCGTCATCCATCAGGTGCGTGGTGAGGATGATTCCCATGCCGGCGTCGCGGAGTTCTGCGATGAGCTCGAACACCACCTGGCGTGACTGCGGGTCCAGGCCGGCGCTTGGCTCATCCAGGAAGAGCACTTCGGGGCGGCCGATCAGCGCCGCAGCCAGGGCCAGGCGCTGTTTCTGGCCGCCGGAGAGCCGGCGCACAGTGGTTCGGCTGAAGGCGTCGATGCCCAGCCGTTCCACGAGTTCGGGCACCGGCCAGGGGTTGGCGTAAAGGCCTGCGACGTGCCGCAGCAGCGGGATGGGCCTGGCCGACGGAGGGAGGCCGCCGTCCTGCAGCATCACGCCAACGCGGGACCGCAGGTCAGCCCCCGCCGCAGCGGGGTCCTGGCCCAGCAGGGTGATGGTTCCCCCGGTACGCTTCTGCAGGCCCTGCGCGCACTCGAGCGTGGTGGTTTTACCGGCTCCGTTGGCGCCGAGGAGGGCGGTGACCTGGCCGCGTTCCGCGGTCAGCGACACACCGCTGACCACGCGGAGCATCCGGCCGTCGAGGCTGGAAAGGGGGCCGACGTCCTTGATGAGCCCGTCAATGGACAGGACCGGGGAAGATGGGGATCGCACCCACGTATTCTACGGGACGTAGTACTTACGGCCGCCGCGCCGGCCGCCAGGCCGAGGCCAGCCTGTCCTTACTGGAGGACGGGACTAAATTACGACATGATTGTGTTGTGTATTCCGTGAGTAACGCTACTGTTGCGCCCGTCACCGGGCGCGGGGCCGCACAGGCCCCCACCCACCGCAGCCCTGTGGCCGCCGGTGCGGTGGCCGACGCGGATGACCGAACCCGGGACCGCGTCCTGTCCGCCGTCCTGGAGCACGGGCCCGTGAGCGCCGCCGAACTCGGCGACCTTCTGGGCTTCACCCCTGCCGCCGTCCGGCGCCACCTGGATAACCTTTCGCGCGCGGGCGTCATCGAAGTCAAGCGTGCTGCCCGCTCCGGCGGCGGCGCAGGACGCCCCGCCCGGCGGTACGTCCTGAGCTCGCAGGGCCAGTCGAGCCTGGGGAACGATTACCTGGACATCGCCGCCCTGGCGCTCCAGCAGCTCCAGAAAGCCGCCGGCCCGGACGCTGTCCGGGCGTTCGCCGTCGAACGCTTCGCCGACATGGAACGCCGCTACGCCCCGGAAATCGACAAGGCAGGCCCGGACATCGCCGACCGTGCCAAGGCGCTCTCCGATGCCCTGAGCCGGGACAACTTCGTGTCCTCCGCAGCCTCCATCGAAGCCAAGGCCCCGCTGCCGGCGGCCCTGTCCAGCGTCCAGCTGTGCCAGGGACACTGCCCCATCCAGGAACTCGCGTCCCGTTTCCCCGTATTCTGCGACGTTGAGACCGAAGTTTTCTCCCGGCTGGTGGGCGTCGACGTCCGCCGGCTTTCCACGCTGGCCCGCGGCGGCCACGTCTGCACCACCCACATTCCCACAGGCAGGCTGTCTGCCCCGGAGCCCGCAGGCTCCCCGGCAGCCCCCGCCAGCCTGGTTGAAGTAAACAACCATCAGCAAGAAAGGCCGTGATGACGGACCAACTATCAGAGAAAGCGGTAGCCGAAAGCACTGTGATCTCGGAGATTCTCGAAAAGAATCCCGAGCTCCACGGCATCGGTAACTACGAGTATGGCTGGGCTGACAAAAACGACGTCGGCGCCAACGCCCGACGTGGGCTCAGCGAAGAGGTCGTCCGGGACATTTCGGCCAAAAAGAGCGAACCCCAGTGGATGCTTGACCTGCGCCTGAAGGGCCTGAAGTACTTCGACCGCAAGCCCATGCCCACCTGGGGTGCAGACCTCTCCGGCATCGACTTCGACAACATCAAGTATTTTGTGCGCTCCACCGAGAAGCAGGCTGCCACCTGGGAGGACCTGCCCGAGGACATCCGGAACACGTACGAGAAGCTTGGCATCCCCGAAGCCGAGCGCAGCCGCCTGGTTTCCGGCGTGGCAGCCCAGTACGAGTCGGAAGTGGTGTACCACCAGATCCGCGAGGACCTGGAACAGCAGGGCGTCATCTTCCTCGACACCGACACCGCGCTGAAGGAACACCCGGAGATCTTCCAGGAGTACTTCGGCACCGTCATCCCCGTGGGCGATAACAAGTTCGCGTCACTGAACACCTCCGTCTGGTCCGGCGGTTCCTTTGTGTACGTCCCCAAGGGCGTCCACGTGGACATCCCCCTTCAGGCCTACTTCCGCATCAACACGGAAAACATGGGCCAGTTCGAGCGGACGCTGATCATCGCGGACGAGGACTCCTACGTCCACTACATCGAAGGCTGCACGGCGCCGATCTACACCTCGGACTCCCTGCACTCCGCCGTTGTGGAGATCGTGGTGAAGAAGGGCGCCCGCGTCCGCTACACCACCATCCAGAACTGGTCGAACAACGTCTACAACCTGGTGACCAAGCGCGCCATCTGCGAAGAAAGCGCCACCATGGAGTGGGTCGATGGCAACATCGGCTCCAAGGTCACCATGAAGTACCCGGCCGTCTACCTCGTTGGCGAGCACGCCAAGGGCGAGACGCTGTCCATCGCCTTCGCCGGCGAAGGCCAGCACCAGGACACGGGTTCCAAGATGGTCCACATCGCACCGAACACCAAGAGCTCCATCATCTCCAAGTCGGTGGCACGCGGCGGCGGCCGAGCCGCCTACCGCGGCCTGGTCCAGGTCCGTGAAGGCGCCAAGCACTCCGCCAACACCGTCCGCTGTGACGCGCTGCTGGTGGACACCATCAGCCGCTCGGACACGTACCCGTACATCGACATCCGCGAGGACGACGTTGTGATGGGACACGAGGCCACCGTGTCACGCGTCAGCGAAGAGCAGCTGTTCTACCTGATGTCCCGCGGCATGCGCGAAGACGAGGCCATGGCGATGATCGTGCGCGGCTTCATCGAGCCGATCGCCCGGGAACTCCCCATGGAATACGCACTTGAGCTGAACCGCCTGATTGAACTGCAGATGGAAGGGTCCGTCGGATAACGATGACTGAAATCACTACCGAAAAAGCGCGCATCGGCGCGCCCTCAGCCCAGCCGTTCATCGACGGTTTCACTGAAGAGGGCGAAAGCCTTTCGCCCATCAACGCTGCGGGCGCCAAGTCCCCGCTGGCGGGAGCCTCTGCCAAGAGCCACTCCCACGGCGGCGGCGAAGGCATTCCGGACAGCTCACGCGCCGGCCGCCTGACCTCCTACAAGCTGGCGGACTTCAAGCCGCTGACCGGCCTGGAAGAGGACTGGCGCTTCACCCCGCTCAAACGGCTCCGCGGCCTGCACAGCGAGGTCCTCTCCGGCGCGGCCCCCGCCGTGTCCGTCAGCGGTCCTGACGCTGTCATCGTGGAAACGGTTGGCCGCGACGACCAGCGGATCGGCACCGCCGGGATCCCGGAGGACCGGGTCTCCGCCAACGCCTGGGAGAACTTCGCCGAGGCCACCGTGGTGACCATCCCCGAAGAGTTCGAAGCCGATTCGGAAATCACCGTCAACATCACGGGCAGTTCGGCCGACGCCGCCGCCCAGCACCTGGTGATCGTGGCGAAGAAGTTCTCCAAGGCCGTTGTTGTGCTCAACCACACCGGCAACGCCGTGGTGGCCGAAAACGTCGAAATCGTTGTTGAGGACAGCGCCAACCTCACGGTGGTGTCCCTTCAGGAATGGGACGACGCAGCAGTGCACGCCTCCTCGCAGCAGGCAAAGATCGGCCGCGACGCAAAGCTCAAGCACGTTATGGTCAGCCTGGGCGGTGACCTGGTCCGGGTCACGCCGTCCGCGCGTTTCACCGCCCCCGGCGGCGAAGCCGAACTGTTCGGCCTGTACTTCGCCGACGCCGGCCAGCACCTTGAGCAGCGCCTGTTTGTTGACCACGCCGTGGCCAACTGCAAGTCCAACGTGCTGTACAAGGGTGCCCTGCAGGGCCGCAACGCGCACGCCGTCTGGGTGGGCGATGTCTTGATCCGCAAGGAAGCAGAAGGCACCGACACCTACGAGGCCAACCGCAACCTGCTGCTCACGGACGGCGCCCGCGCCGATTCCGTCCCGAACCTCGAAATCGAGACGGGCCTGATCGAGGGTGCCGGCCACGCCAGCGCCACCGGCCGGCTGGATGACGAGCACCTGTTCTACCTGATGGCCCGCGGCATCCCGGAAAACGTGGCCCGCCGCCTCGTGGTCCGTGGCTTCCTGAACGAGATCATCCAGCAGATCAAGGTACCCGCCCTTGAGGAACGCCTCACGGACGCCGTGGAGCGCGAACTCGCGCTGACGGAAAACTAAGGCACGGGGCACGGGAACACATGACTGACCAGCCAAAAGGCGAACTCGTCTGCAAAGTCGATGACATTTCGCCGAAGCAGGCCCTGCGGATCCTGATCGAGGACTACCCGGTGGCCATCGTCAAGGACTCCATGGGGGAAATCCATGCGATCGGCGACACCTGCTCGCACGCGGACATTTCCCTGTCCGAGGGCGAAGTGGAAGGGTGCGCCATCGAGTGCTGGGGCCACGGCTCCCAGTTCGACCTGCGCAGTGGCCAGCCCCTGCAGCTGCCCGCCTACGATCCCGTTCCTGTGTTCGCTGTTGAAATCCGGGCCGACGAGGTCTACGTGGACTTCAGCAACGTCCTCAACGGCGCCGAGGCACCAACCTTCAGCTAGCACCACAGATTCACGAACCAACTTCCAGACAAAGACCGCACCGCAGCCGCCAGGCCGGTGCAGAGGAGAACAAGACATATGTCTACTCTTGAGATCAAGGACCTGCACGTCAGCATTGAGACGGAGCAGGGCACCAAGGAAATCCTGAAGGGCGTCAGCCTGACCATCCGGACCGGCGAAACCCACGCCATCATGGGCCCCAACGGGTCCGGCAAGTCCACGCTGGCCTCCACCATCGCCGGACACCCCCGCTACAACGTCACCAGCGGCTCCATCACGCTGGACGGCGAAGACGTCCTGGAAATGAGCGTTGACCAGCGTGCCCGCGCCGGCGTTTTCCTCGCCATGCAGTACCCTGTCGAGGTTCCCGGCGTGAGCATGACCAACTTCCTGCGCACCGCCAAGACCGCCATCGACGGCGAAGCCCCCAAGCTGCGCACCTGGACCAAGGACGTCAAGGCTGCCATGGAGCAGCTGCGCATCGACGCCGACTTCGCCCAGCGCAACGTCAACGAAGGCTTCTCCGGCGGCGAAAAGAAGCGGGTCGAGATCCTTCAGCTTGAGCTCTTCAAGCCCAAGTTCGCCATCCTGGACGAAACCGACTCAGGCCTGGACGTCGACGCGCTCAAGGTCGTCTCCGAAGGCGTCAACCGCGCCCACTCCGAGGGCAACATGGGCACGCTGCTCATCACGCACTACACCCGGATCCTGCGCTACATCAAGCCTGACTTCGTCCACGTCTTCGTTGACGGCCAGGTTGTTGAAGAGGGCGGCCCGGAGCTCGCCGACCGCCTGGAAGACGAAGGCTACGACCGTTACGCCAAGGGCGCCGGCGCTGCCGCCATCGCTGCGGCACCGGCCCTGTAAGGAACCCGCCATGACTGATATCAAGCCGGGCCAGACGGCCCTGGAGGACGTCGAAGAGGCGTTGAAGGATGTCATCGATCCCGAGCTCGGCGTCAACATCGTGGACCTGGGCCTGCTCTACGGGCTCAAGTACTCCGACGACGACGGCGCGCTGCTGATCGACATGACGCTGACCACCGCAGCATGCCCGCTCACCGACGTCCTCGAGGAGCAGGTGGGCAAGTCCCTCGACGGCGTTGTGGACGAGTGGCGCCTGAACTGGGTCTGGATGCCGCCGTGGGGTCCCGAGCGGATCACGGACGACGGCAAGGACCAGATGCGGGCCCTCGGCTTCAACATCTGAAAGTACGACGACGGCCGGTTACCTTTTTCGCAAAAGGTAACCGGCCGTCGTCGTACGTGCCTTAAAGGTTGGCGGCGGCGAAGGTGTCGCACTGTTTGATGTCGCCGGTTTCGTAGCCTTTGCTGAACCAGGCCTGGCGCTGCTCGCTGGAACCGTGGGTCCAGGCTTCCGGGTTGACCTGGCCGGTGGCGGACGCCTGGATGCGGTCATCGCCCACGGCGGACGCGGCCGACAAGGCATCGTTCAGGTCCTGCTGGGTCAACGGTTCCAGGTACGGCTGGCCGGTAGCCGGGTCCGCAACGGTGGTGGCGTGGCGGGCCCAGAGCCCCGCGTAGCAGTCGGCCTGCAGTTCCGTACGGACGGCGCCGGACTCCGGCCCCTGCGGATCCTGTTGCGCGCGGTCCAGGTCGCCCAGGATGTTCTGGACGTGATGGCCAAACTCATGGGCCACCACGTATTCCTGGGCCAGTGGACCGCCGGAGGACCCAAACCGGTCCACCAGTTCCTGGAAGAAACCCGGGTCGAAGTAAGCGGTGGTGTCCGTGGGGCAGTAGAACGGACCCACGGCGCTGGTGGCCGAACCGCAGCCGGTGTCGGTGCCGCCCTCGAAAATGACGGTCTCGGGCTGCGGGTACTGCACGTTGTACTGCTGCAGGTAGGCCGGCCAGAAAGCGTTGAGGCTGTTGACCGTGCCCGTGATGCGGCAGTCCTCGCGCGCATCGGCGTCCGCACCTGTGGAGCAGGCCGGCGCCGTGCCCTGCTGCTGGGTTTGCGGTGCCTGGGTGCCTGCCAGGCCGCCCAGGAGGTCCGGGTTGATGCCCAGGAGCAGCGCCACCAGGAGGACAAGTCCGCCGCCGATGCCGCCGCCCACTTTTACGCCGCGGCCCATGCCGCGGCGGTCCTGGACCTGCGAAGGGTCCAGCTGCACATTGTCATTGAAACTCATAGGGTCACAATAGCCCGCGGCCACGGCGCCGGACCGGAGCCTGCCGGTAAAGTTGATCCGATGCCTTTTCTTGACCGACTCCAGCGCTGGGCCGACGAACGTCCGCACCATCCCGCTGTCGTGATCGCCGGCCGCCGGCTCACGTGGGCGCAGTTGCGCGACGGCGCCGAGGCCCGGCTGGGTGCCACGGGACCGATCACGGCCCTCTGCCAGGAGAATTCCGTGGATTTCGCCCTGCAGTACGCGGCAGCCGTGGCGGGGGAGCGGCAGTGCGCCGTGCTGGACCCCTCCTGGCCAGCCGGCCTGCAGGCGGACATCGTGGCGGCGGTACGCGCGCACGCCGTCCCCGGCCAGGTTCCGGACGCTGCCGCGGACCTGCTGGCTGACGGGCCGCCGGGCTCCACCTTCCTGATCGGGCTGACGTCCGGAACCACGTCCCTGCCCAAGGCCTTCACCAGGTCCCGGCGTTCCTGGCAGGAATCGTTTGAGGCGTCGATCGAGTTCTTCGGCCTCCGCGCGGATGACGTGACACTGGCCCCGGGCCCCCTGGCTGCCAGCCTCAACCTGTACGCCCTCTCCGAATGCCTGTACGCCGGCTCCGAGTTCCAGACCCTGGCCTCCTTTGATGTGGGGGACATCCACGCGGCCATCACCTATGACCGGGTCACCCGGCTGGTCCTGGTTCCCACCATGCTCCGGATGCTCAGCGAACGCGGCCTGGCCGGCGGGGTGGACGCAGCAGGCATCCGGACCATCATCTGCGCCGGGTCCAAGCTTGATGCGCGCACGCTCCAGGCGGCCCGCCGGTGGGCCCCCAACGCCACGATTTTCGAGTACTACGGCGCCTCCGAGCTGAGCTTCGTCTCGGGTGCCGGGCTGCCTGCCGGCCGGCCTCCGGAGGTTGGCGGCACAGGCATCGGGCGGCCGTTCCCTGGCGTGGAGGTCCGCATCCTTGACGACGCCGGGGCCCAGGTACCCGACGACGGCGCCGGAAACATCTGCGTCCGGAGCGGCCTGGTCAGCAACGGCTACCTCTGGGGGGACGACGGCGAGGCACTGCGTTCTTTCGGCGACTGGTACACGGTGGGGGACCAGGGGTTCCTGCGTGACGGTGAACTGCACATCCTGGGCCGCCGCGCCGACATGATCCTGACCGCCGGGAAAAACGTCTACCCGCATGAGGTGGAGCTGGCCCTCTCCGCCCTCCCCGGCGTGTGCGCAGCCGTGGCCGCCGGAATGCCTGACGACATCCGCGGCCAGCGGGTGGTGGCGGGGGTGGTCCCGGCCCATGGCGGGCTGACGGCCACCTCGCTGCGGGCCGGCCTGGAGGCCATCCTGCCGCGGGACAAACGTCCGCTGCAGTACTTCCTGCTCACCGAGCTGCCCGCCACGGACCGCGGCAAGGTCAGCCGCACCCTGCTGCTGGACTGGATTGCCGGACACGATCCCCGGGTGAAGAACCTTGGCGCCTGACCTGCTGCCCCCGGACCGCCAACCGGTCATCATCGCGGCGCTGCGCACCCCGGTGTGCCGGGTCAACGGTCCGCTGCGCACAGTGCCGGCCCATGAACTCCTGGCGCCTGTGCTTCGCCGGCTGGTCAGCACCACCGGGCTGGACCCAGCCGCCGTTGCGGATGTGGTGATCGGCAACGCCGTGGGCGCCGGTGGCAACGTGGCCCGCCTCGCCCTGCTGGCGGCAGGCCTTCCCGTGGGGGTACCCGGCATGACCGTTGACCGCCAGTGCGGTTCCGGCCTGGACGCCATCGCCCTGGCGGCCCGGCTGGTGGCAGCCGGCGGAAACCCCGTGTACCTGGCCGGGGGAGTGGAGAGCACCAGCACCGCACCGCTCCGGGCCCGCCCGGATGCCGACGGGACGCCCCGGTTCTATTCGCGGGCCCAGTTTGTACCGGCGGGTTTCGGTGATCCGGACATGGGCGTCGCGGCGGAAAACGTGGCCCGGGAGTACGCTGTTGGCCGGGAACGCCAGGACGCGCTGGCCCTGGCCAGCCACGGCCGGGCCCTCGCTGCCGCAGCAGCCGGAACCTTTTCCGGCGAAATTGTCTCCGTGGCCGTAGGCGCCACGGAGGTTTCAGCCGACGACGGCCCCCGCCGAGGCCTGAACAACGCCGTTATGGCGCGTTTCCCGGCCGCTTTTGTCCCCGGCGGCACTGTCACCGCCGGAAACTCCTGCTTTGACGCGGACGCGGCGTCCGCCGTGGTGGTGACCTCGCTGGCGCGGGCCAGGGAACTGAACGCCGCGGACGGGCTGCTGGTGCTTGGCACCGCCACGGCCGGCGTGGACCCCGCGGTCCTCGGCATTGGCGCCGTTCCGGCGGCACGCAGCGTCCTGGCGGCGGCCGGCCTGGCAGCAGCAGAGGTGGACCTGGTGGAGTTCAATGAGGCCTTCGCCGCTCAGACGCTGGCCTGCCTGGACCTGCTGGGCATTGCCCCGGAGCTGGCTAATGCCGACGGCGGCGCCCTGGCCCTGGGGCATGCCTATGGAGCGTCCGGGGCCGTCCTGGTCACCCGGTTGCTGGCACAGGCGCGCGCGCAGGGGGTGGCCGGCACCCTGGCGCTGGCCCTGATCAGCATGGCCGGGGGGATGGGCACGGCCGCGCTCCTCCGCTACGAGCGGATCAGCCGCGACTGAGCCGGGCCAAGTCAGTCTTCCGCGTCGCCCAGCCCGCGGGCGGCCAGCGCCTCGCCGGTCCGGCGCGCGTAAGCCACCGAGCTGATGAAGACGGGCAGGACCAGGGCGCGGGGATTGCGTTCCAGGCCGCGTGCTTTGGCGGAATCGCGGACATCGGCGAAGGTGCCCGCGATATACGGAATGCTGCGGAGCATAATGCCGATGGTCAGGGCGAACCGTTCCGGGTCGGCGCCGAACCGCTGCAGCGGACGGACAGCCGCCACCACCCCGTCCAACAGGCGCTGGACCGGCGTGGACACGGTGAGGATGGACGCGGCCACCACGCAGACCAGGATGTTCAGGACAATCCGGGCGGCCGTTGGCGCACCCAGCTGCCAACCCTGGAACAACCCGATCACCAGCAGCACCGGCACCAGGGCCCGGACCGCGCGCCATAACCGCCGGAAACCGGCGCCGGACAGCAGGAACAATGCGGCCAGGGCCGCCAGGGCGACCGCAGACCAGCGCCAGTCCGCCACCACGAAGGAGGCAACGCCGCAGGCGAAGACCAGCAGGAATTTCACGGCCAGCGGCGTGCGGTGGACCAGTGAGGTGCCTGGCGCGTAGGTGGCCAGAAGGAAACCGTGGTCCTTCACCGCGGACCTGGCCCTGGAGTCTCGAGGCCGGCCAGGCACAGTTCCCGGTAGAAGGCGACAGCGGTTGCGGCCTGGCCGTCAAACACCACTGCGCCCTGGTCGATGACCAGCACCCTGTCCATCCCGAGGACCAGGTCCAGGTCATGGGTGGACATAATGATCTGCTGGTCCAGCCCGGTCAGGGTCCGGCGCAGCAGTTCCCTGTTCCGCAGGTCAAGCAGCGTTGACGGTTCATCCAGCACCAACACGGCGGGGTCCACTGCCAGCACTGCCGCCAGGGCCAGGAGCTGCCGTTCGCCGCCCGAAAGCTCGTAGATGCTTTGGTCTGCCAGGGGCAGCAACCCGAACCGGTCCAGTGCCGCGTCGGCCAGGCGGCGCCGTTCGGCACCGTTGCGGGCTGTCCGCCGCAGGGACAGTTCCACGTCCTCGCGTCCCGTGGGCATCACCAGTTGGGACAGCGGGTCGGTAAAAACAAAACCCACGGCCCGCCGGACGGACCGGACAGCACGGACGGTGTCCTGCCCGTCCACCGCGACGTGGCCTTCGCTGGGCTGCACCAGCCCGTTGACCAGGCGCAGGAGCGTGGACTTTCCCGAGCCGTTCGCACCGATCACGCCAACGCGCGCCTCGGTGAGCTCCAGGCTGACATCCTGCAGCAGCATCTTGGGCTCCGGCAGGTGATCCACCGCGACGGCTACGGAGACGCCGTCGAACGTTACCTTGGGCATCCGGCGCGGCTACGCGGCAACGGGCCGGGCGGTGCGCTTGGCACGCCGCACCAGGATGTCCGGGAAGGCGCGGTGCAGGGCGACGGCGATACCGGCGGCAAGGATGTTCTTGACAATGTCTCCCGGGTAAAACACGGCGTCACTGAGGAATGCCTGGCCCAGGGTGGCCTTGGTGGTGATGGCAATGCCGGCCACACCCAGCGAGTGGACCACCACGGCGCTGGTCAGCAAGGCGGAGGCGAAGAACCACAGCGTGCGGGCCTTGGTGGTCCTGCGGATCACCAAGGTGGCCAGCCAGCCAACAACAGCCGCGGCGATGGGGAAGGCGATGATGTACCCGGCGGAGGGGCCCGCCAGGACCGCCAGGCCGCTGCGGCCCAGGCTGAAAATGGGCAGGCCGGCAAGGCCCAGGAGGACGTAAAGGCCGACGGCGGCAAACGCCCGGGCCGGGCCCAGCACCAGGCCGGTCAGCATCACCGCCAGGGTTTGGAAAGTGATGGGGACGCCGATTCCCGTAATGGCCAGGGCGGGCGCGAGCGCCGCGGCGGCCACCAGCGCGGCGAAGACGGCGATCAGGCCCAGGTCCGTGGCGTTCCAGCGGGTCCGGCCCGGGGTGTGGGTCTTGGTGGGGGAGGGTGCGGTGTTGCTCATGGGGGTCCTGTCGGGGTTGTACAAGCAGGTCAATTCGTACCGCCGACGCTACCGGGGCGGCGGTGGCCGGATTTTGTAGGGGTCCTACTAAAGCCGGAGCCGGCAACCTGAGAGTGGAAACAAAGGCCGTCAGCGGGTGCGGTGATGGACGGCACCGTCCCCGGCGGTTATGCGCTGAAGCCATGGACGGTAGACTTGGGTGGGCCGTTCTCCGGCCACTCTGCCCCGCCCGCTCCGGATCCGATGAAGCGGGCTGCGGCGTTCCCCTGTTGTGAAAGGCCTTACCTGCTGTGATTACTGTCCAGGATCTTGAACTGCGTGCCGGTGCACGGCTCCTCATGGACCAGGTGAGCTTCCGGATCGACAAGGGCGACAAAATCGGCCTGGTGGGCCGCAACGGTGCCGGCAAAACCACGCTGACCCGGGTCCTGGCCGGCGAGGGCCTGCCTGCTGCCGGCAAAGTCACCCGCACGGGGGAGATCGGCTACCTGCCGCAGGACCCGCGCACCCCGGACATGGAACAGCTGGCACGGGACCGGATCCTGTCCGTCCGCGGCCTGGATATCGCCGTCAGCAAGCTCCGCCTCGCCCACGAGGAAATGGCCAGCGACGACGCCGCGGTCCAGCGCAAGGCCATGAACCGCTACGACCGGCTCGAATCCGAGTTCCTGGCCGCCGGCGGGTACGCCGCCGAAGCCGAGGCCGCAGCGATCTGCTCCAACCTTGCCCTGCCGGACCGGCTCCTGAACCAGCCCCTTAAGACCTTGTCCGGTGGCCAGCGCCGCCGTGTGGAGTTGGCCCGCATCCTCTACTCGGATGCCGAAACCATGCTCCTTGACGAACCCACCAACCACCTGGACGCCGACTCCATCGCCTGGCTGCGTGACTTCCTGAAGAACCACCAGGGCGGCCTGATCGTGATCAGCCACGACACCGAACTGCTTGAAGCCACGGTTAACAAGGTGTTCCTGCTGGATGCCAACCGGGCTCAGATCGACTTCTACAACATGGACTGGAAGCGGTACCTCACCCAGCGCGAAACCGACGAGCGGGCACGCAAGCGCGAGCGTGCCAACGCCGAAAAGAAGGCCCAGGTCCTCTTTGACCAGGCCAACAAGATGCGCGCAAAGGCCACCAAGGCCGTCGCTGCCCAGAACATGGCCAAACGAGCCGAACGGCTGCTCAGCGGCCTGGAAGCAGTCCGCGAGAACGACCGCGTGGCAGCGCTCCGGTTCCCGGACCCCTCACCCTGCGGCCGTACCCCGCTCACCGCGGAGGGCCTCAGCAAGTCTTACGGGTCACTGGAAATCTTCACTGACGTGGACCTGGCGATCGACCGCGGCTCCAAGGTGGTCATCCTGGGCCTCAACGGTGCCGGCAAAACCACCCTGCTGCGGATGCTCGCCGGTGTCGACAAGCCGGACACCGGTGATGTGATCGCCGGCCACGGCCTCAAGGTGGGCTACTACGCCCAGGAACACGAAACCCTGGACGTGGACCGTACGGTCCTTGAAAACATGCGTTCCTCGGCCCCGGACATGAAGGATGCGGAGGTGCGCGGCATCCTCGGTTCGTTCCTGTTCTCCGGAGATGACGTGGACAAGCCCGCCGGTGTGCTGTCCGGCGGCGAGAAGACCCGCCTGGCGCTGGCCACCATCGTGGCTTCCAGCGCCAACGTACTGCTCCTGGACGAGCCCACCAACAACCTGGACCCGGCCAGCCGCGCCGAGATCCTGGGGGCCCTCAAGAACTACAGCGGCGCCGTCGTCCTGGTCAGCCACGATGAGGGGGCCGTCGAGGCCCTCAATCCGGAGCGTGTTGTCCTGCTGCCGGACGGCGTCGAGGACCACTGGAACGAAGACTACCTGGACCTGATCACCCTGGCGTGATCCGCCCGGTGTGAACACTGCCGGTTGAGAAGGTCCGCCACAATTGTGGCGGACCTTTTCAGTATCCTTGCGCGTCCAGGAGTGCGTCTTCCGCTTCCTCCGCGGTGGGGTGCTTCCGCTTCCGCGCCGCCGGGGGCCGGCGCCGGGCTGCAGCTGCGGCGGAGTGTACGGGGCTGCCGGAATCGACCGGCCCGTCAGCTTCCGCCGCGGCGTCCGCCTCGGCATCGATGGCCGCGTTGCGGGCCTGCTGGCGGGCGGCGTACCCGAACCCCACAAACATCAGGACGCCGAAGGCGAACCACTGCAGCGAGTAGGAAAGGTGCGTGCCCTCTTCCGTGGCCGGTTTGGGGAACGGGAACGGCATCTCGGCGCTGGCCGGCGTCTCCGTGGCGAGCTGGCCGTACGCGCCCGTCAGCAGCGGGTAATCCAGCTGCCCCCCGTAGGCGTTCAGGTCAATGGACGCCAACTGCCCGGCGGGAGCGCCCCGCTGGAGTTCGGGTTCGGGATGCTTCAGGCGCACGACGGCGCTTACCTCACCGGACGGGGGCGCCGGGATCGAATCGGGGCTGCCGGGGTTTTTGTTGCCGATGGGCAGCCAGCCCCGGTCAACCACCACCGTTTCACCTGTTGACAGCCGGAGCGGGACCACCACTTCGTAGCCGGGCTGGCCGTTGAGCGGCCGGTTCCGGACAATCCGCTGCCCGGCCACGTCGTAGGTCCCGGTGAGCGTCACCTGCGTCCATTCCCGGGCGGGATCGAGGCTGGTGAACTGGTCCCGGACGTCAGCAAAGGGGACGGGTGTGGCGGAGTAGTTGGTCACCACCCGGTTGATTTCCGCGAGGGTCTCGGCGCGACGGTCCATCTGCCAGCGGCCAAGGAACACGCAGGCGGTGGCGAAGACCGCAGCCAGCAGAAGGTAGCCCAGCCATTTGCTGGAAAAAAGGAAACGGTACATTCAGCGCTCATGCTCCATGGGGCCGGTGGTGGGTGCGGCCGGCATCGGGATGGTTTCCTTCCACAGCCCGCGGGTCTGGAGGTAGTCCTCCAGCCAGCCGCGGTGCTCGGCGCAGGCCAGCCAGGTCTTGCGGCGCTCCGGCGGGTGTATTTTCGGGTTGTTCCACAGCAGTTGCCACGACGCCTGCGCACGGCAGGCCTTGCGGGAACAGACCGCGCCGGGGCCGGCGGAAGCTGGTGGCAGCCCCGCTGCCAGGTCGAAGATACTCAAGGTCGGCGGCCCTCTTCCGGGTTGTCGTCGTCGGTGTCTTCCACCAGTTCTCCCTGCAGGACTTCGCTGCCTGCCGGCGGTTCCGCGGGTCCGGCCAACGGGCTGTCCAGTTCGGCCAGCGGCGCCGCGTCGATCAGCGAATCGCTGTGGCCTGCGGCGGTGTCATCACCGTTGGCGATGATCACGGCGAACCAGGGAAGGAAGACCGCGCCCGCGATGGGAATGATCTTGAACCAGCCATCCACCACAAAGATCAGGACCAGGCAGACCATGCGGATGCCCATGGCCACCGCGTACTTGATCATGCGTTGCCGGATGGCCTCGGAGTGGGCGCCGCCTGCCTCTGTGATGCTGTGCACTTCCGCATCGCCGGAAAACCGGCCCGGTTCTCCGGGCACGGGTTGTCCCGCATGGTTTTCAAGGGTCATGGTGGCAGATCACGCTCCAAAGGCTTCCCTCAATTCTCTCACCATCGGCAGTGGCACCCAAACGCCGGCCGGGCCGGGCGCTAAGATCGGTTTCAGCCAAATCACCCTTCCTACAGCGGCGGAGCGCCGCAGAATTCCTGGAGATCCTTCATGACTGAAGCAGTTCCCGCCCCCCGCAGCGTCCTGATCACCGGCGGCAACCGGGGGATCGGCCTGGCTATCGCGGAATCCTTCCTGGCCAACGGCGACAAGGTTGCCGTGACCTACCGCAGCGAATCCACGCTGCCCGCAGGGATCCTGGGCGTGAAGGCCGACGTCACCGACGAAGCCTCCGTGGACGCGGCCTTCGCCGAGGTCGAGGCAGCGCACGGCCCCGTTGAGGTCTTGGTGGCCAACGCCGGAATCACCAAGGACACCCTGTTGCTGCGGATGAGCGAAGACGATTTCACGTCCGTCATCGACACCAACCTCACGGGCGCGTTCCGGGTCATCAAACGCGCCTCCAAGGGCATGATCCGGCTCCGCAAGGGCCGCGTGGTGCTGATTTCCTCGGTGTCCGGCCTCTACGGCGCTCCGGGCCAGATCAACTACTCCGCGTCCAAGGCAGGACTGGTGGGCATCGCCCGGTCGCTGACCCGCGAGCTGGGCTCCCGCGGCATCACCGCCAACGTGGTGGCCCCCGGCTTCATCAACACGGACATGACCGCCGAACTGCCCGAGGCGACCCAGAAGGATTACCTGGCCAGCATCCCTGCCCGCCGCTTCGCCGAGGCCTCAGAGGTGGCCAACGTGGTCCGCTGGATCTCCAGCGATGAGGCCGCCTACATCTCCGGTGCCGTTATCCCCGTTGATGGCGGCCTGGGCATGGGGCACTGACGGGCAACTAGCCGTACTGGCCTTCTTTGGAGGGGTCGGACAAGGGAATCGGTCCTGACCGCTGGCATGATGGATGGCAGGCCGAGAGCAATTTAGACGTTTCAAACAAAAGGAGCCCCATGGGACTGCTGGACAACAAAACCGCGATCGTCACCGGATCTTCCCGCGGCATCGGCGCTGACGTCGCCAAAATACTCGCCGGCGAGGGCGCCGCCGTTGTGGTCAACTACCGCCAGAAGGCGCCGCGCGCCAACAAGGTGGTTGCAGGCATCGAAGCAGCCGGCGGCCGTGCCGTGGCCGTTGGCGCCGACCTCACCACCGAGGAGGGTGTGCACGCGCTGGCCAGCGCCGCAATGGAAAACTTCGGCACCCTGGACATCCTGGTGCTGAACGCTTCCGGCGGCATGGAGGCCGGCATGGGCGAGGATTACGCGCTGCGGCTGAACCGCGACGCGCAGGTGAACATGCTCAACGCGGCAGTGCCGCTGATGAACGAAGGCTCCCGCGTGGTGTTTGTCACCAGCCACCAGGCCCACTTCATCAACACTGTCCCCACCATGCCCGCTTACGAAGGGGTGGCCCGCAGCAAGCGTGCCGGCGAGGACGCACTGCGCGAACTGGTCCCCGGACTGGCTGAGAAGGGCATCACCCTGGTGGTGGTCTCCGGCGACATGATCGAGGGAACAGTCACGGCCACACTGCTGGACCGCTCCACCCCGGGTGCCATCGAGGCACGCCGGGCGGAAGCCGGAAAGCTGTACTCCGTCGAGGAGTTCGCCGAGGTCGTTGCGGGCATGGCCACGGCCGACGTCGAACCCGGCCACACCGAATACGCCGGCGGCGCCGACTACTTCGGCAAGAGCGGGCCTGCAAGCTAGCCTTTCCTGCCCCTCCGCGAGATGGCACTTCGCGGCAATGATCCTCCCGGACATTGCCGCGAAGTGCCATCTCGCGGTTAAGGGTCAGACGCCCGCGACGTGGCGGACGGCGTCCAGGTACGGCATGTTGACGGCGGCGTCGGCCACGGCGCGGACGGCCGGCTTGGCGTTGAACGCCACCCCGATTCCGGCCGCACCCAGCATGTCCAGGTCGTTGGCGCCGTCACCCACCGCCACCGTGTGCTCCAGGGCGATGCCCTCGGCAGCAGCCCACTCCCGCAGGTACTTCTCCTTGGCCGCCCGGTCCACCACGGCGCCCAGGACCTTCCCGGTCAGCGCGCCGTCCACAATTTCCAGCTCGTTGGCCTGCCAGTAGTCCAGGCCCAGGTCGGCCGCGATCGGCGCCAGGATCTGGTTGAAGCCGCCGGAGACCACCGCCACCACATGGCCTGCGGCCTTGAACGCTGCAACGAGTTCCGCGGCCCCCTCACTGAGTTTCACCTCATACCGGACGGAAGTGACGACGTCGGCCGGCAGCCCGGCGAGGACCGCCACCCGGGCATGCAGGCTTTGGGCGAAGTCGAGCTCGCCGCGCATGGCGGCTTCCGTCACGGCAGCCACCTCCTCGCGCTTGCCGGCGTACGCTGCCAGGAGTTCGATGACTTCCTGCTGGATGAGGGTGGAGTCAACATCCATGATCAGCAGCTTCCGGCCGGCGGCCCGGAGGCCGGCCGGAACCAGTGCGGTGTCAACTCCCGGGATGGCCGCATCCGCCACGGCCCGGCGCAGGCCGGCCAGTCCGGCGGCGGTGGCGTCCGGCAGGGAAAGATCGGCAATGTGGACCTGGTAACGGGCGTCCCCGGACGTGGTTCCGGGCTGCGGGGAAACACCGGCGGCGGTAAGGACGGACCCCAGCCGGTCCAGTGCTTCAGCGGTCATGTTCCGGCCATAGCTGACGGCGGTTACGTTCGAAGTCATGCCTGCAATCTTAGCGAGCGGCAGCGGCCCGCTGCGCCGGTGCGCACCGGTTAGCAGTCCGCCTCTTATTTGTCCTAGTGTCTATTCCTATGAGTGATGTTCTTGAATTGGCCGCCGTCAGCGTTGTGCGTGGAGCCAAGACGCTCCTGGACAAGGTGGACTGGCAGGTCAAGGAGGGTGAGCGGTGGGTCATCCTGGGACCCAACGGCGCCGGCAAGACCACGCTGCTCCAGATCGCCGCGGCCAGGCTGCACCCCAGCAGCGGCACCGCCGGCATTCTGGACGAGGTCCTGGGCGCTGTGGACGTCTTTGAACTCCGGCCCCGCATCGGCCTTTCCTCAGCCGCGCTGGCCAACCAGATCCCCGGGGATGAAACCGTCCTGAACGTGGTGGTCACCGCCGCCTATGGCGTGACCGGCCGCTGGCGTGAAGGCTACGAGAAGGACGACGAACGGCGGGCCTTCCGGCTCCTGAACGAATGGGGCATGGGCCCGATGCTCAACCGCCGTTTCGTGTCCCTGTCCGAGGGTGAACGGAAGCGGGTCCAGATCGCCCGCGCCCTCATGACGGATCCCGAACTACTGCTCCTGGATGAGCCAGGAGCTGGCCTGGACCTCGGCGGCCGCGAGGACCTGGTCCACCGGCTCAGCCAACTGGCCCGCGATGAGGCGGCCCCGGCCATGATCCTGGTCACACACCACCTCGAGGAAGTCCCGCCCGGCTTCACGCACGCCATGCTGCTCCGCGATGCGGGAGTGGTGGCCTCAGGCCCCATCGAAGAGGTACTGACCGGTGCGAACCTGAGCCGGACCTTCGGCCTGGACCTCGACGTGAGCGTCAACGCCGGCCGGTACGCCGCCGTCGCCCGCCACTGACCCCGGAGCCTGCGGCGTGGACCTCCTCAGCAGCATCTTTGTGTCCATCGCCGGGCTCTGGGCCGGCACCATCAACGCGGTGGTGGGCTCCGGCACGCTGGTGACGTTCCCGGTGCTCATTGCACTGGGCGTGACCCCGGTGGTGGCGTCGATGTCCAATGCCATGGGCCTGGTGTTCGGCACGGCGGCCGGTGCGTTCGGCTACCGCCGCGAACTCAGGGGCCGCGGCCGGCAGCTGCTTAAGCTCCTGCCGGCGTCCCTGCTGGGCGGCATCTCCGGCGCGTGGCTGCTGCTGCACCTCCCCGAACAGGTGTTCCACTACGTCGCGCCGGTGCTGCTGGTCCTCGCGCTCCTGATGGTGGTGTTCCAGCCCCGGCTGCAGGCATGGGTCCGCAACCGCGAGTCCGATCCGGAACAGGCGGTCCGGGACAAACGGCACGGCCTGCTCCTGGTGGTGCTGGTGTTCCTGGCCGGGGTGTACGGCGGCTACTTTGTGGCCGCCCAGGGCATCCTCCTGGTGGGCATCCTGGGGGTCTTCCTCAAGGGCACCATCCAGAACGCCAACGCCATGAAAAATGTCCTGGTGCTCGGCGTGAACCTGGTGGCTGCCCTGTCCTACCTGCTCTTCGCCTTTGACCGGATCCACTGGCTGGTGGTCCTTCTGATCGCCGTCACCTCCACGGTGGGTGGACTGGTGGGCGCGAAAGTGGGCCGGAAACTGAAGCCCGCAGTGCTCCGCGGTGTGATCTTCGTCCTGGGCCTGGTGGCCATGGGCTTTATGGTCGCCAACCTGCTGAAATAATCACCCCGTGACCCTCCACTACCTCGAGACCGCCGAAGACCCGCGCGTCTCCGACTACACCCAGCTCACCGACGTGCACCTGCGCAAGCTCCGGGAGCCCGCAGAAGGCATGTACATCGCCGAGTCCTCCCGGGTGCTGCGCCGCGCGTTGGCAGCAGGCCACCGGCCGAGGTCCTTTTTCCTGGCCGAAAAGTGGCTGGCGGATCTCCAGGACGTCCTGGCCGCCCACCCGGAAGTGCCGGCCTTCATCGGCACTGCCGCTGTGCTGGAGGAGATCACCGGATTCCACCTGCACCGGGGGGCCATGGCCGCCATGCAGCGGCCCGCGCCGGTGCCGTTGGCCACCATCCTCGCCGGCGCCCGCCGGGTGGCGGTCCTGGAAGACATCGTGGACCACACCAACGTCGGCGCCATCTTCCGTTCAGCGGCGGCCCTGGACCTGGACGCCGTCCTCGTTTCGCCACGGTGCGGGGACCCCCTGTACCGCCGCAGCGTCCGAGTCAGCATGGGTACCGTCTTCCAGGTGCCCTGGGCGCGGCTGACGGACTGGCCCGGCGACCTGGCAGTGCTCAAGGAGCACGGTTTCACCGTGGCGGCCCTGGAACTGACGGCGGACGCCGAGGACGTGGACGCGGTGGCGGCCCGGAACCCGGACAAGCTGGCGCTGGTCCTGGGAACGGAGGGTGCCGGCATGAGCCCGGAAACCCTGGCAGCCGTGGATCTTGCCGTGAAGATCCCGATGCGGCGGGGCGTTGATTCGTTGAACGTGGCGGCGGCGTCCGCGGTGGCTTTCTGGGAGCTCCGGGCGCGGCCCTGACCGCCGCGGCGCGTTCGTCAGTACGCGGCGCCTTCCGCTATGATGGGTAGCTGGTTGTCCTGCCAAGCCAGCTTTCTGCTGCAGCAACGGCCAGCCATCCCATTCATACCTGGCATCTGGCAAAATCCAGTTGCGTTGAACAAAGGCCCCATTATGAAGTCGAACACCCACCCGAAGTACGAAGCAGTTGTTTTCAACGACCTGGCTTCCGGCGTTAAGTTCCTGACCAAGTCCACCGTTGGCTCCAAGAAGACCATCGAGTGGGAAGACGGCAACACCTACCCGGTCATCGACGTCGAAATCTCCTCCGAGTCCCACCCGTTCTACACGGGCAAGCAGCGCATCATGGACTCGGCCGGCCGCGTCGAGCGCTTCAACGCACGCTTCAAGGGCTTCGGCGGCAAGAAGTAACCCTTCGCCCCAGCAGTTCCCAGAACGCCCGCACCGGAAACGGTGCGGGCGTTCTGCGTTGGCGGGCCACCTCTTCCCTGGGGCAGGATGGAACCATGACCTCCGAACAGCTTTCAGCCAACGACCCTGCCGACGCCCGGAGCAGGCACGGCGAGTACAAAGTGCCGGGCGGCAAACTCGTGGTGGTTGACCTGGCCGTGGTTGACGGTGCGCTGGCCGACGTCTCCGTCAGCGGCGACTTTTTCCTGGAGCCGGATGAGGCCCTCCTGGACATCAACAGGGCACTCACCGGATTGCCGGAGACGACGCCGGCCGCTGACCTCGCCGCGGCCGTGACGGCCGCGCTGCCCGCCGCCGCAGTCCTGTTCGGCTTCTCCGCGGACGCCGTGGCCATCACCGTCCGCCGGGCCCTCGCGAAAGCCACGTCCTGGCAGGACCACCACTGGGACGTTATTGCCCCCACCGTGCTGCCCACCGAGATCAACGTTGCCCTGGACGATGTCCTCACCGAGGAAGTAGGCGCCGGCCGCCGCAACCCCACCCTGCGTTTCTGGGATTGGGAGGAACCCTCTGTGGTGATCGGCAGCTTCCAGTCGGTCCGGAATGAAGTGGACCCGGACGGCGTGGCGCGGCACGGCATCAAGGTGGTCCGGCGGATCAGCGGCGGGGGAGCGATGTTTATGGAGGCCGGCAACTGCATCACCTACTCGCTGTACGTCCCGCAGACCCTGGTGGACGGCCTGAGCTTCGCCGACTCCTACCCCTTCCTGGATGCCTGGGTCATGGCGGCCCTGGAGAAGATCGGCATCAGCGCCTACTACGTGCCGCTGAATGACATCACCACCGACCAGGGCAAGATCGGCGGCGCGGCCCAGAAGCGGCTGGCCAACGGCGGCATGCTCCACCACGTGACCATGAGCTATGACATCGACGCGGACAAAATGGTGGAGGTCCTGCGGATCGGCAAGGAAAAGCTGTCCGACAAGGGAACCCGGAGCGCCAAGAAGCGCGTGGACCCGCTCCGCCGCCAGACGGGCCTGTCCCGTACCGCCATCATCGCGGCCATGACGGAGGTGTTCGCCGAAAGGTACGGCGCTACCCCGGCGGAGCTCACCCCAGCGGAGCTCACCACGGCCCGCGAGCGGGTGGAGCAGCGCTTTGGCACCGACGAATGGCTCCACCGGGTCCCCTGAGCGCCCCCAGGCCCGGGTTCGCTGCGCAGGTTGGTTCAGGCCGCCTGCGCCGTGAGGGCCCGCAGCAGGTGGCTGCGCTGTTCGATGATGATCCGGCGCAGGGCGCGGGGCGCATCGGCGTTGGCTTCGAGCCAGCTGTCGGTGCGGCGCAGGACCGGGTGCTCCGCCGGCTCCGTACCAGGCGCCAGGTCCTGCGCGGACGGATACAGGCCCCTTACAATCCGGCTGGCAATCTCGATGCTGCGACCGGCCCACACGCCCCGCAGGCAGTCGAAGTACCGCTCCACATAAGGAGCCAGCAGGTGGGCCGGCGCCGTGGTGAAGCCGCTGATGGTGGCGCTGAGGAGTTGGTTGGACAGCTCCTCGCCTTCCACTGCCGCGGCCCAGGCTGCGGCCTTGACTGCGGCATCCGGGCGGGCCGCCATGGCCGCGGCGTGGCCCGCGCGCCCGGACGCGGTGGTGTCCCGGGCCAGTTCGGCGGCCAGCTCCGCCTCCGTGGCCTGGCCCTGCGCGGCCAGGGCCAGCCACAGATGCCAGCGCAGTTCGGGGTCCACAGCCAGGCCGGGCACCGGTGAGGTGCCGGCCAGGAGTCCGGCGAGCCGGCCCCGCAGGGCGTCGTCGGTCCGGCTGAGGGTCCCCACCGTGCGTGCCCAGGCCAGCTGCTGGTCCGAGCCGGGAGCAGCCCGGTCCAGTTCCGCAGCGGCGGTGGCCAGGAACGAGGACCGGGCAGCGTCCCTTTCAGCGGCGGGTGTGTAGCGTTCGACGGCGGCACTGGCGTTGTCGAGGATGTTCAGCAGGACGCCGATCCCCGTCTCCGCGGGGCCGAACGACGCCACAGCGTCGATGTAGCGGAGCGCCGGGCTTTCGCCGTCCCGGGCCGAGTTCCATAACGCCGTCCAGCACAGCGCCCGGGCCATGGGATCAGCGATCCGGTCCAGGGACGCCAGGACCGTGGCGAGCGACTGCGGGTCCAGGCGGACCTTGGCGTAGGTCAGGTCGTCGTCATTGGGCAGCAGCAGGGCGGGCCGTGCCTGGCCGCTGAGTTCGGGAACGGCCGTCAGGTCACCGGCGATGTCGGTTTCCACACTTCCGGTACGCACCAGGGCGTCACCGTTGAAGTTGTAGAGCCCCAGCCGGAGCCGGTGCGGACGGGGGACGGACACGCCCGTGACGGGATCCGTGGCGTCCTGGCGCACGCTGACGGCCCCGAGCACCTGATCCGTTGTCGCAGCGGACATCTCCAGCTCCAGGGTGGAGATCCCGGAGGTCTGCAACCACTGCTGTGCCCAGCCGGCCAGGTCACGGCCGGAGGCTGCGCTGAGCGCCGCCAGGAGGTCAGCCAACGTGGTGTTGCCGTAGGCGTGCTCGCGGAAGTAGGCACGGGAACCCGCAATAAAGGCGTCAAAGCCCACGTACGCCACCAGTTGCTTCAGGACCGAAGCGCCTTTGGCGTAAGTGATGCCGTCGAAGTTCTGCTTGGCGGCTTCGAGGTCCGGGATGTCCGCCACGATCGGGTGCGTAGTGGGCAGCTGGTCCTGCACATAAGCCCACGCCTTGCGCTTGTTGGCGAAGTTGACCCAGGCGGAGTCCCAGTCGGTGGCCCGGTCAACACCGAGGGTGCCCATGTAGTCGGCAAAGGACTCCTTGAGCCACAGGTCGTTCCACCACAGCATGGTCACCAGGTCCCCGAACCACATGTGCGCCATCTCATGCATCAGCGTGTTGGCCCGGGCCTGGTACTGCGAGTCCGTGGCCCGCGACGTGAAGACATAGGTTTCCGTGAACGTCACCAGGCCCGGGTTTTCCATGGCGCCGAGGTTGTATTCGGGCACAAAGGCCTGGTCGTACTTACCCCACGGGTAAGGGAAGTCGAAGAGCCGGTTGAAGAAGTCCAGGCCGTTTTTGGTCAGCGTAAAGAGCGCATCAGCATCGAACGACGCCGCCATCGAGGCCCGGCAGTACAGTGCCAGCGGGACGTCCATGGCCGTGCCGTCCGCCAGCGTGGCCTGCCAGCGGTCCTCAGCCTTGAAATAGGGTCCGGCCAGCACGGTGGTGATGTAGGTGGACATCCGTTCGGTGGTGGCAAAGTCCCAGCGGGCAGCAGCCGGGTCATCGCCAAGTACGGTGCGGGCCGTTTCGACGCCGTTCGAGGCCACCTGCCAGCCCGCAGGCGCTGTGACGTGGAACGTAAACGCCGCTTTGAGGTCCGGCTGTTCGAAGTTGGCAAACACCCGGCGCGCGTCGGCCGGCTCGTACTGCGTGTAGAGGTAGCACTGGCCGTCTGCCGGGTCCACAAAGCGGTGCATTCCCTCGCCGGACCTGCTGTACAGCGCCGTGGCCGTGACCACCACCTGGTTTTCCGCCTGGAGGTTCTCCAGCCTGATGCGGACGCCGTCCGCCACCCCGGCGGGAAGTTCCACGCCGTTGAGCAGGACGCTGTGCACCTCGCCGATGAAGTCCAGGAACGTTGAACTGCCCGGCTCTGCGGCGGAGAAGGTAATGGTGCTTTGGGTGCGGTAGCCGGCAACATCCGGATCCGCCGCCTGCCTGACGTCCAGTGCGACGTCGTAGCTGGTGGTGCTGATCAGGGCTGAACGGTGGGCGGCTTCATCGCGCTGCAGATTCTCATGTGACACCCAGCTATCTAATCATGGGGCCGTCGGTCCGGATCAGCCGGCAATCAGGACGGCGGCGCCCAGGCCCAGCACGGCAATCAGCAGCCACGACGCGAGGGCGGCCAGGAGCGCCCGGCCGCCCGTCAGGAGCAGCGCCCGGATGCGGACAGCAGAGCCGAGTCCGAACAGTGCGGCCCCGAGCAGGATGTCCTGCAGCACCGCCCCTGCCTCCAGCCAGCCATCGGACAGCCAGCCGGTGGACCGCAGCCCCACCATGGCGATGAAACCGAGGACAAACAGCGGGATCACAGGAGGACGCACGTGCCCGCTTTCCAGGCTGTCGTCAGGCTGCCGCGCCAGCCGCTGGTGGGCCCCGGCGATGGCCACCACCGGGGCCAGCAGCAGCACGCGGGTGAGTTTTACGACGACGGCGATCCCGAGTGCCGCCGTGCCGGCCGTTTGCGCCGTGGCCACCACTTGTCCGACGTCGTGGACGGAGGCGCCGGTCCAGGCGCCGAAGACCGGGGCGGTGAGCTGGAGCGGATGGATCAGCAGGGGGAGGGCGCCGATGGCAAGGGTGCCGCAGAGGGTCACCAGTGCCACCGGCAGGACGGTGTCCACGTGCTTGATGCGGCGCACGGCGGCCATGGCACCAATTGCGGAGGCACCGCAGATCGAGAATCCGGTGGCCACCAGCAGGGCCGTGACCGGCGGCAGCCGGAACAGCCGCGAGATCAGGTATGTGCCGCCGAAGCTGGCAGCCACAACGCCGGTGATCAGGACCAGCGCCAGCCAGCCGAGTCCCAGCACGTCCATCACGCTGACCTTCAGGCCCAGGACCACAATCCCGCCACGCATCAGGTGCTTGCCGGCGAAGTCGAGTCCCGGCCTGCCGCGCCCGGCAGTAAAGGCGCCGGCCCACGGAAGGTTGGCGGTGAGGACTCCCAGCACCACGGCCAGGGTCATTGCCGGCAGGACCGGAACCAGCCCGTGGACCACGAAGGCCACCGCCAGGGCTACGACAGCGGCGGCGAGCCCGGGAAGCAGCCGGCGGGCACGACGGGGGCTCCCCGGTGGGGGTCGAAAACGGCTTCTGCTCGCTGGCACTCACCTACTGTGCCGGAAAACCTCCGGAATCCACGAACCCACACAGCCCCGCCAACACGCCAGAATGGGCCACAGTAATGAATTCGAAACAAAAAGGTGGTTGGCTATTGGACATGTCAGACCTATTCCAGGATTACTCCCAGGCCGCAGGCCGGTCCGGAGCCTACGACGAGATGTTCGCCCCCGGGCAGCAGGCACGGGACTCCTACGGGCAGGTGGCGGACGCCCTGCGGAAACTTTCCCTGGCTGATGTCAGCGCCCGCGCGGACTCGATGGCGCGCACCTTCCTGGACCGCGGAGTCACGTTCGATTTCGCGGGGGAGGAGCGGCCCTTCCCGCTCGACATCGTTCCCCGCGTCATTCCCGCCGCCGAGTGGGACGTCCTGGAGCGGGGCGTCGCGCAGCGTGTGCGCGCCCTGGAGGCTTTCCTCAACGACGTCTACGACAAGATGACTGTTGTGGCGGACGGTGTCATTCCCCGCCAGCTGGTCACCACCAGCGCCCACTTCCACCGCCAGGTCCAGGGCTTCGAACCCGCCGGCGGCGTCCGGGTGCACATTTCCGGCATTGACGTGGTCCGCGACGCCGCCGGTACGTTCCGGGTGCTGGAGGACAACGTCCGCGTCCCGTCCGGCGTCAGCTACGTCCTCGAAAACCGCCGCGCCATGGCCAAGGGCCTGCCCGAGGCTTTCGGCCAGCAGCTGATCCGGCCCGTCGAGGAATACCCACGCCGGCTGCTCTCCGCGCTGCGCAAAACGGCGCCGTCCGGTGTGGACGATCCCACCGTTGTTGTCCTGACGCCCGGCGTCTTCAACAGTGCCTACTTCGAGCACACCCTGCTGGCCGGGTTGATGGGTGTGGAACTGGTGGAAGGCCGCGACCTGATCTGCCGCGGCAACCGCGTGTACATGCGCACCACTGCGGGTGAGCAGCGCGTAGACGTCATCTACAAACGCATCGACGACGACTTCCTGGACCCGCTGCAGTTCCGGGCCGATTCCATGCTTGGCTGCCCCGGACTGGTCAACGCCGCACGCGCCGGCGGGGTGACCATCGCCAACGCCGTGGGCAACGGCGTCGCGGACGACAAACTGGTCTACAGTTACGTTCCTGACCTGATCCGCTACTACCTCAGCGAGGAGCCCATCATCGCGAACGTGGACACGTTCCGCCTCGAGGAGAAGGAAGCCCGGGAGTACACCCTGGACAACCTCGCAGAACTTGTGGTGAAGCCGGTGGACGGCTCGGGCGGCAAGGGCCTGGTGATCGGCCCCGATGCCTCCAAGGATGAACTGGATGCCCTGCGGCAGAGGATCATCGGCGACCCGCGCGGCTGGATCGCCCAGCCGGTCCTGCAGCTTTCGACAGTCCCTACCCTGAGCGGGGACAAGTTCGGTCCCCGGCACGTGGACCTCAGGCCTTTCGCAGTGAACGACGGCGACAACGTCTGGGTTTTGCCGGGCGGCCTGACCCGGGTGGCTCTCAAGGAGGGCTCCCTGATCGTCAACTCCAGCCAGGGCGGCGGCTCCAAGGACACCTGGGTCCTTGCCGATTCGCCGCAGGTCCCGGTGGAAACCCTGCCGCGGCAGGCCATCACCGTCCGCGAACGCGTGTCCGTGTGGCCCGTGGAGAGCAACTGGCGCGACCGCCAGTCGGAGCAGCAGCAGTGAACCGGCTCTTCGGAAGTTTCCCGTCTTTTTCCATGCAGGGCCTGCAGGAGGTTGCAACGAATGCTTAGCCGTATTGCCGAGTCACTTTTCTGGATCGGCCGTTATGTTGAGCGGGCCGACGGTACCGCCCGCATCCTCGACGTGCACCTGGAGCGGTTGAACCACCTGCCCATGGAGGAGCGCCGCAGCGTGGCCCAGGAGCTTCTGGCCGTGATGGGCGCCCGGCCACAGAGTGAGGACTTCGGCCTGCCTGAACTCCTGCACGCGCTGGCGTACGACAAAACCAGCGCCACCTCCATCGCAGGGTCCCTCGGGGCCGCCCGTGAGAACGCCCGGCGTGCCCGGGAAACAGTGTCTTCCGGGCTGTGGGAAAGCCTGAACACCACCTATTACGGGCTGAGCCAGCACCGCAAGGACGTGGTGGGCACCTACAGGTTCTGCAACTGGACCCTGGAGCGCACGGCAATGGTCAGCGGGCTCGCTGACACCACTGTCAGCCACGACGAGAGCTGGCTGTTCCTGGTCCTGGGCCGCTCCCTGGAACGCGCCGACATGACCGCCCGCATGCTGTCCACCCGCGATGTCCTGTCCGCGGGCATGTCCTGGGTGAACATGCTCCGGTGTGCAGGAGCGTACGAGTCCTTCCTGCGGACCCGGCGGGCTGCGTTCGGGGACCAGCACGCCGCCGAGTTCCTGCTGCTGGACCGGCTGTTCCCACGGTCCATCGTGTACGCCCTGCGGGACGCCGACGAATGCCTGGCGAAGCTGGACCCGTCAGCGCAGCGGGTGGGCTTCATCAACGACGCCCGCCGCATTGTGGGCCAGGCGCGCACGTTCCTCGAGTTCCACCGCACCGATGACCTGATGTCCGAACTGCCAGAACACATGGAGCGCGTGCAGAAGGCCGTTTCGCAGGCGTCCGACGCCATTTCCCGTAAGTACTTCAATCAGGCGGACGAACTGGCCTGGGTGGGAGAAGTTTCATGACCCGGCTCAGCATCGTCCACAGGACGGCCTACAAATACAACAAACGCGTCACCCTGTCCTACAACGAGGCCCGGATGACGCCGCTCACCGACGCCCAGCAGGTGGTCCTGGAATCCACCGTCAAGGTTTCGCCCACCCAGGCCGCGGTCAGCACGTACCGCGACTACTGGGGCACCCGGGTCACCGCGTTCGACATGCAGATGCCGCACGAGCACCTTGAGGTGGTCTCCAACATCACAGTGGAGGTCCACCGCGCCGAGAAGATCCCGTCCGAGTCGGACATTGTGGGTTGGGATGTCCTGTCCGCTCCGGAAACCCTTGACGTCCACAGCGACTGGCTCCCGCAGTCCAGGCTCAGTGGGCCCGGTTCCGAGGTGCTGGGCATTGTGCCGGCAGTGGTGGCGGGGAAGAACCCGCACGAGGCGGCGCTGGCCATTTTTGCGTGGATGCGCGGCGAGATGACGTACATGTCAGGCTCGACGGCGGTGACCACCAACGCGGAGGAAGCCTGGGGTCAGCGCCAGGGGGTCTGCCAGGACCTGGCGCACCTGGCCATCGGTGCCCTGCGCAGCTGCGGGATCCCGGCCCGGTACGTCTCCGGATACCTGCACCCGCGCTCCAGCGCCGGAATCGGCGAGACAGTGGCCGGGCAGTCGCACGCCTGGCTGGAATGGTGGGACGGGGCCTGGCGGAGCTGGGACCCCACCAACCATAAGCCCGCCGGGGACTTCCACGTCACCGTGGCCAGGGGCCGGGACTACCGCGACGTCCCGCCACTGAAGGGCATCCTGTCCGGTGGCGGCGGCTCGGCGCTGAGCGTCACGGTCGAGATCACGCAGGTAGCTTAGGGGTACCGGTCCGGCGCCCCCCGTGTGGGGCGCCGGACCGTTCGCTTACCAGGGGCTGGGCTTGTAGTCCTTCAGGAAAACACCGTACTGGTCTTCGCCGTCCTCGCCCATCACGATGGGGTCGTAGACCCGCGCTGCGCCGTCCACCAGGTCCAGGGGAGCGTGGAAGCCTTCCTCCATCAGCCGGACCTTGGTGTAGTGCGGCCGCTCGTCCGTGATCCAGCCGGTGTCCACGGCGGTCATCAGGATGCCGTCCGAGTCCAGCAGCTCCTGGGCGCTGGTGCGGGTCATCATGTTCAGGGCCGCCTTGGCCATGTTGGTGTGCGGGTGCCCCGGACCCTTGTAGGCGCGGGAGAACTGGCCTTCCATGGCGGAGACGTTCACGATGTATTTGCGGTGTGCAGTGGACCGGCGCATGGCGTCCCGCAACCTGCTGACCAGCAGGAACGGTGCTGTGACGTTGCAGAGTTGGACTTCGAGCATTTCCAGCGGATCCACCTCGTCCACCACCTGGGTCCAGCTGTTGATCCCGGCCAGGTCCGGGACCAGGCCGCCGGCGTCGATGGCTGTTCCTGCCGCGATGCGTTCCAGCGACGCGGACCCCGTGGACAGCGCCAGCGACGTGATGGCGTCCCCTGCCAGGACAGGGTGCTCCATCACGCTGCCGGCAAGGGCCAGCGGGTGCTTGTCGTGGGCGTGCCCGAAGGTCAGCAGTTCCGGGCCACCGTTGGCGGGCTCCAGGGCAGCAGGCAACGGCTCGTCCTCGGCGTCCACCAGGGGCTTGTAGGCATTGCCTGAACGGCGGACGGTCTGGGCCGCGTTGTTGATGATGATGTCCAGCGGACCGGCCTCGTTGAGGGAATCGGTCAGGGCCATCACCTGTGACGGGTCGCGGAGGTCGATGCCCACGATCCGCAGCCGGTGCAGCCATTCGCCGCTGTCCTCCATGGCAGCGAACCGGCGGGCGGCGTCCTTGGGGAACCGGGTGGTGATGGTGGTGTGGGCGCCGTCGCGGAGCAGCCGCAGGGCGATGTACATGCCGATCTTGGCGCGGCCGCCGGTGAGGAGGGCGCGCCTGCCGGTGAGGTCGGTCCGCGCGTCCCGCTTGCCGTGACTGAACGCCGCGCACTCGGGGCACAGCTGGTGGTAGAAGGCGTCCACCTGGGTGTAGTGGTTTTTGCAGATGTAGCAGGGCCTGGACCTGATGAGGTGGCCGGCCACGTCTCCGGTGGCCGAGGGCGCCAGCTTGTTGCCCCGGGTTTCGTCGTCGATGCGGTCCGGCGCGGCAGTGGCGGTCAATGCGATGACGGCCCGGTCGGCCTCGGCGATCAGGTCCCGCTTGGAAACACGGCGGTGCCGCTTCACGGCCTTGAACATTTTCCCCGTGGCCCGGCGCACCGAGATGTAGTCCGGGTGCTCCTCGTCGTAGGCGTGGATGGTGTTCAGGACCTTCAGGCAGGCCTGGATTTCCTCGGGCGACAGATCGGGGGAGCTCATTCGATCAATTTTACAGCCTGGCCCCCGGGCCGGCCGCACGGCTGGTGCCGCGCTGCCGGACCCGGTGCAAGGCAGGGAAAAACGCTACCGCTGGGCGGCGTTTGCCGCCGCGGCAGCATGGTTTTCGCCCACCCGGCCCACGGCGCCGCGGACATCCGGGTACTTGTCAGCGGCGGCCATCACGGA
The DNA here is from genome assembly GCF_030208875.1 of Pseudarthrobacter sp. MEB009. Classification (NCBI taxonomy): domain Bacteria; kingdom Bacillati; phylum Actinomycetota; class Actinomycetes; order Micrococcales; family Micrococcaceae; genus Pseudarthrobacter; species Pseudarthrobacter sp. MEB009. The sequence continues at coordinate 194,318 of NZ_JARVTC010000004.1, forward strand.
CTTCGGGATCCTGTCCAGGTGCTCGGCGGCAAGCCGGCGCTCGTCGTCGCCGGGCTCCGGGACCAACTGGCCTTTGGCCAGGACGGTGATCCCGGAATCGGTGACCTTGTAGCCGCGGGCACGGTCCAGGTCGGCGTCCAGGCCGATGGCTGCCCCCGCGGGTACCTTCACGTTTTTGTCGAGGATGGCACGGTTGATCACGGCGCCTTCGCCGATCGTGACCTTGTCCATCAGGACGGAATCGATGACCCGGGCACTGGTTCCCACCTTGACGTCGTTGGAGAGGACGGAGCCTTCCACCACGCCGCCGGAGATGACCGCGCCGCTGGAGACGATGGAGTCCAGCGCGGTGCCCACGGTGTCGTCCCGGCCGCGGACAAACTTGGCCGGCGGGGAGATGCTCTGCCTGGTGTAAATGGGCCATTCGGAGTTGTACAGGTTAAACACCGGCAGCGGGGAGATGAGGTCCATGTGGGCGTCGTAGAACGAGTCAATGGTGCCGACGTCGCGCCAGTAGGTGCGGTCCCGTTCCGTGGAACCCGGGATGTCGTTGAGGGTGAAGTCGTACACGCCGGCCTCGCCCTGGTTCACGAAGTAGGGAATGATGTCCCCGCCCATGTCGTGCTTGGTGTCCAGCCGTTCGGCGTCCACGTGGAGGGCCGCGACAAGCGCGTCGGCGTCGAAAACGTAGTTGCCCATGGAGGCCAGGAACTGGGACGGATCAGCGGCGAGGCCGGGGGTGCTGGCCGGCTTCTCCACAAAGGCGGAGATCTTCTGCGGGTCGTTGGGGTCCACTTCGATGACCCCGAACTGGTCCGCCATATGCAGGGGCTGGCGGACGGCCGCGACCGTGGCCTTGGCCCCGCTGTTGACGTGCTGGGCCACCATCTGGGAGAAGTCCATCCGGTACACGTGGTCCGCGCCCACCACAACAACGATGTCGGGGTTGGAGTCGTGGATCAGGTTCAGGGACTGGTAAATGGCGTTGGCGCTGCCCAGGAACCAGCTCTTGCCCACGCGCTGCTGCGCGGGGACGGAGGCAACATAGTTGCCCAGCTGCGTGGACATCCGCCAGGTCTCCGAGATATGTCGGTCAAGGCTGTGCGATTTGTACTGCGTGAGGACCACAATCTGCAGGTAGCGCGAATTCACCAGGTTGGAAAGGGCGAAGTCGATCAGGCGGTAGCTTCCCGCGAAGGGGACGGCCGGTTTGGCGCGGTCCGCCGTCAGCGGCATCAGCCTGTTGCCCTCGCCGCCTGCGAGGACAATGGCCAGGACTTTTTTGTTCAACGGCATGGTGGTCGCTCCTGTACGCCTTCGTAACTCCCAAGACAGTCCGGTTGGCCCGGACTCCTTCACACTAGAACAGTTAAGCGTGAACGACTACCTTGGGTGTTGTGCGAATAGACATTGTGACTAAAGAGTTTCCGCCGGAGATCTACGGAGGCGCCGGAGTCCACGTGGCAGAACTGAGCAGGGTGCTTAGTAAGCACGTTGACCTGCAGGTTCGTGCCTTCGGGGCACCGCGCGACGCCGACTACCATGGGGCGGCGGTGACGTCCTATGCGGTCCCTGACGACCTGGGCAGTGCCAACGCCGCTGTGCAGACGCTCGGGGTGGACCTGCGGATAGTACCCGATATCGCCGGGGCGGACCTGGTGCACTCGCACACCTGGTACGCCAACATGGCAGGGCACCTGGCGGGTCTGCTGCACGGCATCCCGCACGTCCTCAGCGCGCACAGCCTCGAGCCCCTGCGGCCGTGGAAGGCCGAGCAGCTCGGCGGCGGCTACGCCCTGTCTTCCTGGGTGGAGAAAACCGCCTACGAAGCCGCGGCCGCCATCATCGCCGTCTCGGAGGGCATGCGGCAGGACATCCTGCGCAGCTACCCGGAGGTGGACCCCGCCAAGGTGCGGGTGGTACACAACGGCATCGACGTTGAACTGTGGACCCGGGACGAAAACGACGACGCCGTCCGCGCCCTGGGCATCGACCCCGCCAGGCCCAGCGTGGTCTTCGTGGGCCGCAACACCCGCCAGAAGGGGGTTCCGTACCTCCTGCGGGCAGCGGCGAAGCTGCCGGCGGAAGTCCAGCTGGTTCTTTGCCTTGGCGCCGCGGACACTCCAGAGCTGGCCGCTGAAACCGCCCGCCTGATCGAAGAGCTGCAGGAGCAGCGCACCGGCGTGGTACTGATCGAGCGGATGCTTCCCCGGCATGAGCTGATCCAGGTCCTCAGCCATGCCACCGCCTTCGCCTGCCCCTCCATCTACGAGCCGTTGGGCATCGTCAACCTTGAGGCCATGGCCTGCGGAGCTGCCGTGGTGGCCAGCGCTACCGGCGGCATTCCCGAGGTGGTCCAGCATGGTGAGACGGGCCTGCTGGTTGACCTTGAGCAGGTCACGGACGGAACCGGCACCCCGCTGGACCCGGAGAAGTTCGTCACCGAGTTCGCTGCAGCGCTCACCGAGGTGGTGTTCGATCCGGAGCGTGCCCGGGCCATGGGCAAAGCCGGCCGGTTGCGTGCGGAACAGCACTTCTCGTGGGAATCCATCACGGAAACCACCCTGGAGGTCTACCGCTCAGTCCTCCCGGCCCAAGGCCAGTAACGTCCTGACGACGACGGCGCCGTTCCCCTTGGGTGGGAGCGGCGCCGTCGTTGTTTGCGGCCGTTGCTGTTGCGGGCGTCCGGTCAGGCCGGGTGCCGGGCGTCTGCCCTGCGCTGCCCGGCGGCGCGGGCGATCAGGACCTTTTCGTCCATCGGGGACCGGCCGCTGGCGCGGCTGGCCCGGAAGTAGGCCCGGGCTTCGTCCTGGCGTTCCTTCTCTGCGCCCGTGGCGATGGCAGCCCTGATGTGCTCGTCGCCGTATCCGAAGGCAGCCACGAGGTCCAGGGCGTGCGGCCGGATTTTCACCAGCAGCCTGTTGATGTAGTCACCCACGGTGCGGCCGCGCTGCATGGAGAGCCTGCCGTTCATGAGGTACCAGGACAGGTTCTTCTCGATCAGGGACAGCCCGAACAGGTCACGCAGCCAGGTCAGCACCTTTTTGGTGCCCGGGTCCTCGACATCCGCCAGTGCGTCGGTGAAGGCTTCCCACTGCAGGAGTTCGGCGTGCGCCTGGGCGGCGTCGATGAGTTCATTCTGGTGCTGGTTGAACAAAGCCGCGCCCTGCTCCTGCGGAAGTTTGTTGCTTCCCTTCAGGGCTGCGCCCATCCCTGCCACCATTGTCTGCACCCGGTCTGTAAGCAGGGCGCGTTGGCCTTCCTCGTCCCGGAGGGCGATGGCGGCCCGCTGCACGGAGCCGGTGTCGGCCATGAACTGGGCCACCTGCCGCAGTCCGGTGCGGTGGATCGCGGCGCCGGTGGCCTGTCCCACCACGTACCGCGCCAGGACGCCGAAGTCGACGTTCCGGAATTCCTTGGCGTAGTCGGCCAGGAGGCGCTTGGCCACCAGCTGCAGCAGCACGGTGTTGTCGCCTTCAAAGGTGGCGTAGACATCCAGGTCCGCCCGGAGCGAGGCGAACCGGTTTTCGGCGAGGAACCCGGCGCCGCCGCAGGCCTCGCGGCATTCCTGCAGGGTGTCGAGGGCGTGCCAGGTGCTGAGGGGCTTCAAGGCGGCGGCGAGGGTTTCCAGGTCCTGCCGGTCCTCATCGGTGTCGTGGGCGCCGGAGAAGACGTCGTCGAACTTCTGCAGCAGCTGTTCGTGCGCGAAGCTGGCGGCATAGGTTCCGGCGAGCCGGGTAAAGAGCCGCTTCTGGTGGCGCTGGTAGTCCAGCAGCACTTCCTCGTCCGTGTGCGACGAGGCGTTGAACTGGCGGCGTTCGGTGGCGTAGCGGATGGCGGCCGTCAGGGCCACCTTGGAGGCTGCGACTGCTGCCCCGTCCAGGGACACCCGGCCCTGGACCAGGGTTCCGAGCATGGTGAAGAAGCGGCGGCCTGGGCTGGCGATGGGGGACGTGTAGGTTCCATCCGCTGCGACGTCGCCGTAACGGTTGAGGAGGTTGGTGCGGGGGACCCTGACGTTGGTGAAGTGCAGCCGGCCGTTATCGATCCCGTTGAGGCCGCCCTTGATGCCGTCGTCCTCGCCGCCGACGCCTGGCCGGAACGCACCTGTCTTCGGGTCCCGGAGCTCCACGTAAAAGGCGTGGACGCCGTGGTTCACGCCGTTAGTGATGAGCTGTGCAAACACCACCGCTGCCAGGCCGTCGATGGCGGCGTTGCCGATGTAGTCCTTCCACGCGGCACGGAACGGGGTGTTGAGCACAAATTCCCCGGCGGCGTTGTTATACGTTGCGGTGGTGGCGATGCTGGCCACGTCCGAGCCGTGACCCGTTTCGGTCATGGCGAAGCATCCGGGGATGTCCAGGTTCATGATGCCGGGCAGCCAGTTTGTGTGGTGGGTTTCGGTGCCCAGGTGCATCACGGCGGAACCGAACAGACCCCATTGGACGCCTGCCTTGATCTGCAGCGACGGGTCGGCCACCACAAGTTCCTCGAACCCGGCAATGTTCCCCCCGTGGTTGTCCGCCCCGCCCAGGTGGGCCGGGAAGGCCCGGTGCACGGCGCCGTTGTCCACCAGGAACTGCAGTTGGCCCGTCACGCGGGTCCGGTGTTCGGTGTGCGTCAGGCCTTCGGTCTTGTGCAGTTCCGGCCGGCCGGCCAGGTCGCGGGCCTGGTGCCGGATCGCGGCCCATTTGCCCAGCAGCTGTTCCCCGAGCGCTGCGGTGTCCACGGCCGGCTGCGCCGTGGGGGTGCCGGCGCCTAAGGTGGCGGAACGGTCAACTACGTCAGTCATGTCAGTCCTTCGTTGGTAGTGACAGGGAGTTGTGGATGGCTGGCGGGGCGGGCAGGTCCGAGGCGACGCCCACGCAGAGCCAGGTGGTGATTTGGCGGGCCATGGCTTCCTGGCCCGGTTTGGCGGGAGAGTCAGGAGTGCCAAGCCACTGTTCGCCGGCATTGCGGACCAGCCCGATCGCAGCCTTCGGCCAGTAGCCGATGACCGCTTCCTTGCCTTCACCCAGGTGGGAACGCATGGGCACGGCGATCATGTCGGCGATCGCATCGAAGAAATGGCCCAGCGCGCCCGGGGCTGCCGCAGACCCGGGGGTGGCGTCCGGCTCGCCCACGCCGTAGCGGGTCACAAACGAGTACACGTTGGGGCTGGTCTCCGCCATTTGCAGGTAGGCGGACACCATGGCCAGCAGTCCCTCCCGCGGCACCTGGGCGCCTTGTGCTGCTTCCTGGATGCGGCGCTGCATCTGCCGGAGAACCACTTCGCCCACCGCCTGCTGGAGCCCGGCCTTGTCCCCGAAGTAACGGTAGAACACGGACTTCGACGTTCCGGCCGCCGTCGCGATGTCCTCCATGGAGGCATCACTGCCCAGGGTGTGCACGGCGCGGCGTGCGGCCTTGATCAGTTCACGGCGCCGTTCGTCCCGGTGGTTCTGCCAGCGGGAGGAGCGTCCGTCGGGGCTGCCGGCCGCGGTATCGCCGGCGCCGGGTTCCTGGATGTTCACGATACCCAGCGTATCAGGTACGCTGGGTATCGGTAACCGCCCCGTGACCAAAGGAGACCCCATGTCCAGTGTTGGACAACCCACAGCAGGCCCCGCCAAAACCGGCTCCGCAGGTGCAGCAGCCGTCCGTCGCGCAGTGATCGTGGGCGGCAACAGGATCCCGTTCGCCAGGTCCGGGGGAGCGTACGCAAAGTCCTCCAACCAGGACATGCTCACGGCAGCGCTGGACGGACTGATCGCCAGGTTTGGCCTGCAGGACGAGCGGCTGGGCGAGGTGGCGGCAGGTGCCGTCCTCAAGCACTCCCGCGACTTCAACCTGACCCGCGAGGCTGTGCTGGGATCCGCGTTGTCCGCCGAAACCCCGGCCTACGATCTGCAGCAGGCCTGCGCCACAGGGCTTGAAACCGTGGTGGGACTGGCCAACAAGATCAAGCTGGGCCAGATCGAGTCTGCGATCGCCGCAGGAGTGGATTCCGCCTCGGACGCCCCTGTGGTGGTCAGCGAAGGCCTGCGCGCCGTCATCCTGGACCTGAACCGGGCCAGGACCATCCCGCAGCGCCTCCAGATCCTCAGCCGGCTCCGGCCCAAGGACCTGGCACCCTTGGCGCCCGGCACCGCCGAGCCACGGACCGGCCTGTCCATGGGCGAACACCAGGCCCTCACCACGGCGCAGTGGAAGATTTCCCGCGCGGCCCAGGACGAGCTTGCGTTCAACAGCCACCGCAACCTGGCGGCTGCCTACGACGCAGGCTTCTTCGACGACCTCGTCACCCCCTACCGCGGCCTGGCCCGCGACGGCAACCTGCGCGCAGATACATCGCTGGAAAAGCTGGGCACCCTGAAGCCCGTGTTCGGCAAGGGCCTTGGCGCGGACGCCACCATGACGGCGGGGAACTCGACACCCCTGACGGATGGTGCCGCCACCGTCCTGCTGGCCTCCGACGAATGGGCTGACGCCCACGACCTGCCCAAGCTCGCCGCAGTGGTGGACGCCGAGGCCGCAGCCGTTGACTTTGTGCATGGCAAGGACGGCCTCCTGATGGCACCTGTTTTCGCCGTTCCGCGCCTCTTGGCCCGGCAGGGGCTCACCCTCGACGACATCGACTTCTTCGAAATCCACGAAGCCTTTGCCGCCACCGTGCTCAGCACCCTGGCGGCCTGGGAGGACGAGGAGTTCTGCCGGACCCGGCTGGGCCTGCCCGGCGCGTTGGGCAGCATCGACAGGAGCCGGTTGAACGTCCACGGTTCCTCGCTGGCCGCAGGGCACCCGTTCGCGGCCACCGGTGGCCGCATTGTGGCCTCACTGGCCAAGATGCTGCACCAGAAGGGCAGCACCGAAGGCCGCCCCGCGCGGGGCCTGGTGTCCGTCTGCGCTGCCGGCGGCCAGGGCGTCGTCGCCATTCTCGAATCTCTGTAGGGGACACCATGACCGACAAGTACACCCAACTGGTCAATCAGGGCCTCGGCAGGAACCTGGCCAAAAAACTTGGCCTGCCGCAGCCTGCTTTCCTGCGCCGGTACCAGCCGGGGCAGCCGCTGATCACCGGGCCTGTCCTGGTGCAGGGCAGCACCCCGGGCGCCGACAGCCTCGCTTCCGAGCTCCTCACCTGGGACCTGGACGTCCGCCGGCACGCGGTGCCCCGCGAACGGCTCGGCGCCATCATCCTGGTCCTGGACGACGTGGTGACGCCGGAGGACCTTGCCGGCCCGGTCCTGGTGGTGGCCGCTTCCCTCCGTGACCTCGGACCCGGCGGGCGGGTCATCACCGTGTCACGGCCGGCGTCGGACACCGCCGATCCCGCCGCGGCTGCCGCCCGGCAGGGCGTGGACGGGTTCCTCCGCTCGCTGGCGAAGGAACTGCGCCGCGGGGCAACCGGAAACGGCGTGCTCCTGGCCCCGGACGTGGCACCCACCAGTCCCAGCGCGCTGGCTGCCGTGCGGTTTTTCCTGTCCGGCCGCTCTGCCTTCGTCGATGGCCAGTTCATCACCGTGACGGGCACGGGCGGCGATCCCCAGGACACCCCTGACCGGCCGCTGGCAGGCAGGACCGCCGTCGTGACCGGCGCCGCGCGCGGCATCGGCGCCGAGATCGCCAGGACCCTCCACCGTGACGGCGCCACCCTGGTCCTGGTGGACGTCCCGGCCGCCGGTGACCGGCTGGCCGCCGTCGCCAATGAGGTCCGCGGAACCGCCCTGCAGCTGGACATCACCACGCCCGGTGCCGGCCAGCGCATCATCGACCACGCCGTGCAACGCCACGGCGGCCTGGACGTCGTCATCCACAACGCCGGCATCACCAGGGACAAACTGCTCGCCAACATGGACGAGGCGAAGTGGAACTCCGTCATCAACATCAACATCGCGGCGCAATTGCGGATCAACGAGGCGCTGCTGGCATCGGAGCATTTCCGTACTGCACCGCGGATCGTCTCCCTGGCCTCGACCAGTGGCATCGCGGGCAACAGGGGCCAAACCAATTACGCGGCATCCAAAGGCGGCGTGATGGGCATGGTGCGTGCCACCGCGCCGCTCATCGCAGCTTACGGCGGCACCATCAACGCCGTGGCACCGGGCTTCATCGAAACGGACATGACGGCCCGGATTCCGGTGGCCCTGCGTGAACTGGGCCGCCGGGCCAACTCGCTCCAGCAGGGCGGCCAGCCCATCGATGTGGCCGAAGCGATCGCCTTCCTGGCCAGCGGTGCCGCCGGCGGCATCAATGGCCAGGTACTCCGGGTCTGCGGGCAGAACCTGGTGGGAGCATGAGCACCGGCCAGCCGGTGATCCTGGGCGAGATGCCGTCGTTGTCCAAGCTTTATGTCAACGCCGCAGCCCAGGCTGCGCGCCGAAGGATCCTGGGTGCGCACGACCTTCCCGCCCTTCCCGGGGACAGCCATGAAGTCCGCGGTGTGGCGGTGGATGTAGGCAACCTCACCGCCTACCAGCACCTGGTGGGGGAGACTGCCAGTGACGTGCTTCCCGCCGGGTTCATCCACGCACTCTCCTTTCCGCTGGCCATGAGTGTGCTGAACCGGGACGACTTCCCGCTCCCGTTGCTGGGGATGATCCACCTCAGCAACACCGTGGCGAACCTGCGGCCCCTGGTCTTCACCGACACCCTGGATATGACGTCCCGGGTGGAAAACCTGCGTGGACACCGGGCCGGAACCCAGGTGGACGTGGTGACTGAAGTGCGGCAGGCCGGACGTGCGCTTCCCTGCTGGCGGGGCGTCTCCACGTACCTCGCCAAGGGTGTGTTCCTGCCCGGCATCGACAAGCCATCCACTGCCCCGGCACGCCCGGACTTCACCGCCCCGGATCCCACGGCGTCCTGGCAGCTGGGAGTCGACACAGGCCGGGCCTACGCGGCCGTGTCCGGTGACTTCAACCCGATCCACCTGAGCGTGCTGTCCGCCAAGGCCCTGGGTATGCGGCGGTCCATCGCGCACGGCATGTACCTGGCCTCAAGGGCACTTGCGGATGTGGGCCCGGCCCGCGGGGATGCCTTCACCTGGGACGTCAGCTTCGACGCACCGGTATTCCTGCCCTGCCGGGTGGCGTTGGAAATCAGGTCCACCCACGGCGGGGGTGCCGCACCGGGCAGGTCCGACTTTGTGGCCTGGAGCCCGCGATCCGGGCGCCGCCATTTCGCGGGGTCGGTGACTGCGCTTTAGTTGGGGGGCCGCAGGGCCCGGAGGATCCGGTGCAGGCTGAGGAGGATTGATTCCGAGGCCGGAACCATCTCCGGTTCCGCCTCACGGCCGGCGGTGGAGGCCATGCAGGCTTCCACCGCCGTCCGCGCTGCATCGAAGCCTTCCGAGTCGAAGCCCACAGCCTTGCCGTCGGCTTTCACGTCGGCTGAGGCGGTGAGATAGCTGCCCGTCGCGGTCATCGCGTCCGCCAAGGGACCGCTGTCCTGCACCGGAACGTCGTACGGCACGTCGCTGTCCCAAATCACGTCGGTGAGGACGTCCGTCATGTCCTGGATGTGGAAGGTGACCCGTTCCAGGTTCCGCAGGTCGCGGTAGTCGCCCTCCACGTCGCGGGGATGCAGCTTCCGCCGCGGATTGGCCCGGCGGCTGGCATCCGCTTCCTTGACCAGGTGCCGCACGGACCTCGCAGCCGCCGCAAGCTCCTCCGAACGGCTGGACCACTCCTCGTGTTCGGGCGGCCACTGCTCCTTCAGGGCCGAGCCCATGTCCGTGAGCTGCCGGCCCAGGGCGCGGCGCAGGTCGGCCAGGCTCGAGGCGGCGGCGTTCAGGTGCAGCGGTGGAAAGATCAGGAAATTGACGCCAATGCCCACCGCCACGCCGGCGCCCATCTGCACCAGGTAGCCAAACGAGAAGTCGTCCGGATTGCTTCCGCCCACCAGCAACACCAGCAGGGCCGCCGTCGGAATCCAGTCGCTGCCTGAGCCGATCAGCGGCAGGCCACCGAGCAGGACCCCGATGCCCATAAAAACCGCAACTGTCAGCGGGGAAGGGTCTGTGACGTTGACCAGGATGAATGCGAGGCCGATGCCAAGCGACAGGCCGATCAGTGCCTGCAGTCCCTGCCGCACCGAGCCGGCCACGTTGTGGTACATCGCCACGAGGGCGCCGAGGGGTGCGTAGTAGGGGTACTGCGCTGCGGCCCCAGGCATCAGGGGCGCTATCAGGAACGCCAGCCCCGCCGCGAGGGCGGCTTTGGCCGCCAGCTGGAGGCGCTGGGCCGCGAAGGCGGCCGACAAGCCGGTGACTGCCTGTTTCAGAAGCTGGGTTCCCCGTGCCCACCTGACGTTGTTACGTGCTGGAGCTTTATGCATCAGCCCCACAGTAGGGCCGGGGGCGGCCTACGACAAGGTGGCGGCAGCTGACCGGCGGACCTCCGCGGCCAGCCGGTGGGCTTTGCCCGGCGTGCGGCCTTCCTCCGCACGCCGCGGAATGTAGCCATAGGACAGGGCGTAGGCGGGGTCCGCGAAACCCAGGGCCGCGTTGGCGCCTTCGTGACCAAACGCACGGTGGCTGCCGAAATTCCGCGTGGGGTGCGGTTTCATAAAAACAACCGCGAAGGCGTTGTCCTGTCCGGAGGACCGGTCCAATCCCCAGACCTGCTCCTGGGCCATCGCCTCGATGGTCCCGGGCTGCAGGAAAGCAGCACCGCCGTCCACCCCCGTGGCGGCGGCCGCGTAGAGCCGCGCCAGCCCTTCGGCTGAGCCAACACCACCGGCGGCCGACATGCCTGCCGCACGGACAATCCGGAGGTTGGGCAACTCCATGATGGTGCTTACCGGAGCGTTGCCGTTCAGGCCTTCCAGGCTCAGGGGGTCCAGCCAGATCTGGTCCTCCGGGGCAGCTGCGTACAGCACGTCGCGGTACCGGTGTTCGTGGTCCCCGGGAAGGCCCAGGAAGAAGTCCACACCGTGCGGGGTACGGATCAGCTGGTTGTACAGCTCCTGCAGGGACCGGCCCGCGGTGCGCCGGCACAGTTCCTCCATGATGATTCCGATGGTAAGGGCGTGGTAGCCGAACTGGCTGCCGGGCCGCCAGGTGGGACGGGCGGCGGCCAGCCGTGCGGCTCCGGCGGCTGTGGTGAAATCCTCGAGGGCAATTCCGCCCGCCAAGCCCATCAGCCCGGCCTGGTGCGACAGCGCCTCGCGGACCAGCAGCCGGTCCTTGCCGTGCACTGCAAATTCCGGCCAGTAGTGCGCGACGGCGGCATCCAGGTTAAGCAGCCCGTCCTGCACCAGGAGTGCAATCACCATGGCGGCAACCCCCTTGGAGCAGGAATAGGCCCCGGTCACCGTGTCCGGGGCCATGTCCGGGCCGCCGGTGAGGCGGACCACAACTTTTCCGTGGTGGTAGGCCGCCACCTGGGCGCTGTAGTCCGGGTCCGCTGCCAGGAAGGAGTCAAAGAGGTCCCGGACGCTTTCATAACCAGGAGCGGCAAAGCCTGACGAAATCTGCATCCTGCCAGTCTAGTCAGAAAGCGCTTTCCACTCGAGGGGCCGCACCGTGCCCGGGCAGGACTTCCTCGCCGGCGCGGACAGGTCCCGGGGGAGTCCCATCGCCAAACGGGCGCCCGCCCAGGGCCTCGCGGCCGTGGGCTTCCAACCACCCGGAAAGGTCAGGTCCGGCGGGGACGATTCCAGTGGGGTTGATGTCCTCGTGGACGATGTAATAGTGCTGCTTGATCTGCACAAAATCGGTGGTGTCGCCGAAGCCGGGCGTCTGGAACAGGTCACGGGCGTAACCCCAGAGCGCGGGCATCTCTGTCAGTTTTTGCCGGTTACATTTGAAATGGCCGTGGTAGACGGCGTCAAAGCGGGCCAGGGTGGTGAACAGCCGTACGTCCGCCTCCGTGATGGTCTCACCCACCAGGAACCGCTGGCCGGAAAGCCGCTCCTCCAGCCAGTCCAGGGCTGTCCACAGCCGGTCGTAAGCCGCGTTGTAGGCGTCCTGGGAGCCGGCAAACCCGCAGCGGTACACACCGTTGTTGACTTCGGTGAACACCCGCTTGTTGACGTGGTCGATTTCGGCGCGCAGGTGTTCGGGGTAGAGATCCGGTGCCCCGGACCGGTGGAATGCCTTCCACTCGGTTGAGAAGTCCAGGGTGATCTGCGGGAAGTTATTGGTCACCACGGCCCCGGATGGCACGTCCACCAGTGCCGGGACAGTGATGCCCCGCGGATAGCCGGGGAAGCGGGTGAAGTAGGCGTCCTGGATCCGCTCAATCCCCAGCACCGGGTCCACACCGCCGGGATCCAGGTCGAAGGTCCAGGAGCGGGAGTCGTGGGTGGGGCCTGGTTGGCCCAGGGAGATTGCTTCCTCGAGGCCCAGCAGGCGGCGCACAATCACCGTGCGGTTGGCCCAGGGGCAGGCCCGGGCGGCGATGAGCCGGTAGCGTCCGGTTTCCACCGGCCAGCCGGGTTCCCCATTGGCACCGGGTTTGCCGTCGCTGGTGATCCGGTCTTCGATGTAGTTGGTGTCCCGGGTGAATTCCGCGCCGCCCGTAACGTAAGCCCCGCGCGTGCTGTGGTCCGCCCCGCTGTCGGAGGCCTTCTGCTTGCTGTCCGTGTCCTGGCTCATCGCTCCAGCCTATGCGCCCGGCAACGGAATCCGCGCGATCGGCTGCCAGGCCAGCAGCCAGGCGGCTGCAACCACCACGGCAAACGCGGCGATCCACAGCCCCGACGGCACCCTCGTGGCGCGGTAGAGGATATAGGCGTCCGAGCTCGACAGCCGGTTCCGCCGCTTGAGGTGCAGGTGGACGAGTTTGAAGATGTCCCGGACCGCCCCCACCAGGAGGGCCAGTCCCAGGACGACTGCAACGTGCCCCGCAAACGCGTGGGGGACCAGCAGCAGCAGGCCAGCCGAAGCGCCGATCGCGCTGAAGGTGATGAGGAAGCCTGCCGGGTTGCGCAGGAACACCAGCGAGACGGCCAGTATGATGGTTCCCGTGGCCAGGGCCGCCGGCCCCCACCCGCTGAAGCCGCACCAGACGAAGGCCGCTCCCGCCAGGGCGGGTACAGGATAACCCCAGAAACACGACCAGGCGGCGGCCGCCCGGCTCCTGCTGTAGCTGGTGGTGGTCCCGGAGTGGTCCAGCCGCAGCGTGATTCCCGAGAGCCGCTGGCCGCTCAGCACCGCCGCGAACGCGTGGCCCAGCTCATGCGTGGCAGTGGTCAGCAGGCCGAAATATCGCCACGAGGCCTGCGGAATGGAAAGGGTAATGGCCGCCAGCAGCGCCACCAGGAGCTCCACCGCGGTGATGGCAGGCAGCTCTGCCCGGCTGAAAAGGGCAGCAAGCCACTGCCCGGCGTTGCCGGCGAAGTCCATGGGTACCGTTGTTTCCGTGTAGGGTCCGGGTTAAAAGCCAAAAGGCACGCCGGAATCGGGGCGTGCCCTCAAGGCAACGGGGCCGCGGGTCATCCCGCCGCCCCGAACGGGGTGGACGGATTAGCCTTCGCACTCCGTGCAGTAGCTGTGGCCGTCCTTCTGCTTCGCGATCTGGGACCGGTGACGGACCAGGAAGCAGGAGTAGCAGGTAAACTCGTCGTCAGCCTGCGGAATGACCTGCACCACAAGTTCTTCGGCGACAAATTCGCCTCCGGGAACTCCGGCGCCGTCCAGCCCGTCAGCCTCATCCAGCTCCAGGACAACGCTGCGCGCGTCGGGAGCATTGGCAGACTGGAGCTGCTCGAGTGAGTTGTCCTGCGATTCCTTGACGTCGGAACGCAGTTCATCGTAATCGGTTGCCACTTTGGGTGCTTCTCTTTTCTTTGGTTCGCCTGTCGCGTATGAAACGTACAGCATCAACCCGGTATTCCCCAAGAGGTGGTGACCGGCGCGGCGCCCGCCCCGGTGCCGGAACGGACTGGCGGAGAGCCCGGTTTGGCCCTATTGTGGCAGCACTGACGGCGGCTTGCCCACGGCAATGGCGGCACCCGCCACACCGGAAGGGGAGATCGGTGGATCACCTCACAGCTGAATTCGGCGGCGCCGAACAGATGGATACCGCCGTCGGTCCGGTCCTGCAAAGGTTCAGCGGCGTACGCCGGATCGCGGTGCTTCGCGGCGGTGGCCTGGGCGACCTGATTTTTGCACTGCCGGCAATCACTGCCCTCAGGAGCGCATATCCGGGCGCGGTCATTACCTTGCTGGGCACGCCCGTCCACCGGAGCCTGCTGGCTGCAGTGCAGTCCGCGGTGGATGAGGTGCAGATCCTGCCCTTCGCTGAGGGGGTCCGTCCCGGGACAAAGGACCCTGCTGCCGTGGACGCCTTTTTTGCGGATATGCAGCGCCGCCAATTCGACCTCGCAGTCCAACTGCATGGCGGCGGCCGCTATTCCAATCCTTTTTTGCTGCGATTGGATGCACGGCACACCGTGGGGACCAGGACGGCCGATGCCGCGAGCCTTGAGCGCACCGTTCCCTATCTGTATTACCAGCACGAACCCCTGCGGGCGCTGGAAGTGGCAGGACTGGCGGGGGCAGCTCCGGTGGACCTCGAGGCCCGGCTTGCTGCCGCGCCTTCGGCCGGTGCCGCTGCAGTCCTTCCGGACGACGCCGGCAGCCGGCCTTTGGTGGTCGTCCACCCGGGAGCCACAGATCCCCGCCGCCGCTGGCCGGTGGCGCACTTCGCGGAACTTGCAGCGGCATGTGCCGCCGATGGCTGCGCCGTGGTGCTGGTGGGGGATGAAAGCGACCGCCCACTGGCCCAACGGATCCTCGCCCTTGCCGCGCCCGCGCCAGTAGTCTCCCTGGTGGGCGAACTGGACCTGGCCGGACTGGTGGACGTCCTGGCGGCGGCGGATGTGGTGGTGGGAAACGACAGCGGACCAAGGCACCTTGCCCAGGCACTGGGCACCCCCACAGTGGGCATCTTCTGGGTAGGCAACATGATCAACGCCGGGCCCCTGGGCCGCAGCCTGCACCGCATCCAGCTGGGCTGGACCACCGTCTGTCCAGCGTGCGGAATCGACGTGACCCAAGTGGGCTGGACAGCGCCCCGGTGCGGCCACGATGATTCTGTGGTGGCGGGAGTGCCTGTCAAGAGAGTGTACGAAGACGTGCGCAGCCTGGTGTCCACGCCACGCCCCGGACGGCAAGGATGATCGTCGGAACGGAAAACCCGGGAGCAGCCGGCGTCCCGGAGGCCAAGCCGGAGCTGCTGGTGCTCCGGGCCTTAAAACTCGGCGACTTACTGGTGGCCGTCCCTGCCTTGAAAGGGCTCCGCCGTGCCTTCCCGGGCCACCGCCTGCGGTATGCGGCCCAGGGGTGGCTCACTGAAGCGCTGGACCTGGTGGGCGGCTACGAACTCCTGCCCACCCACGGATTGGATGAACCCCTGGCACTGGCGCCCGGCGTGGTGGACGTGGCAGTCAACCTTCACGGCAGCGGCCCGGAAAGCCAGAGCCGCATCGATGCCCTGCAGGCACGGACCACCATGGGCCACCGCGGCCGGCACCATGACGGCCCGGCCTGGAATCCGGCCCTGCATGAGCGGGACCGTTGGGTCAGGCTGCTGGCCTGGCATGGCGTCGCCGCCGACCCCCTTGATGTCCAACTGCAGACACCCAGGGTTCCCAGCAGCGCGCCTGGCGCCACGGTCCTCCATGTCGGTGCCGCGTACGGAAGCCGGCTGTGGCCGGCGGAGCGGTTTGCGGCAGTGGCAACGGCCCTGGACCGGGCAGGGCACGCGGTGGTGTTCACTGGCAGCAGTTCCGAACGGGACCGGGCACGTCGGGTCTGCACCCTGGCAGGTCTGCCAGCGGAATCAGTACTCGCTGGAAAACTGCCGCTTGCGCAGTTCGCGGCCACTGTGTCCGCTGCCCGGTTGGTGGTCTCCGCCGACACCGGCGCAGCCCACCTCGCCTCAGCCTACGGAACGCCATCAGTTGTCCTCTTCGGACCTGCTCCGCCGGAGATCTGGGGTCCGCCACCGGGACCGCACGTGGTCCTCACCCGGGCCGCGCTGCGCCGGGGGGACACGTTCGCACAGGAACCGGATCCGGCACTGCTCGGAGTAACAGTGGCCGACGTGCTGGCGGCCGTCAGGACCCTGGGCCTGCCGTGAATCCCGCGGCTGACCCTGCAGCCGGAACAAAAGTTACTCCAACGAACAGATTTAGGCTGGCCAGGCCCTACTATTAGCACGTCGCATCACTCGAACAACCGGGGGGTTCCCATGAGCTATCCACAATATCCAGACCAACAGCAGGCTGCTTTCGCTCCTACGGGCGAGGTGCCTCTGTGGGCACCGCACTACGGTGCCTCATTGCCGGTGGCCGTGCGCCGCTTCTTCAAGAAGTACGCCACGTTTTCCGGCCGTGCCAGCCGCAGCGAGTACTGGTGGTTCACGCTGGCCAACGTCATCGTCATCACCGTCCTCTATATCGTGGCAGGGATCGCCGCTGCCACCAGTTCCACCACTGATGTCAATGGCAGCCCCATGGCCGGTCCGGGGTTCTTTGTTGTCGGTGCCCTGATCCTGCTGTGGGGCCTGGCCATTTTTGTCCCGTCCCTGGCGTTGACTGTCCGCAGGCTCCACGACGGGAACTTCAGCGGCTGGCTCATCCTGCTCAACCTCGTTCCGTTCCTGGGCGCGCTGGCAGTCTTCATCCTGACACTCATGCCGGCCAACCCGGCCGGGCAGGTCTACGACCAGCCCACAGGCAACTAACCACCGCAACATAGGCAGGGAGTCCACCGCTCACGGTGGGCTCCCTGCTTTGCTTAGCGGTAACGGATCCCCGGGCGCCGCGGAGTCACCGGATGGCATAACACCGGGAACGCAGAAAAACCCCGGAAAATCATTGATTTTCCGGGGTTTTTCGTTTGTGCGCGGAGGGGGACTTGAACCCCCACCCCCTTTCGAGGACTAGCACCTCAAGCTAGCGCGTCTGCCATTCCGCCACCCGCGCAGGGTGTTTCCCGACGACGTTTCCCGCCTTTCGGCGTTTCGCATCTCTCGGAAGCAGCGAGAAAAACTCTAACATGAACTTTCCCGAAACATGGAATCGGCGCCTGTGGGGGGCGTGTGGGTAGGCTGAGGGCAGCAGTTGGGAACACCCCACCAGCCACCAAACCCGAGGAGTTTTCCATGCCTGACGTCCTGCCTGAGGATGAAGTTGTCCGGATCTGCCAGGACCTCATCCGGATCGACACTTCGAACTACGGCGATGGATCGGGTCCGGGGGAGCGTGCGGCCGCCGAATACGCGGCAGGCCTGATTGAAGAGGTGGGCCTCTCCGCTGAGATCTTCGAGTCCGCACCCGGCCGGGCCAACGTTGTCACCAGGATGGCCGGCGAAGACCCGGCCGCCAGTGCCCTGGTGGTCCACGGCCACCTGGACGTGGTCCCCGCCCTGCGCGACCAGTGGTCAGTGGACCCGTTTGGCGCCGAGCTCAAGGATGGACTGATCTGGGGCCGCGGCGCGGTGGACATGAAGGACATGGACGCCATGATCCTGTCCGTACTGCGCGGCTTCGCCCGGTCCGGCAAAAAGCCCAAGCGCGACATCATCTTTGCGTTTTTCGCCGACGAGGAAGCCGGTGGCGAGTACGGCGCCCGCTACGCGGTGGATAAACGCCCCGAACTCTTCGAAGGCGCCACCGAAGCGATCTCCGAGGTGGGCGGCTTCTCGGCCACCATCGGCGGGCAGCGCACCTATCTCCTGCAGACCGCCGAAAAAGGCATCTCCTGGCTGCGCCTCGTGGCGCACGGCCGGGCCGGCCACGGCTCGCAGATCAACACCGACAATGCGGTCACCAGGCTCGCCGCCGCCGTCACCCGCATCGGCGACTACAAGTGGCCCATCGAATTGACGCCCACCACGCGCCAGTTCTTGGATGGCGTCACGGAACTGACCGGCGTCGAATTTGATGCGGACAACCCGGACCTGCTGCTGGACCAGTTGGGCACCGTGGCCCGCTTTGTGGGCGCAACGCTGCAGAACACCACCAACCCCACCCTCCTCAAGGGCGGCTACAAGCACAACGTCATCCCCGAATCCGCCGAAGCCCTGATCGACTGCCGCACGCTGCCCGGCCAGCAGGACCGCGTCCTGGAGATTGTCCGCGACCTCGCCGGGGCCGGCGTCGACGTCAGCTACGTCCACCAGGACGTCTCCCTCGAGGTGCCCTTCGCCGGCAACCTGGTTGACTCCATGATCGATGCGCTCCATTCCGAGGACCCCGGCGCCAAGGTCCTGCCCTATACCCTTTCGGGCGGCACGGACAACAAATCCCTGAGCCGGCTTGGTATCACCGGCTACGGTTTCGCGCCCCTGATGCTCCCGGACGACCTTGACTTCACGGGCATGTTCCACGGCGTGGACGAGCGTGTGCCCGCCGATTCGCTGAAGTTCGGGGCCAGGGTCCTGGACACGCTGCTCACCAACTACTGACAGGTGCCGTCGTGACCCCCGAGGATGTCCTGCCGGACCCCCTGCTGGAACGTATCAGGGGCAGGGCGGCCGGCTATGACCGGGACAACGCCTTCTTCCACGAAGACCTGGCGGAGCTGGCAGCCGCCGGTTACCTGAAACTGTTTGTCCCCACGGACGACGGCGGCCTGGGCCTTGGCCTCGAAGCCGCGGCGCAGTGCCAGCGGCGGCTGTCCACGGCGGCCCCGGCCACGGCCCTGGCGGTCAACATGCACCTGGTGTGGACCGGCGTCGCCCGCGTCCTCGGCGCCCGGGGCGACCACTCCCTGGACTTCATCCTGGCGGAGGCGGCGCAGGGGGAGGTCTTTGCCTTCGGTAACTCGGAGGCCGGGAACGATTCCGTCCTGTTCGACTCGCGCACGGTCGCCGAACCGCTGCCCGATGGTGGCTACTCGTTTACGGGGACCAAAATCTTCACCAGCCTGTCGCCGGCCTGGACGCGGCTGGGGATCTTCGGCAAGGACGCTGCCGGCCGGGACGGCGAGGGTGAACTGGTGCACGGGTTCATGACCAGGGACACTCCGGGCTACCTCATCAAGGACGACTGGGACACCCTGGGCATGCGCGCCAGCCAGTCGGGCACCACCGTCCTGGCCGGTGCCGTGGTGACGGCGGACCGGATCTTCCGCAAGCTCCCCGTGGGGCCCAATCCGGACCCGCTGGTTTTCGCCATCTTTGCGTGCTTCGAAACGCTGCTGGCGGCCGTATATACCGGGCTGGGGGAACGTGCGCTCACTGTGGGTGTTGAAACCGCCAAGCGGCGCACCTCGCTGAAGAACGGCGGCAGGAGCTACGCCCAGGACCCGGACATCCGGTGGAAGGTTGCGGAGGCGGCCATGGCGATGGACAACCTGTACCCGCAGCTGCAGTCAGTGGCTGCTGACGTGGACCGGCTGGTTGACCATGGCGGGCAATGGTTCCCCAAGCTGGTGGGCCTGAAGGTCAACGCCACCGAAACTGCGCGCCGCGTAGTGGACCTGGCCATCCGGGTCAGCGGCGGGTCCAGCTACTTCCGGGGCTCGGAGCTGGAACGCCTCTACCGCGACGTGCTGGCGGGAATGTTCCACCCCTCGGATGACGAGAGCGCGCACAACACCGTGGCCAACGCCTGGTTGGGGCCGTTGGCGGACTGAACCGGGACCTAAACGGTCCGCTGGACCTGCATCACCCGGCGGCGGAGCCAGAACCGCCTGCCGCCACCCACGTACAGCCGGCTGCGCTCAAGCTCCCATTTGCCGTACTCGGAATGTTCAACAAGCCTGCGCCTCGCCTCAGGCAGTGAATCCTCAGGGCTGACCGTCAGGACGAGGTACTCGTACTGGCGAAGATAGTCCCGTTCCCGCTGGACCGAGCTGGTGAGAAATTGTTCCTTCATTGCTCTCCATTTTCGTCCTTTTCCGGCTAGCGTGTTGTCATGAGCATCGATCCGCGTGTCGCGCTTTCGTCCCTGACCACCGCTTTGGAAGAACACCTTATAGCAGCATCCAACCGCCGTGGAGATGGTGACCCCTCAGTGGAAGCAGCATTTTTTGCGGTAGCAGATGCTTTCGAAGTCTATGAGGACGCTCTTTACGAAGCGTACAACGAAGTGACCCCGCTCCAGATCTTTGATGACGAGGACGAGGACGAGGAAAGTGACGCGGACGAGGACCTCGAAATTCTCGAGGACTAAGCCGCCTTGAAGGACACGTCATCCAGGGCGCTGGAGATTTCCGGTGGCAGCGGCGTCAGCTGCGCGTCCAGGATCTCCTTGAGCTGTACCGGTGTGCGCGGCCCCACCACAGCCGTGGCCACGCCGGGCTGGCGGAGCAGCCAGCTGAGGGACACGTCCAGGGCGGAACGGCCCAGGCCCTTGGCTGCCATGCAGGCAGCTTCCACGGTCCGCGACGCCGGCTCGTCGAGGTACGCCTCCACATAGGAGGCATCGGCCGCCGACGCGGCGCGTGAACCGGAGGGGATGCTGCCGCGGTACTTACCGGTGAGGACGCCCCGGCCCAGCGGGGCCCACGCCATCAGGCCAAGGCCTGCGTCCTCAATGGCGGGGACCAGTTCGGTTTCGGGTTTGCGCTGCAGCAGGGAGTACTCCGCCTGCGCCGCCACCAACGGGAAACCGGCGATCGCAGCGGCTTTGGCGGCCTGCCAGCCGCTGAAGTTGGACACTCCCGCGTAGCGTGCCCGGCCGGAGCGGACAGCGAATTCCAAGGCGGACAGGGTTTCCTCCAGCGGAACGTTTCCGTCCCAGGCCTGGGCAAACCAGACGTCCACATAGTCGGTGCCCAGCCGCGCCAGGCTGGCGTCGAGGCCGGTGAGCATGGCGTTGCGGGACGCGTCGACGGCGAGCCGGCCGGCCGGCGTCGTCATTCCTGCCTTGGTGGAAATCGAAATTTCCGTCCTGGCCACCACATCATTCAGCAGGGACCCGATGATGGCTTCGGACTGGCCGTCGGCATAGGACGCTGCGGTGTCCACCAGCCGGCCGCCGGCGTCGAGGAAGGTGCGGAGCAGCGCCGCGGCGTCCTGCTCGTCTGTTCCGGCGCCCCAGGACATGGTGCCCAGCGAAAGGGCGGAGACTCGCAAACCACTGTTGCCGACGTAACGCTGCTGCATAGCTGCAAGCTTACGGGCTGGAGTACAGCTGCCCATGACGTAGGGTCTTACCGTGAACTGGTTTGAGGTGGCCCTGCTGGGCCTAGTGCAGGGACTGACCGAATTTCTACCCATCTCGTCAAGCGCGCATCTGCGGATTGTGGGGCAGTTCCTGCCCGGCGCCGCTGATCCGGGGGCGGCGTTCACCGCCATCACCCAACTGGGTACCGAGACGGCCGTGCTGGTGTATTTCTGGCGGGACATTGTCCGGATCGTCAAAGCCTGGGCCGGATCCCTGAGCGGCAAAGTCTCCCGGCAGGATCCCGACGCCCGCATGGGCTGGCTGGTGATCCTGGGCAGCCTGCCCATCATCGTGCTGGGCCTGCTGTTCCAGGACCAGATCGAGTCCGTGCTCCGCAGCATGTGGATCGTGGCCACCATGCTGATCGTCTTCGGCCTGATCCTTGCCGTGGCCGACGCCGTGGGCAAGCAGGAGCGGGACCTCACCCAGCTGACCTACAAGCACGGCATCTTCTTTGGCCTCGCCCAGGCCATGGCCCTGATTCCAGGCGTGTCACGGTCCGGCGGAACCATCACCGCGGGGCTCCTGATGGGCTACAACCGGGAAGCGGCGGCCCGCTACTCCTTCCTCCTGGCCATCCCGGCCGTGTTCGGCAGCGGGCTGTACCAGTTGTACAAGGTGGTGTCCAAGGACGGGCTGACCGGCCCGTACGGCCTGCCCGAAACCGCGCTGGCAACCGTCATCGCCTTTGTGGTGGGCTATGTGATCATCGGCTGGTTCCTGAAATTCGTTTCCACCCGCAGCTACCGGCTCTTTGTCTGGTACCGGATCCTCCTGGGCCTCGCCCTGTACATCCTGCTCGGTTTCGGTGTCATCGCCGCGTAGCACTAGGCTTGCCCTGTGAAATCCTGGACCTCCCGCCCCGTTCCAACCCTGCCCGGAAGCATGCCTGCCATCCGGTTGTTCGACACCGCAGCAGGCCGCGAAACTGCGCTGGATGCCGGCCCGTCGCCCTCGATGTACGTCTGCGGCATTACCCCGTACGACGCCACCCACATGGGCCACGCCGCCAGCTACGTCGCCTTCGACCTGCTGAACCGCGTGTGGCGCGACGCCGGCCACCGGGTTGCGTACGTCCAGAACGTCACCGACGTGGATGATCCACTGCTGGAGCGGGCCACCGCCACCGGCGTTGACTGGCGGGACCTGGCCGCCAGCCAGATCGAACTCTTCCAGACGGACATGGAAGCCTTGAACGTCCTGGCCCCGGACCGTTACGTGGGCGCCGTGGAATCCATCGCCCTGATTGTTCCCGCCGTGGAAAAGCTGGTGGCACTTGGCCTGGCCTACACCGTCCAGGGCAGCAACGGTGAACCCGACGGCGACGTTTATTACGACGTTGAGGCCGCGGGAAAGCAGTCGGTGGCACCCGATGCATGGACGTTGGGCGCCATCTCCGGGCTCGCCGAAAGTGAAATGCTGGAGCTCTTTGCCGAGCGTGGCGGCGACCCCGGCCGGGCCGGGAAGCGGCAGGCACTCGACCCGCTGCTGTGGCGGGTGGCCCGCGAGGGCGAACCCCACTGGCCCGGCGCAAGCCTTGGCGCCGGCAGGCCCGGCTGGCACATCGAGTGCACCGTCATCGCACAGCAGTATCTGCCGGCCCCGTTCACGGTGCAGGGCGGCGGCTCGGACCTGGTCTTCCCGCACCACGAGATGGGGGCCGGACATGCATACTCCCTGGCCGGTGTTCCGCTGGCCCGGCACTATGCACATGCCGGCATGGTGGGCCTGGACGGCGAGAAGATGAGCAAGTCCAAGGGAAACCTGGTGCTGGTGTCCCGGCTGCGTGCAGCGGGGGAGGACCCCGCAGCGATCCGGCTGGCTATCCTGGCCCACCACTACCGCTCGGACTGGTCCTGGACTGACGAAGGCTTCGCCGCAGCCAAAGCGGAGATCAGCCTGTGGCGCCAGGCGCTCGGGCATGCGCCGGAAGGCTCTGCGGCGCCGTTGGTCGCCCGGATGCGCGACGCTCTCGCCGCGGACCTCAACGCCCCCGCCGCCGTGGCTGCGGTGTCCCAGTGGTCGCAGCAGGCAATGTCCGACGGCGGTCCGGCAAGTTTGACCGACCAGGCGCTGGTCAGCGACGCCGTGGACGCCCTGCTGGGTGTTGTGCTCTAGCCCGGGTCAGCAATCCTGATGCGGCGCCGGTCCCCAGGACCGGCGCCGCTCTGCAATCAGGGCCGGTCCTGGCCGCGCCGCTTGAGGTAACGCTCGAATTCCCGGGCGATGGACTCCCCGGTGGCCTCCGGCAGGTCGGCGGTGTCCTTGGCTTCTTCCAGTTGCCGGACATAGGCGGCGATCTCGGGGTCCTCGGTGGCGAGCTCATCCACGCCCCGCTCCCAGGCATCGGATTCCTCAGCCAGCTCGTGGATGTCCAGCGGGACCTGGAGCAGCTCCTCGATCCGGTGCAGCAGGGCAAGCTGTGCCTTGGGAGATGGCGCCTGGGCCACATAGTGCGGCACCGCAGCCCACAGCGAGATGGTGGGAAGGCCGGCCAGGAGCGCCACCTCGGACAGGACGCCGACAATGCCCACCGGACCCTCGTACTGGGAGGCCTCCAGGTTCATCCGCTCCCGGAGCGGACCGTCGTCGGACGAGGTGCTGACGGGGATGGGCCGGCTGTGCGGAACATCCGCGAGCAATGCCCCCACCAACACCACGTAATCGACGTGCAGCGCTTCGGCGTGGACCAGCAGTTCGGCGGTATAGGCCCGCCACTTATAGGACGGCTCCGTGCCCTGGACAAAAATCACGTCCACATTGGAGCTGGGGGCGCTGGCTTTGTAGATCCGGGTGGACGGCCACTTGATCTTGCGTTCACCCGCCGCATTCCGGCGGACGGTGGGCCGGGTGAACTGGAAGTCGTAATATTCGTCGGCATCTATCGACGCCGCCTTTTTGCCGCCCCAGAGCTTATTCAGGTAGCGCAGGGAGTCGCTGGCCGCTTCCCCCGCATCGTTCCAGCCTTCGAAAGCTGCAAGCATCACTGTTACGCGCCGTCCCTCAGCCACAGGCTGCAGGAACCGCTCCTGCCCCGGTACGGCACCCGGTTCGGTGGTGTCTTCCTCGAAGCTATTCATTTCTTCACCCTACGTCCAAGAACCGCCCTCCCGCAGTGCATGAACCGCCGCAAAAGTGTCCCGCCCCCGCGCGGTCAGCAGGCACAACAGGAGTATTCGCCGTGGGCGTACCCACCAGCAACCTTCCAGCGAGTCGCCGTAGACTGTGCAGCATGCGATCCCCCTCCACACATTCCCCACTCAAAGCCGTCCTCTGGGACATGGACGGGACCATCGTGGACACGGAGCCCTATTGGATGGCTGCCGAGCACGCACTGGTGGAAGCCCACGGCGGGACGTGGTCGCACCAGCAGGCGGTGCAACTGGTGGGCCAGTCGCTGGACTACTCCGCCAGTCTGCTGCAACAAGCCGGTGTGGCCCTTGAAATCCGGGAGATCATCGACGTGCTGACCGGTGAAGTGGTCCGCAGCGTCCGGCAGGAGGTGCCCTGGCGGCCCGGCGCGAAAGAACTCCTTGAGGAGCTCCACGGCGCCGGCATCCGATGCGCCCTGGTCACCATGTCCGAAGGCCCGCTGGCCCGGGAAGTTGTTGCCAGCCTGCCACGGCCCTACTTTGAGGTCATTGTCACCGGCGACTCCGTGACCCAGGGGAAGCCGCACCCCGAGGCGTACCTGACCGCCGTCGAACTCCTCCAGGAAACCGACCCGAACCTGAATATCGGTGACTGCGTTGCCCTGGAGGACTCGGCTCCGGGCGTGGCGGCAGCCGTTGCCTCCGGTGTGGCCACCGTCGCCATCCCGCACATCGTGCCGTTGCCCCTGGATGACCGCTACACCCGCTGGGACACTTTGGCCGGCCGGTCACCGGCAGATCTGGAAGCTTTGCTGCTGACCGGCCAGGAGCCGGCAGCGCCGGTGCCCGCAACAGGGCACGCCCATGACTGAAACCAGCACCCCGGTCCGCCGCGAAGGCATTCCGCTGGGCCGGATCTTCGGCGTTCCCGTGGTCCTTGCCTATTCGTGGTTCATCATCGCGGCTTTCACCGTGATCGTTTACGGCCCTGTCCTTGCCCGCAGCAACCCGGCGCTTGGAACCAGCGCCTACGTTGTAGCCTTCGCCTACGCAGTCCTGCTCCTCATCTCGGTCCTGGTCCACGAGCTGGCGCACGCCCTGACCGCAAAGATCTACGGCTGGCCCACGGAAAAAATCGTCCTGAACCTCTGGGGCGGACATACCCAGTTCGAAAGCTTCACCGCGTCTCCCGGCCGCTCCGTCCTGGTGGCCCTGGCCGGGCCTGCCGCCAACTTTGTCCTGGCCGGGGGCGCCTGGCTGGTCCTGGCCAACACCTCCATGGGGAGCGTCGCGGAGATCCTGACCAACATCTTTATGTGGGCCAACTTCCTCATCGGCGTGTTCAACGTCCTGCCCGGCCTGCCCCTGGACGGCGGCCGCATGGTGGAATCCGCTGTCTGGAAGGCCACCGGCAGCCAGGCGAAAGGCACCATTGCCGCCGGCTGGGGCGGCCGGATCATTGTGGTGGCCATTGCCTACTGGTTCCTCATCCGCCCCTTCCTGGCCGGGGACAACCCGGATCTCAGCCTGGTCATGATCACCGTCCTGGTGGGCAGCTTCCTCTGGATGGGCGCGTCGGCATCCATCCAGCAGGGACAATTCCGCACCCGGCTCCCGGGAGTCACCGCCGCCGGATTGTCGACGCCGGCCACCGGGCTTCCCGCCACCGCGTCTGTTAAGGACGCCCTGGCCAGCAGCGCCGGCGGAACGGTCAGCGTGGTGGTCTGCGGCGCAGACGGCCGACCGGAAGGCGTGGTGCAACCCGCAGCGCTGCACTCCGTGCCGGACGCAGCAGCGGCGGCCACCCCAATCACCGCCGTATCCTTTGCCTTGGCCGCCGGCGCCTACGTCCCGGAGTGGTCCCGGGGCCAGGAGCTGATCGGCTTCCTGTCCCAGGTGAAAGGCAGGCACTATGCCGTTGTGGACCACAACGGCAAGGTGACGGGCCTCCTGGCCCAGGACAGCGTGGTAACCGCCATCACCGGCAAGGCGCCCCGGCCCAATAGGGGCGCGCCGGGCAGGACCCGGTAGAGTTACCTGCCGGTCGGTGCACCGCCACGGCAGGTCCCGGTGAGGGACGTCCCCGCAGCGGCGCCAAAGGTTTACAAGGAGTGAGGAATTCCATGAGCAGCGAATCTGCCGTCAACGAAGCCACAGCAGCAGCCCAGCCCGGCGCTGCCGGCGGCGGCTCGCAGCCGGCCGGTGCGGCCCGCCGCCGGGGCCCTTTCCGCGAAGGCGAACGCGTCCAGCTGACGGACGAACGTGGCCGCATGAACACCGTCACCCTGGAAACGGGTGGCGCGTTCCACACCCACCGCGGCTTCCTCAACCACGATGAGATCATCGGCCAGGCGGACGGCTCCGTGGTGGTGAACAACGTGGGCCAGCAGTACCAGACGCTCCGACCGCTGCTGTCCGACTTTGTGCTGTCCATGCCCCGCGGTGCCGCTGTGGTCTACCCCAAGGACGCAGGCCAGATTGTCACCATGGCCGATATCTTTCCGGGCGCCCGCGTGGTGGAAGCCGGCGTGGGCTCCGGGGCGCTGTCCATTTCGCTGCTCCGTGCAGTAGGTGACAATGGCTACCTGCATTCCTTCGAGCGGCGTGAGGAATTCGCGGACATTGCCCGCGGCAACGTCGAAACCATCTTCGGCGGGCCGCACCCGGCCTGGCAGATTTCGCTGGGTGACTTCCAGGAGGAAGTGGTCCGCAGCGAGGCTCCGGGTTCCGTGGACCGCGTGGTCCTGGACATGCTCGCTCCCTGGGAATGCCTGGACGCGGTCGCCACGGTCCTGGCCCCCGGCGGAGTATGGATCAATTACGTGGCCACCGTCACGCAGCTGTCCAGGACCGCGGAGGCCATCCGTGCCGACGGCCGCTTCACCGCACCGGACGCCTGGGAATCCATGGTCCGTGGCTGGCACCTCGAGGGCCTGGCAGTCCGCCCTGACCACCGGATGGTGGCGCACACCGGCTTCCTGCTGGTCACGCGCCGCCTTGCGGACGGCGTCACGGGCATCTCCGTCAAACGGCGACCGTCCAAAACCGAATTCAACGCTGAAGACGTCAACGCCTGGACCCCCGGCGCTGTGGGCGAACGGCTGGTTTCGGATAAGAAGCTCCGCCGCGCCGCCCGCGATGCCATCGCCGGCACCCAGGTCAAGGACGCTCCGGAGGTCACGAACTAGTCCACATTTCGGGAGCCTCCACCCCTACCTGCCATCTTGGGACTAGTGTCGTAAGGGAAGCGCAGGAAGGGGCTGATACATCATGGAGACGCCGAACCAGGACTCCGGACGTACACCGGCAGAGCAGTCTGCCGCCAACGACCTCTCGGTTGCAGACCGCCAGGTCAACATCCTCCGGGACAAGCTCAGGCACATCGACAGGCAGTTGGCTGCGGCATCGCAGAACAACACCAAGCTGGTGGCCATGCTGGAAGCCGCGAAAGCCGAGATCATCCGGCTGAAAAACGCGTTGGACCAGGAAGGGCAGCCGCCGTACAGCTTCGGCACCATCCTTCAGCTCAATCCCAAAAAGCAACCCTCCCAGGGCAACAGCGGGCAGGCGGCCACCGAGGAGTCGGTGGACATCTTCAACGCCGGCCGGAAGATGCGGGTGGGCGTCAGCCCGCTGGTCAACATGAACCAGCTGGCAGTGGGCCAGGAGGTCCTGCTCAACGAGGCCCTCCTGGTGGTTGCCGGGCTCGGCTACGAGCGTGCCGGGGAGCTGGCCACCCTCAAGGAGATGCTGGGCACCGACCGGGCCTTGGTGGTGGGACGCGCCGACGAAGAACGTGTGGTGCGCCTTTCCGGTGCCTTGCTGGCCCAGAAGCTCCGGGTGGGCGACGCCTTGTCCATCGACTCCCGCACCGGGTATGCCCTGGAAAAGGTGCCGCGCTCCGAAGTGGAAAACCTGGTCCTCGAAGAGGTCCCGGACATCACGTACGAGGACATCGGCGGCCTGGGACCCCAAATCGAGCAGATCCGGGACGCGGTGGAACTTCCGTTCCTGCACCCGGACCTCTACCGCGAGCACGGCCTGAAGGCGCCCAAGGGCATCCTGCTCTACGGCCCGCCAGGCTGCGGCAAGACCCTCATCGCCAAAGCCGTGGCCAACTCGCTGGCCGCCCGCGCCGCCGAACGGTCCGGCAACGTTGACTTGAAGAGCTACTTCCTGAACATCAAAGGCCCCGAGCTGCTGGACAAGTATGTGGGCGAAACGGAACGCCACATCCGGCTGATCTTTGCCCGGGCGCGCGAGAAGGCATCGGATGGCAGCCCCGTTGTTGTTTTCTTCGACGAAATGGATTCGCTGTTCCGCACCCGCGGCACCGGCATTTCCTCCGACGTCGAGACCACCATCGTTCCGCAGCTCCTCAGCGAGATCGACGGCGTAGAGCGGCTGGACAACGTGATTGTGATCGGCGCGTCCAACCGCGAGGACATGATCGACCCCGCCATCCTTCGGCCGGGCCGGCTCGACGTCAAGGTCAAGATCCAGCGCCCTGACGCCGAGGCCGCCGCGGACATCTTCAACAAATACATCACCCCGGACCTGCCGTTCCACGTGTCTGACCTGGCGGAGTACGGCGGTGACGTCCAGGCCACCGTGGACGCCATGGTGCAACGCACCGTGGAAGCGATGTACTCCACCGACAAGTCCAACGAGTTCCTGGAAGTCACGTACGCCAACGGCGATACCGAGATGCTGTACTTCAAGGACTTCAACTCGGGCGCCGTGGTGCAGAACGTGGTGGACCGCGCCAAGAAGTACGCCATCAAGGACCTCCTGACCATCCAGCAGAAGGGGCTCCGCATCGAGCACCTCCTGCGGGCCGTCGTTGATGAGTTCCGTGAGCACGAGGACATGCCCAACACCACCAACCCGGATGACTGGGCCCGGATCTCCGGCAAGAAGGGCGAGCGGATTACCTACATCCGCACCATCGTCCAGGGCAAAGCCGGCCAGGAGCCCGGCAAGTCCATCGAAACGATGCCCAGCACAGGACAATATCTGTGACGGCTGCACCGGAACCCGTCGGCGGGGGAGCGCTCCCGGCCGGCGGGGCCATGCGGGTCATGGGCTCGGAAACCGAATACGGCATCCACGCGCCCACCGCACCGTCAGCCAATGCCACCATGATGAGCGCCAGGGTGGTCCAGGCCTATGCACAGGTGACCCGGCAGCGTGCGGCAGGCGGGGCCGAAACCCGCTGGGACTACACGGACGAGGAACCGCTGCACGACGCCCGCGGCTGGACCGTTGACCGCGGCGCGGCACACCCGAGCCAGCTGACGGACCAGCCTCCCGTGCTGGACGCCGAGGCCGTGGCCCTGGCGTACGGCCGGGAGGAACTCGAACTGGACGGCCAGGACGAATCAGGCACCCTGCTGATGAATATGGTCCTGGGGAACGGCGCCCGGCTCTACGTTGACCACGCGCACCCCGAGTACTCCAGCCCCGAAGTAACCAACCCGCTGGACGCCGTGACCTGGGATGCGGCCGGGGACCTCGTGGCGCTGGCCACCGTGCGGCGCCTCGCAGCGGATCCCGAACTGCCCCCCGTGAACCTCTACAAAAACAACACGGACAACAAATCCGTTTCCTACGGTTCCCACGAAAACTATTTGATGCCCCGGTCCGTGCCCTTCGGTGACATTGTCCGCGGACTGACGCCCTTTTTTGTCACGCGCCAGATCATCTGCGGCGCAGGCCGGGTGGGACTGGGACAGGACAACTCGGCCGCCGGCTACCAGATCAGCCAGCGGGCCGACTTCTTCGAAGCGGAAGTGGGACTGGAAACCACCATCCGCAGGCCCATCATCAACACCCGCGACGAACCGCACGCCACCGCCGACAAATACCGGCGCCTGCACGTCATCATCGGGGACGCCAACCTTTCCCAGGTGGCCAACTACCTGAAGTTCGGCACCACGGCGATGGTCCTGAGCCTGATCGAAGCGGGCCTCGCGCCCAAAGTGGAGGTCTACGAACCCGTGGCCGCCCTGCAGGCGGTCAGCCACGACACCGGCCTCACCGGCAAGCTGCGGCTCATTGACGGCCGGCGCGTCAGCGCTCTTGACCTGCAGTGGATGTATCACGAAGCCGCCGCCAAACTGGCCCAGGATACCGGCGTCGCCGATCCGGTGGACGGCGACGGACACACCCACGGCGTGCTGGAACGCTGGGCCACCGTCCTGACGCAACTGGACACCGACCGGGCAGCTGCCGCCTCATCGGTCGAATGGCTGGGCAAACTCTCCCTCCTGGACGGATACCGGCAGCGTGACGGGCTGGACTGGAACGATGCCAGGCTTGGCCTGGTGGACCTGCAGTGGGCAGACATCCGGCCGGAGAAGGGCCTGTACCACCGCCTGCTGGCACGGGACCGGATGCAGCGGATCACTCCGGATGCTGCCATCGCGGCGGCAATGACGGAGCCACCACCGGATACACGTGCGTTCTTCCGCGGCCGGTGCGTCAGCACGTTCGGCAAGGACGTGGTGGGGGCCAGCTGGGACTCCGTGATCTTTGATGTCCCCGGCTACGGCCGGCTGCAGCGTGTCCCCACCCGGGAACCGCTGCGGGGCACCATGGCGCTCACCGGCGGGCTGTTTGCCCGCCACCGGGAAGCGGGTCCATTCCTCGCTGAACTGCTAGGACACACCACCGCTCCGCCTGCGGCGTAAACCACGCCGGGAGGTGCGGCCCGTGGCAGGATGGGCATATCGGAGGATCCGCCGGATCCAAAGACTGAATATTGGAAGGAAACATCATGGCAGGCCAGGAGCAGCAGCAGCCGCAGTCGCGGGACAGCCAAGTCGACGAAGACATCCCCGAGGCGCCGCCGGCACCGCCCGAAGCGCAGGCGTCAGCCTCCACCGAAGGTGTGGATGACCTCCTCGACGAGATCGACGGCGTCCTGGAATCCAACGCCGAGGAATTCGTCCGCGCGTTTGTCCAAAAGGGCGGCCAGTAACCGCAGCACCCAGGTGGCGGAAGCCCCGGACGGCCGGAATCTGAAGCGACGTCGAAGGACCACGTTCAAGGAGTGCATGAGTGCAGGAATCAACCGCCAACAAGGTAGCCGCCTACGCCACCTCGTCCTTTACCGAACACCTCCAGCGTGAACGGCCCGAACTCCTGCCGTTCACGCGGGCCCTCCCGACCGGGGCCGCCGTGACAGCGCCGCTCCAGGTCCCGCACGCCACCACCATCGTGGCCATGGGCTACGCGGGCGGCGTGTTGATGGCGGGGGACCGCAGGGCCACCATGGGCAACGTCATTGCCAGCCGGCACATTGAAAAGGTGTTCCCCGCTGACCGGTTCTCGGTCCTCGGGATCGCCGGCACCGCGGGCATTGCCATTGACCTGACCCGGCTGTTCCAGGTCGAGTTGGAGCACTACGAAAAAATCGAGGGAACACTCCTCAGCCTTGAGGGCAAAGCCAACCGGCTCGGCGCCATGATCCGCGGCAACCTGCCGCTGGCCATGCAGGGCCTGGCGGTAGTGCCGCTCTTCGCCGGATTCGATACCGGCGCCAACGCGGGCCGGCTGTTCTCCTACGATGTCACCGGCGGCCGGTACGAGGAACACGAACACCACACCGTGGGTTCCGGGTCCGTCTTTGCCCGTGGCGCCCTGAAAAAGCTGTGGCGGCCCAATCTCACCGCCGCCGAAGCCTTGGCCGTAGCGGTCGAGGCCCT
Organism: Pseudarthrobacter sp. MEB009; assembly: GCF_030208875.1. NCBI lineage: Bacteria > Bacillati > Actinomycetota > Actinomycetes > Micrococcales > Micrococcaceae > Pseudarthrobacter > Pseudarthrobacter sp. MEB009. The sequence continues at coordinate 226,227 of NZ_JARVTC010000004.1, forward strand.
CTACGACGCCGCCGACGACGACTCAGCCACGGGCGGGCCTGACACCGTCCGCCAGTTGTGGCCTGTGGTCTACACCGTTGACAGCACCGGTACCCGACGGGTTCCCGACGAAGAGCTCGGGGCGGCCGCGAGGGCTGTCATCGAGGCACGCACCATCGCCGGACGGGAGGCCTGAGATGACACAGCAGTTCTACGTCTCACCCGAACAACTCATGAAGGACCGCGCCGACTTCGCGCGGAAGGGCATCGCCCGTGGCAGGTCCGTGGTGGTCATCAGCTGTGGCGAAGGGATAGCTCTCGTCGCGGAAAACCCCTCCCCGTCACTGCACAAAATCGGCGAGATCTACGACAAAATCGCGTTCGCCGCCGTAGGGAAATACAACGAATTCGAAAGCCTCCGCCAGGCGGGTGTCCGCTACGCAGACGTCCGGGGATACTCCTACGACCGCGAGGACGTCACCGCCAGGGGCCTGGCCAGCGTTTATGCGCAAAGCCTCGGCGCCGTCTTCACCACCGAACAGAAACCCTTCGAGGTTGAACTTGCGGTGGCGGAAGTCGGAGCCAGCCAGGAAGGCGACCACCTGTACCGGCTGACGTTCGACGGGTCCATCGCCGACGAGCACCGTTTTGTGGTCATGGGCGGCCAGGCGGATAAAGTCTCCGCCGCCATCGAGGACGGCTGGCGGACCTCGCTGACCCTGGCCGAGGCGGTCCGCCTCGCCATGGGCGGGCTGGTCCGGCCGGCGGCTGGGGCCGCTGAACCAGCGGGTGCCGCAGCGCCGCTGCCTGCCGGCGCCCTGGAAGTTGCAGTCCTGGACCGGCATTCGGAGGCAACACGCGGCGCGCGGCGGGCCTTCCGACGGCTCAACGACGCCGACATCGCCGCACTGCTGACCTAGGAGGACAGATGGACAAGAGGATCTTCGGCATCGAAACCGAATTCGGCATCTCGTATTCAAGCCCCGACTCGAGGCCGCTGGCCCCCGAAGAGGTGGCCCGGTACCTCTTCCGCAAGGTGGTGTCCTGGGGCCGTTCCTCCAATGTCTTCCTCACCAATGGGTCCCGGCTGTACCTCGATGTGGGGTCCCACCCTGAGTACGCCACCGCGGAATGCGACGACCTGGCCCAGCTGATCGCCCACGACCGTGCCGGCGAACTCATTCTCGATGACCTGGTGGACGAAGCGCAGGCCCGCCTCGCTGCGGAAGGGTTCAACGGCACCGTCTACTTGTTCAAAAACAACACCGACTCCGCCGGCAACTCCTATGGCAGCCACGAGAACTACCTCATCCCGCGCCGCGGCGAGTTCTCCCGGCTTGCCGAGATCCTCATCCCCTTCCTTGTCACGCGCCAGCTCATCGCCGGTGCCGGGAAGATCCTCAAGACACCGCACGGGGCGACCTACGCCTTCTCCCAGCGGGCAGACCACATCTGGGAAGGCGTATCCTCCGCCACCACCCGGTCCCGGCCCATCATCAACACCAGGGACGAACCGCACGCGGACGCCGAGTTCTACCGCCGCCTCCACGTCATCGTAGGCGACTCCAACATGTCCGAAACCACCGCCCTGATGAAGGTGGGCACGGTGGACCTGGTGCTGCGCATGGTGGAGGCCGGGGTGATCATGCGGGACATGCGGATGGAAAACCCCATCCGCAGCATCCGGGAGATTTCCCACGACCTCAGTGGCCGCGCGCTGGTCCGGCTGGCCAACGGGCGCCAGCTGACTGCCCTGGAGATCCAGCAGGAATACCTCACCAAAGTGACGGCGTTCGTCCGGGAGCATGGCGCCCACAACCCGCACGTCCCACTGATCCTCGACCTGTGGGAGCGGACGCTGAAGGCCATCGAGTCCGGCGACCACCGGGGGATCGACACGGAAATCGACTGGGCCATCAAAAAGAAGCTGATGGACAGCTACCGGAACCGGCACAGTTTGAGCCTGGACGCTCCGCGCATCGCGCAACTGGACCTGACCTATCACGACATCTCCCGTACCCGGGGACTCTATTACCTGCTTCAGTCCCGCGGCGCCGTCCGCCGGATGGTGGATGACACCGTGATCAAGGACGCGGTGGACGCGCCGCCGCAGACAACGCGTGCCAAGCTCCGCGGTGACTTCGTGCGGCGCGCCCAGGAACTGGGCCGCGACTACACGGTGGACTGGGTCCATCTGAAACTCAACGACCGGGCGCACCAAACTATCCTGTGCAAGGATCCGTTCCGGAGCGTGGACGAACGCGTGGATGCGCTGCTCGAGTCTATGGGCTGACACCCAGCTTTCCGGGCTATTCTTGAAAAGGCCCATTATTTGGGCTGCCGCGATAACGGCCGCTGCAAGCGGCGTGTCGCCCCCACCCTGCCCCGACGAAAGTTTCCAACGTGCGCCGACTACTAGCAATTCTCCTTCCCGGCCTGCTGCTGCTGACTGCCTGCGGCGGTACCGGTGAACCGGAGCCCACCAGCCAGTCCGCTGGCGAGACTGCAAAGTTCGACTCCCTCAAACTGACCGAAAACGGTGACAAAAAAGCCCCGGGCGTCGAATTCGACAAGCCCCTCGCGGTCACGGAACCCACCGCCAAGCTGGTTACCGAGGGCAGCGGTGACGCCGTCAAGGCCAACCAGATCGCCAACTTGTCCATCCTCGCCATCAACGGCGAAGACGGGGCAACCCTGGAAGACACCTTCCCCGCTGAGCCGGAAGCACTCGAGCTCAACGATGAACTGAAAACCGGCAGCGAGCTGGTTTACAACGCAATCGTTGGGGCCAAGGTTGGCTCCAGCATCGCCCTCGCCGTCCCCGGCCAGGCCGGCACCGCGGGTGCCCCGGCGCAGCCCACCCAGCTGCTGGTGATCAAGGTCATCTCCACCACCGAGGTTGCCCCGGTCCTCGAAAAGCCGGAGGGTGAAACCATTACCCCGCCGGCCGGGCTGCCGACGGTGAAGGAAAACGGCGACGGCATCCCGGAGATCAACGTTGACGGCGTCGCAGCTCCCACGGAGCTCATTTCCCAGGACCTCATCAAGGGCACCGGTGCCACCGTCAAGGAAACCGACACGGTGACGGCGCACTACGTGGGCGTCACCCTCGTGGGCGGCACCAAATTCGATTCCAGCTATGACCGCGGCAAGCCCACACCGTTCTCGCTGCAGCAGGTCATCAAGGGCTGGACCCAGGGCCTCGCCGGTAAAACGGTGGGTTCCCGCGTCCTGCTGGTGATCCCCAAGGACCTGGCGTACGGTGACGCAGGCCAGGGCGAAGCCAAGGGCGACCTGGTCTTCGTAGTGGACATTCTGGGCGTCAAGTAACAACATTTAAGACCGGAGCACGGGATTCCTCCGTGGCATCCCACCAGTAAGCACCAACGACAAGGAGCAACCATGTCCTTTGGACAGCGTGATTTCGACCGCCAGAAGCCCGAGATCGATTTCCCCGAGGGCGACGTCCCCACGGACCTGGTCATCACGGACCTGATCGAAGGCGACGGACCGGAAGCCCAGGCCGGCAGCACCGTCTCCGCCCACTACGTGGGTGTCGCCTGGTCCACCGGCGAAGAGTTTGATGCTTCCTGGGGCCGCGGCGCACCCCTGGACTTCCGGGTTGGCGTGGGCCAGGTCATCCAGGGCTGGGACCAGGGCCTGCTGGGCATGAAGGTTGGCGGCCGCCGCCGCCTGGAGATCCCTTCCGAGCTTGCTTACGGCTCACGTGGCGCCGGTGGAGCGATCAAGCCCAACGAAGCCCTGATCTTCGTTGTTGACCTGGTGGGCGTCCGCTGATCCGGAAGGCCCCCTGACCTGCCCGGGTCAGCCGGTTCCCGGCACCCTGGCAGGCACCGCAAAGCGCGGCAGCTGATCGGACCTTGCGTCCACATGCTGCCGCGCTTTGCGCGTTCCGGGCCGTCATTGAGTAACGTAGCAACCGTGTCCGCATCCCGCACTGAACGCCTCCTGAACCTGCTGATCGCCCTTCTCAACACCCGGTACGGCCTGCGCCGCAGCGAACTGCGGGAGACCGTGTACCGCACCGTCACCGGAAACGACGTGGCGTTCGGCCGCATGTTCGAACGGGATAAAAACGATCTCCGGCAGTTCGGCTTCGACGTTGAAACCCTGACGGACCTGGGCTGGAGCGAAGACGATCCAGCCACCACCCGGTACCGGATCGGCAAGGAATCCAACCGTCTTCCGGACGTCCAGTTCAGCCCGGACGAATGGACAGTGCTGCTCCTTGCCTCCCAGTTGTGGGAACGCGCGGCGCTGGGCACTGCGGCCCGCAGCGCAATGCGGAAACTTCAGGCGGCCGGCCAGATGGCCGACATTAAGCTGCCCGCCGGTGTGCAGCCCCGCATCAAGCCTGCCGGCCAGGCGTTTGACGACCTCGTAGCGGCCATGCACACCCGGCACCCGGTCTCCTTCGGGTACCGCGCCGCCTCCACCGGCCAGGAGGAACGGCGGACGGTGGAGCCGTGGGGACTGGGCAGCCGGTTCGGTCAGTGGTACCTGATCGGCTTCGACCGGGCCCGGCAGGCCGCCCGGCACTTCCGCCTTTCCAGGCTGACCAGCTCCGTGGAAACCCTGGCACGGGAGCAGTACACCCCACCTGCGGACTTCAACATCCGCCAGGAACTGGACCTCCTTCCCGAACTCCCGCGCCGCACCGCCGTCGTCGACGTCAGAACAGGACGCCTCCTGTCCCTGCGGCAACGGGCCGTTACCAATGATGTGGACCACCCGGCCGGACCCGATGCGGACTACGAACGCCTGGCACTCGCGTACCGCGACCCCGAAGTCCTGGCCGAGGAACTGGCCTCCTACGGACCCGACGCTGTGGCAGTTGCCCCGCCGGAACTCGCTGAGGCGGTGCAGCGCCGCCTCCGCGCCGCCGCGGACTTCAGCGCAGCGCCCGTTCCCCTCTTCACCCTTTCCGGAGCACGATCCCGGCAGGACAGGGCAGGAACAGCCGAGGACCAGCTCAAACGTATGCTTCAACTGGTCCCGTTCCTGGTCCACAATCAAGGACTGCACATCCAGAAAGTGGCCCGGCACTTTGGCATCTCCCGCCAGGAACTCGAGGCCGACCTGCGGATCCTGATCTGTTCCGGGCTCCCCGGCGGATACCCGGATGACCTCCTGGACATCCAGTGGGAGGACGACCACGTTTTTATCAGCCAGGACCTGGACCTGAACAGGCCGGTCCGGTTCACAGTGGAGGAAGCCTGCGCCCTGCTGGCCGGGCTGGAGACCCTCAACGGCCTGCCGGAACTGGCCGGGGGAGGAGCCCTGGAATCAGTGACACTCAAACTTATGGCGGCAGCCGGCGAAGCCGGGCTCCGGGCGGGGTCGCTGGCAGGACCCGCCATGGCGCCTGCCGATGCCGGTGTCCACACCACAGTCCGGGACGCCATCAGTTCCGGCTCGCAACTTCACCTGACGTACCTCTCACCCCAGCGCGACACCGTGTCGGAGCGGGACGTGGACCCGCTGCGGCTCTTCTCGCTGGACGACACCTGGTACTTCGAGGCGTACTGCCACCTGGTGGACGGGCTCCGGAACTTCCGCCTCGACCGGGTCCAGGACCTTCGCCCCACCGGCACATCGATCAGCACGGATGCCACGGCCCTCGCGGCCGGCTCCGGCAGAATGTTCGCAGCGAACGACGGCGATACGTCCGTAACAGTCCAGCTCACCGGGCAGGGGCGGGGACTTGCGGATGAATACCATGCGGCGCGTACCGCGGAACTTCCCGACGGCGGCCTGGTGGCGGAAATCCAGTTCGGCAACACGGCGTGGCTGCCCATATTTGTGGCCCAGCACGGTGGCCAGGCCCGCATCCTGGCACCGGCAGGCCTGGCCGACGCGGCCCGGGAATGGCTCGCTGCGTCGCTTGCCCGGTACGGCGGCTAGACTCGAAACCATGCTTTGGTGGTCCTGGATTCTGATATGGGTGGCGCTTGTTGCGCTGGCCCTGCTGCTGTTCCTCCTTTTAGGCATCCGGCTGTTCCGGAAATTCATGGCCACGGTCAAGGACCTGGGCGCAGCCGGCGAAAAACTGGGCCACATCAGCCCCGTGTTCCTTCCCGAACCGGCGCCTGCTCCCGACCGGATGCCAGCCGGATCCGCTGTTTTTGCCTCACCCGAGATCATGAGACATGATTACGAGGCCGCCAAAGCGTCACGCCGGGAAGAACGGCGGCGCCGCCGGGTGCAGCGCAGGACAGACCGGGGCCAACTGCAGGCGCTCGGAGATCTCGACTTCACTTCGAAGTAGGATGTACTTAGAGGAAAGGATTTCCCATGGGAAGACTCTTTGATGGCCCCTGGCCCATCGTTATCATCATCGTTGTAGCACTGCTGCTTTTTGCCGCGCCCAAACTTCCGGCGATGGCGCGGAGCCTTGGCCAGTCGATGCGGATCATCAAGTCCGAGGTCAAGGAAATGAAGAACGACGGCAAGACTGACGGCGACGCCGCCGATGCCTCAGGTCCCGTCGAAGGCCGGGTAGTGAACCACCCGCGCCCCGAAACCCCGTCCAGCGGCAACGCTGACGGTACGGACGTACCGCCCTCCACCCGCGCGTAGTTCAAGGTGGCACAAAAGAAGGGCCGCAAAGCCAATCCGGAAGGCCGGATGGCTCTTTGGGACCACCTCAAGGAACTCAAGAACCGGTTGATCAAGTCGGCCATCGCCGTGGTGCTGGCCGGCATCGCCGGCTGGTTCCTTTACGATCCGGTGGTCTTCAACCTCTCTGAACCGCTCATCACCATCGCGCAGCAGACAGGCCGCACCGCGGTACTGAACTTCGCGACCATCGCGGATCCGTTCGCGTTCAAGATCCAGATTGCCATCCAGATCGGCCTGGTCATCTCCAGCCCCGTCTGGATCTATCAGGTGTGGGCTTTTATCACCCCTGGCCTGACGGGTAAGGAACGCCGGTACACGCTGGGATTTATGGCCGCGGCCGTACCGCTGTTCCTCGCCGGCGTTTTTGTCGCCTGGCTGGTCTTCCCCACGGTGGTTCGGGCCCTCCTTCAGTTCACCCCCACCACAGGCGCCAACAACGTCTCAGCCACTGACTACCTCACGTTTGCCACGCAGATGTTCCTGATCCTGGGGGTTTCCTTCCTGGTGCCGGTGATCCTGGTCGGCGTCAACATGGCCGGCGTGGTCCGCGGCCGCACCATCCTGAAGGCCTGGCGCATCATCGTTTTCCTGGTCTTCGTCCTCGCCGCCCTGGCCGCACCCGGCACGGACGCGCTGTCCATGGTGATGCTGGCGGCTCCGCTGCTGATCCTGTTCTTCGCCGCCATCGGCCTGTGCATCATCAACGACAAGCGCAGGGACAAGCGTGAGGCAAAGGTCGCCGCTGAGACGGACGCCACCGCGGACGTCGCCACCCCCGGCAGTGAGCTCAAGAAGCTCTAAGCTCCCGCTAGGCTTGGGACATGTTCTCCACCACCGGGCCCACCGATCCTGACGAGTTATCACCGGCAGAGAGATACCGCGCCAACGCGGAACGCCAAGCCGAAAACGCCACGTACCTGGGGGCTTTCACCAGGACCCTGGAGTTCGAACTCGATGACTTCCAGCGCCAGGCCTGCCGTTCCCTCCAGGAAGGCAGGGGAGTGCTGGTGGCGGCGCCCACCGGTGCCGGCAAAACGATCGTTGGCGAATTTGCCATCTTCCTGGCCCTCCAGCGCGGGCTGAAAGCCTTCTACACCACACCCATCAAGGCCCTGAGCAACCAGAAATTCACTGAGCTCGGCGAAAAATACGGCGCCGAAAACGTGGGTCTCCTGACCGGCGACACCAGCATCAACGGCGATGCGCCGGTGGTGGTGATGACCACCGAAGTCCTGCGGAACATGCTGTACGCGGATTCCGCCACCCTTGATGACCTGGGCTACGTGGTGATGGACGAGGTCCATTATTTGGCCGACCGGTTCCGCGGCGCCGTCTGGGAAGAAGTGATCATCCACCTTCCCAGCGAGGTGCAGGTCGCCTCCCTGAGCGCAACTGTTTCCAACGCAGAAGAGTTCGGGGCCTGGCTGGACACCGTCCGCGGCGACACGGACATCATCGTTTCCGAGCACCGTCCGGTGCCGCTGTGGCAGCACGTGATGGTGGGCCGCCAGATCGTGGACCTGTTCGCCGGCGAGACCACCTTTGATGAGATCGCCCCGCCAGTGGACGCCTCCGGCGCTCCGGCGACCGTCACCGCAGCTGCCCCCGGGAGCGGCTTCGATGTGAACCCCGAACTCCTCTCCGTGGCCCGCAGCGAGGGACAGCAGGGCTTCCGCAGCAGGCCTGGCTCCGGCGGACGGAACCAGCGCGGCCGGCGCGGCGGCTCCGACCGGCCGGCCCGCGGCGCCCAGGAGCCAGGGGTCCGCAGGGCCAGCAGGCCCCAGGTGATCGCCAGCCTGGACCGGATGGACCTGCTGCCGGCCATCACGTTCATCTTTTCCCGGGCAGGCTGTGACGCCGCCGTTGCGCAGTGCGTCTCCTCGGGGCTGTGGCTGACCACGGAGCAGGAGCAGCAGGTCATCGCCCAGCGGGTTGACGCTGCCGGCCAGGACATCCCGCCGGACGACCTGGATGTCCTGGGTTTCTGGACCTGGCGCGACGGGCTGCTGCGCGGCTTTGCTGCGCACCACGCCGGCATGCTCCCCACCTTCAAGGAAGTGGTGGAAAAACTCTTTGTGGACGGCCTGGTCAAGGCCGTATTTGCCACCGAAACCCTCGCGCTGGGCGTGAACATGCCGGCCCGGTCCGTGGTACTGGAGAAGCTCGATAAGTACAACGGTGAGGCGCACGTGGACATCACCGCGGGCGAGTACACCCAGCTCACCGGCCGTGCGGGCCGCCGCGGCATCGACGTGGAGGGCCATGCCGTGGTGCTCTGGCAGCCCGGCACCGACCCCACAGCGGTCGCAGGCCTGGCCTCCAGGCGCACCTATCCGCTGAACTCCAGTTTCCGGCCCACCTACAACATGAGCATCAACCTCCTGGCCCAGTTCGGCCGCGCCCGGGCCCGGGAAATCCTGGAGTCTTCCTTCGCCCAGTTCCAGGCGGACAGGTCAGTGGTGGGCCTGGCCAAGCAGGTCAGGAGCCGGGAAGAGTCCCTGGCCGGATATGCCAAGTCCATGACCTGCCACCTGGGCAACTTCACCGAGTACGCGCGCCTGCGCCGGGAACTTTCCGACGCGGAGAACGCCGGCACCAAATCCAAGTACCGGAACCGGAAGTCCCTGAGCGATGACTCCCTGGCCCGGCTCCTGCCGGGGGATGTAGTAGACGTTCCCGGTGGGCGGGCGCCCGGCCCGGCGATTGTGCTCAGTTCGGACCACGGCAGCCGTGAGCCCCGGCCGGCGGTCCTGACCCTGGACAACCAGTTGCGCCGGATCGGCACTGACGACCTTGAGGGACCCATCTCGCCCGTCACGCGGATCAGGATCCCCAAGTCGTTCAACGCGAAGGTGCCCAAGTCCCGCCGCGACCTGGCCTCCTCCGCCCGGAACGCGCTCCGTGAGAACCGTCCGCTGGCCCCGGGCCACACCCGCAACGACGACTTCGGCCGGGCAGCCGCGCTGCCGGACCAGGACAAGCGCATCACGGAACTGCGCCGCGCGCTTCGCGCGCATCCCTGCCACGGGTGCAGCGAACGTGAGGACCACGCCCGTTGGGCTGAACGCTGGTGGAAGCTCCGCCGGGAAACCGACGGCTTGGTCCGGCAGATCCAGGGCCGGACCAACACCATTGCCAAGACTTTCGACCGTGTCTGCGACGTCCTGTCCACCTACGGTTATCTCGAAAGCGCCCCGGACGGCAGGCTGTCCATCAGCCCCGACGGCCAACGGCTCCGCCGGATATACGGCGAAAAGGACCTCCTCATCTCCCAGTCGCTCCGGCTGGGCGCATTCAACGACCTGGATGCCGTGGAAGTCGCGGCCCTGGCCAGCGTCCTGGTCTACCAGGCCAAACGCGAGGACCGGGGCCTCCGGCCGCGCATGCCCAGCGTCTCACTGGAGACGTCAGTGGACCTTGTGGTCCGGGAATGGTCCGCCCTGGAGGACGTGGAAGAGGACAACAAACTTCCCCTGACCGGCGAACCTGAACTCGGGCTGGTGTGGCCCATGTACAAGTGGGCCCGCGGCCGGCACCTGCAGGAGGTCCTGAACGGGACTGACCTCGCAGCCGGCGACTTTGTCCGCTGGGTCAAGCAGGTAGTGGACCTGCTGGACCAACTGGCCAAGATCCCCGGCCTGGAGCCCCGGCTTTCCCGGCTGTGCGCCGAAGCCATCGCCCTGATCCGCCGGGGCGTTGTGGCCTACTCGTCCGTTCTCTGACGTTTTCCCGTCCGCCGGCGCCCGCCGGCCCTTCCCCTGAGGAGCCCCGCCCTACATGACCACCCCGGAATCCCCGTCCGCAGGCCGCCCCAAAGCAGTGCTTTACCGCAACGGGTCCGTCTACACCGCCGCAGATCCCTTCGCCACCGCCATGGTGGTGGAGGGCGGCACCGTGGCCTGGGTGGGGTCCGAACAGGCGGCCACGTCCATCGCGGACAGTTCCATGGAGATCATTGACCTACGCGGCGCCTTGGTGACCCCCGGGTTCGTGGACTCGCACGCGCACCTCACCGAGACCGGCATCGCGCTGGGCTCCCTGGCCCTGGGCAGTACCGCCTCGGCGGCCGAACTGCTGGCGGCCGTTGCTGCGGCGCCGGGCCAGGGTACCGTCCTGGGGCACGGCTGGGATGAAACGCGGTGGGCTGACGCGACACTGCCCACCGCTGAGGAACTCGAACGGGCCGCCGGCGGCCGTGCCGTGTACCTGGCCCGGGTGGACGTCCACTCCGCCCTGGTGTCCGCAACGTTGGCCGGGTCCGCGGGGCTTCGGGGCAGGGACGGGTTCGACGGCGGCCCCCGGGTCCGCCGGGACGCGCACGCAGCGGCCCGGCAGTTCACCAGGGCATTGCCGGCCGCAACCCTCCGGGAGCACCAGGCCCGGGCCCTGGCCGAGGCTGCAGCCAACGGGTACGTGGCGGTCGCCGAGATGGGAGCCCCGCACATCGGCGGCGCCGAAGACCTCCGGATCGCGGCCGCCTGGAATGAAGGAGCCGCAGGTGCCCCGGCGGTTCCCGAGGTGCTGCCCTACTGGGGTGAGCTGGCGGAGTCCGAGGCGCACGCCCGCAGCATCCTGGACAGCTTCGGTTTTGGGATCCGCGGCCTGGCCGGTGACCTGAACATCGACGGCTCATTGGGGTCCCGGACGGCGGCGCTCCGTTCCGCCTACAGCGACTCAGCGGAGCAGGGCACGCTGTACCTGGGCGTGGACGAAGCCGCGGCGCACCTGGCCGCGTGCTCGCTGCTGGGCATCCAGGGCGGCTTCCATGTGATTGGCGACGCCGGGCTGGACGCGGCACTCGACGCGCTGGACCTCGCCGCGGAACAGGTGGGCGAGCAGCGGGTCCGCGCCGCCGGGCACCGTTTTGAGCACGTGGAAATGGTGGACGCCGCCGCGGTGGCGAGGCTGGCTAAATACGCCGTCACCGTCAGCGCACAGCCGGCGTTCGACGCCGCCTGGGGTGGACCCGGCGGCCTGTACGAACAGCGGCTGGGGGAGCGGAGCCGGGGAATGAATCCGTTCGCCACCCTCTACGCACAGGGAGTCCCTGTCTGTTTCGGCAGCGACAGCCCGGTCACGCCCTTGCGGCCGTGGTCCAGCATCCGGGCCTGCCTGGAACATCACAACCCAGACCAGCGGATCTCCGCCCGCGCAGCGTTCCTGGGCCACACCCGTGCAGGCTGGCGGGCAGCCCGGCATCCCGACTTTATGGCCGGGCAACTGGTTCCCGGCGCGCCGGCAAGTTTCGCGGTGTGGGAGGTCGAAGAGTTGATGGTGCAGGTGGCGGATGGCCGGGTCCAGTCGTGGAGCACTGATCCCCGCGCCAGGACGCCGTTGCTGCCGGCCCTGGATACCGGGACCGACCCGACGTGCCTGCAGACGGTGAGCAACGGCGTCGAACTCTTCGCGAGCCCGGCCCTGCGTCACTGACCGGCGCCCCGTCCGCCCTATAATGGGTAGTTGCGCCCGCCGGTGACCCGCTCACCCTCTGGTGCATTGACCGCTCCTCCCAGGAAAGGCCCTCTGTGCGCGTCCTTACGATCATCCCCACTTACAACGAACTGGAATCGCTGCCCAAGACGCTCCAGCGCCTCAGGGCCGCCGTCCCGTCGTCGGACGTGCTGGTGGTTGATGACAACAGCCCTGACGGCACCGGCAAGCTCGCCGACTCCATCGCTGCCGACGACGCCCAGGTCCACGTCCTGCACCGTAAAGGAAAGGAAGGCCTTGGCGCCGCGTACATCGCCGGCTTCGGCTGGGGCCTCGAGGCGGGCTATGACGTCCTCGTGGAGATGGACGCTGACGGCTCCCACCAGCCCGAGCAACTTCCCCAGCTCCTGGAAGCCATCGAACAGGGCGCGGACCTGGCCATGGGATCCCGCTGGGTTCCGGGCGGCAGCGTGGTCAACTGGCCGCTGTACCGCCAGGCCATTTCCCGGATCGGCAGCACCTACGCCCGCCTTATGCTGGGCCTGAAGATCAAGGATGTCACCGGCGGCTACCGTGCCTTCCGGCGGACCACCCTGGAGCGGCTGAACCTGGACCAGGTGGACTCGGTGGGCTACGGCTTCCAGGTGGACCTCGCCTGGCGGGTGGCCCGGATGGGCATGCGCATCGAGGAACGGCCCATCACGTTTGTGGAGCGCGAACTCGGGGCATCGAAGATGAGCGGCAACATTGTGGTTGAGGCCATGATCAACGTCACCAAGTGGGGCCTGGCTGCCCGTTGGAAGGCTCTGACCGGCAGGAAAGCCGCGAACTGACGGCTCCCGCAGCCGTTCCGGCTGAACAGAAAAGGGGCCATCCCGCACCGAAGTGCGGGATGGCCCCTTTTCTGTTGCGGCAGCTAGGCTGAGCGACGCTCTCCGCGGCGTTCCCGCAGGATGGTCAGGCGGTCCTCAAGAATCTGCTCCAGCTCGGGAAGGGACCGGCGTTCCAGCAGCATGTCCCAGTGCGTGCGGACAGCTTTGTCGTTGCTGGTGTCGGGGCGTTCGCCGTCCACCAGGAGCGCTTCCTTGCCGGTCTTCGAAACCCAGACCGGGGGAATTTCCGCTTCGGAGGAGAAGGTGACAAAAACCTGCTCGCCGTCTTCGCAGCGGTACTCGACCCGCTGGCGCGGCGCCGGCTCGACGCCGGACTCGGTCTCCATGCTCTGCGCGCCAAGGCGCATGCCCCGCAGGCTGCGATCGCTCATGATTTCTCCCTCTGGTCGTTACGCGGTAGGAAAACCCGCGCTGGCCGGCAGTAACGAAGCACCGCCGGACTTCTTTGTGCTCTGTGCTGCATCATAGGATTCAACGCATCGCGAAGCTGTGTTGTTCCAGCGGATTGCTCCAGCCGGGCAAATACCCGAGTATACCGGTTCAACCGGCGCAGGCACAAAACAGGGGAGGGGACCCGCAGGTTACTGCGGATCCCCCCCCGGGCAATCAGCCCGGTGGTTCAGGGCTGGGCGGGCGCTGCCGGGGTGGCGGCGAATCCGTCCGCTGAGGGATCCGGGTTGGTGCCGCCCAGGGCGCCCCCGATTCCCTTCAGTGCCTCAGTGAGTTCGCTGGGGATGATCCACAGCTTGTTCGACGTGCCTTCGGCAAGTTTCGGCAGGGTCTGCAGGTACTGGTACGCCAACAGCTTCTGGTCAGGGTTGCCCTTATGGATGGCGTCGAAGACCTTCTGGATGGCTTGCGCTTCACCGTCGGCGCGGAGGATCGCCGCTTTCGCGTCGCCCTCAGCCTTCAGGATGGACGACTGCCGCTGGCCTTCGGCCGTAAGGATGGCGGACTGCTTGGTACCCTCAGCCGTGAGGATGGCCGCACGGCGGTCCCGCTCGGCGCGCATCTGCTTCTCCATCGAATCCTGGATGGAGTGGGGCGGATCGATGGCCTTGAGCTCCACCCGGGACACCCGGATGCCCCAGCGGCCGGTCGCTTCGTCGAGGACGCCGCGCAGCTGGCCGTTGATCTGGTCCCGGGAGGTGAGCGCCTCTTCGAGGTTCAGCCCGCCCACCACGTTGCGCAAGGTGGTGGTGGTGAGCTGTTCCACGGCCTGGATGTAGTTGGCGATCTCGTAGGTCGCGGCGCGGGCGTCGGTGACCTGGAAGTAGACCACCGTGTCGATGGAGACCACCAGGTTGTCCTCGGTGATCACGGGCTGCGGCGGGAACGAAACCACCTGTTCACGCAGGTCCAGCAGCGGCAGCAGCCGGTCCACAAACGGGATCAGGATGGTCAGGCCGGGATTGAGCGTGCGCTGGTACTTACCCAGCCGCTCCACCACGCCGGCCCGGGCCTGCGGAATGATCCGCACCGACCTGACCAGGACAATCACCACAAATATGATCAGGACTACCAGCACAATGGCCAGGGCGGTCCCTCCTGCGTTTTCCATACATCTCCTCTTTCCCCAATTGATAAGACTCTGTCAGGACTGGGCGGGGGTGGCCGGTGGCGGCGTTGACACCACTGCTGTGGCGCCTTCAATGGCGGCCACCACCACGTGCTGGCCGGCGGGCAGGTCGCCCGCGGAGGAGCGTGCGCTCCAGATGTCGCCACCGATTTTTACCAGCCCGCCGGCTGTGGTGACGGCTTCCATCACCACGGCGGACTCGCCGATCAGGCGGTCCACGTTGGTCCGCTGCTCAGCCGGACCCTTCTTGATGTGCGAAAGGGCCACGGGGCGGACGAAGGCGATCATCAGCAGCGAAACGACGCAGAAAATGATGATCTGCAGCCAGCCCTCGGCGCCGGCGAAGTCGGCAACCAGGGCCGCGAGGGCGCCGCCGCCCAGCATGATGAAGAACAGGTCGAGGGTGATCATCTCGATCACCGCAAATGCCAGGAACGCGGTGAGCCACAATGCCCACCAGTTTTCGCCCAGCCATTCGAACATGCCGTTCCCCCTCTGCTTCGTGGAGCCGCGTGCCGCAGACCCCCCAGTCACTGCACTTCCATCCTAGTCCGGACGCCTCCCGGAGGGGGCGGGCGCATCCGTGCGGGCCGGGATATTGGCCAAGTCGTTACTCCGCCGGCGTCTGCGCAGGGGTGAACACCAACAGCTTGAAGCGGGCTTCGGCAGTCACGGGCTCCCTGCTGCCCGCGAGCCTGCCGGCGATGGCCTCGCGGCCCAGATGGTGGCCGGCTGGCCCCATAAAAGCCAGGTCCGTTGCCTGCGGCACCGTGAGTGACAACGGAATGTCGATGTCCGAGGATGATTCGAGATCGAAATGCGAGGCCATGGCAGCAGCCAGCCGCGCGTCCTTACCCTCCTCAATGGCCAGCATCCCGGTGCGCGCAGCGAGTTCGGCGAGGTGGCCGCTGCGGGGGGTGACCACCACCAGCCGACCGGCGGGCCGCAGGACCCGGGCGAACTCGGCAGGATTCCGGGGCGCGAACACCACCGTCACGGCGTCCACGGAATCTG
This sequence comes from Pseudarthrobacter sp. MEB009, assembly GCF_030208875.1. NCBI lineage: Bacteria > Bacillati > Actinomycetota > Actinomycetes > Micrococcales > Micrococcaceae > Pseudarthrobacter > Pseudarthrobacter sp. MEB009. Next base: position 241,764 of record NZ_JARVTC010000004.1, read on the forward strand.
TTGCCAGGGGAAGCGGCTGCCAGATGTCCCAGACCAGGTTCATGGCCTCCGGGTTGAGCCGGGCTGCCCGCCGCAGCGCGTATTTGGAGATGTCCAGGCCGTAGGCAGCGGGGGCCGTTGCCGCTGCCTGGTCAAGGAGCACCCGAAGGTACTGGCCCGTCCCGGTGCCGGAATCAAGGACCGCCGCGCCGGTAGCCGGCAGGACACGGACGACGGCGGCTGCCACGGCGGTTGCCAGCGGCAGGTAATGCCCCGCGGCGAGGAAGGAGTGGCGGGCTTCGACCATGGCGGCAGAGTCCGCCTCGAAAGCCGTCCCTTTCCCGACCAGAAAGTTGAAGTAGCCCTGCCGTGCGGCGTCGAAACTGTGCCCTGCCGGACAGACCAGCCGCTTCCCGGCCTGCGGATGGGCTCCGGAAGGCTCGAAGGGTTGCCGGCATACCGGGCACAGCAGGGAAAGGTGCGGGGCAAAGGGCATGGATACCACTTTAGGCGGCGGACCCGGCGCTGCCCGGCGCAGTGCCGCGGCCGCTGCCGTCAGGCGACGCTGATACCCGCCGGTCCGGCGTCGAACCCCAGCCCTTCGCTGGCCTTGTCGATGCCGGGGCCCGCCCAGTGCGCAGCGTATTCGGCGTTGCTGCTCAGCGAGCGCAACTGGGCGCGGTCCACGTACAGAACCCCGTTCAGGTGGTCCGTCTCATGTTGGACAATCCTGGCCTGCCAGCCAAAAAATTCCCGCTGCACCGCACCGCCGTCGACCGTCAGGAAGTCGAGCCGGACGGTTTCCGGCCGGGCCACCACTGCCTGCAGTCCGTTCAGTGACAGGCAGCCTTCGTAGAACGAGGCGTGGCTGGCTCCCAGCGGCGTGTACCGGGGATTGACGATGGCCAGGAAGTCCAGCGGTTCCCGCCGCCTGAGCGCTGCCGCCTCCGGGTCGACGTCGAATTTGTCCTCCAGGACCGCCAGCTGCAGCGGGATGCCCAACTGCGGTGCGGCGAGTCCCACGCCGGGCGCATCATGCATAACCCGCCGCATCAACTCGATCAGCCGTTCCAGCTGGTCGCCGGGCAGCTGGCCATCGTAGGCGGCTGCACGCTGCCGCAGCACCGGGTGTCCCGCCTGCACAATGGGCGGCAGGTCACCGGTGGCCAGCATGGCCTCGACCTGTTCGGCGATCTGCGCCGGGCTCTGGGTTGTTTCCGGAGGATTGTTGCTCATGGGCAAAGCCTAGCGGCGCCGCCGGGCGTGCACGGCCGGCGGCTGGGTTAGTCTCGAAGGCATGGCCACTGAACCCCAACGTGTTTCATCCCCGCGTGAGCTGGTGCTCGAGTTCATCCGGACCCTGCAAGCCGGCGGCGGCGCGGCGCAACTGAGGCCCTTCCTGGCGGATACCTTCACGCTGGTGGAGGCGCCGCACCTGCTGGCGCCCGAGGGTGCCACCCGGAACCTGGCCCAGGTGCTGCAAGGAGCGGACCAGAGCTCCGAAGTTGTTTCCGGCCAGGAGTTTGTGATCAAGCGGACCACCAGCGGGGACGGACGCGTTGTGGTGGAAGCCGACTGGTCCGCCACGGTCCGCATGGACCTGCGTTACTGGGACCGCGGCGAAACCATCCGCGCCAGCACTTCCTCCGTGTTCGAAGTCAGCGACGGCCTGATCACCAGCCAGGCCAGCTACGACTGCTACTACCGGTAGGCTCCGCCCCGGTCACTGCATGGTGAACCGGCGGGCCACCCAGCGGTTCACAGGCGGGCTGGACGCGACCGCGGCCAGGGCGGCGTTCCGCACGCCCAGCAACGCCGGTGGGAGCGGCCGGCCCAGCATCATGTTGATTCCGGCCTGCCGGGCGGCCCGGGCGGCGGCCTGCCGCCTGCCGGACTCATAGCGGCACACCTCCGCGGGCGTGGCGGTGCCGGCCAGCACGCGGTGGATCACGGGGGCCAGCGCCTGGGCATCCAACCAACCCAGGTTCATGCCCTGCCCGCCGATGGGACTGATTTCATGGGCGGCATCACCCAGCAGGACCACCCGGCCGATGACTGTTTTCCTGACGGCGGTGGTGTGGACGGAGAAGGCGCTCAGCATGGAGTTGCTGCCTGGCTCGGGCAGGATTCCCGTCCGGTCTCGGACCAGGTGGGCAAGATGCAGCGGATCCGTGGCGGCTGCGGGTGCCCCGAGGCGGACCACCCAGCGGCGGACGCCACCGGGCAGCGGAAAGGATTCCACTATGCCGTGCCGTTCCAGGAACAGGACGGCCTTTTCTCCATGGGTGCCGGCATCGGCGAAATCACCCATCAGGTAATGGTCCGGATACGTTTTCCGGGCGACGGGTACACCCAGCTGCTGCCGCAGGCCGGACCGGGCCCCGTCCGCGGCGATGACCACCTGTGCCGCGTAGCCGCGGGCCGGGTCCGCGGCACCCAGGCCGGGCCCAACGCTGACGGCAACCTGTCCGCCGTCGTCCGCTACGCCCGTGACCCGTGCACCCCGCACCAGCGCGTCCGGGTCCAGGGTCCGGACGCGTTCTGCCAGGAGCTGCTCCGTCCGGTGCTGGGGGAGCGCCAGGACAAAGGGATAACGGCGCGAAACGCTGCTGAATTCCATGGCACCTACCGTCCTGCCGCCGCTGATGGCCAGGCCGCGGCGGATGGGGACGCCGGCGTGGACCAGGCCGGAGGCAAGCCCGACGTCCTCAAGCGCCGCCAGCGCCGGAGGGTGGATGCCGATGGCACGGGAGTGCCCGTTGGGGGATGGCCGCTGCTCCAGGACCCGGACGCGGACGCCGGCCTGGAGCAGCAGGGCAGCCAGGTAAAGCCCCACCGGACCGCCGCCCACTATGACCACATCCGTTTCCATATCAGCCGTGCCGGAAGGTGAGCACCTGGTGGAACGCCTGGTTCAGTTCCACCCGCCACCCCTGGGGAGCGGCAGCCCGCAACTCGGCCGGGGTATAGCTGCGCCGGATGGAGGTGAGCCCGTCCGCGCGGATAAAGGAGTTCCGGAACGGCAGGGCTGCGGCGCTGAAAAGGGCAAACGCCGTGGGGCTGCGGCGCAGGTCGTTGTGCAGGACCGATCGTGTGGCCAGCTGCTCGGAATGGGACAGCAGCTCGCTGAGCTGTTCCGGCGGCAAGTGATGGATGACGTGGTTGGAAATCACCACGTCGTACCTGCGTCCCTCGGCCACAAGGTCCCGGCTGTGGGCCTGGCGGAACAGGACACCCGGCCGGGCAGGGCGCCGCAACGCAAACGCGGCAGCACGGGGGTCAGGATCGATGCCCGTCAGGTCAAGGCGCAGTCCGTCCCGGGCGGCCCACCGGGCAAGCAGGGTGGCGAGGTCGCCCCCGCCGCAGCCGATGTCCAGCAGGGACACCGGCCGGACCGCCGTGGCGAGGAGCGGCCGCAGTTCCCGGCGGTACAGTCCCCGCCAGCCGGAAAACAGCCGGTTCACCGGGCCGAACTGGCGGTAGGTATTTTCGAGCAGCACGGGGTTGCAGTCGGGGCGGTCCATCAGTTCCACGGCGTCCACCGCCCGCTCGCCCAGCAGGAGTCGCACCGGGTCAGGCCACCGGCGCTTCCTGCAGCGAGACTCGGCCGGAAACGGTTTCGCTGCCGGCCGCGGCGGAGGTGCGCGGCAGTTTGGTGAACAGGGCAGTTTCCACTGTCAGGCCCGGCCCGAAAGCCATGGAACAGATCCGTTCATCGCCCGGCTCCGGTTCCTGTTCCACAATGTACTTGAGGACAAACAGGACGGTGGCGCTGCTCATGTTGCCGTAGTTGCGGAGGGTTTCCCGGGCCGGCACCAGCTGCTGGTCCGTCAGGCCCAGCCGGGACTGGACTTTGTCCAGGATGCTCCGCCCGCCGGGATGGATGGCCCAGTGCCGGATGGCGGTGTAGGGGAGCGGCAGCAGGTCCGGATCGCGGGCCAGGAGCGGCTCGAGCGCCCCCACGATGTGGTCATCGATGATGTGCGGGACGTAGTTGCCCAAAACCATCTCGAAGCCGTGGTCACCAATGTTCCACGCCATGGAGTCCTCGCCCACCGGCGTCAGGACCGTCTCGAAGTGGTCCAGCTGCAGCAGCGCCGTCCCGTCCGGGGCAGGTTGGGAGGTCACGACGGCGGCAGCGGCTCCGTCCGCGAACAGCGCCGACCCCATGATGGTGTCGGGGTCGTTGGAGGTCCGGACGTGCAACGAGCAGAGTTCTGCACAAACCACCAGCACCACGGCGCCCGGGTCCGCCTCGCAGAACAGCTTCGCGGCGCGGAGGGCGGGAAAAGCTGCATAACAGCCCATAAAGCCGAGGTGGTAACGCTGCACAGAGGGGTTCAGTCCCAGTTCCCGGACGATTTTGTAGTCCGGGCCGGGGTTGAAGAAGCCGGTGCAGGACACCGTGATGAGGTGCGTGACGTCGCCCGGGCTGAGGTCAGGGCAGGCCCCGAGGGCTGCAGCGGCAGCTTCAACAAAAAGTTTGGTGGCTTCCCGGCCGAAGATTTCATTGCGCACCTTGGTGCTGGGATTCAGCAGGAGCCCGGTGGCCGGGTCGAAGAACTGCGGATCGTCCGCGCGGAAGTCCTTGGTCAGTTCATCCACGGCGGTGTAGCGGGTGTCGATGGCGGCCGAGTCGAAACACGTGCTGACCAGCCGCGATCCGAGCCGGGTCAAGCCGGGTTGGGCAGCGAACACGTCACGCGCCTCGGACTGGACCAGGGTGGTTTTTGGAACTGCTGTTTCGAGTGCCCGCACATAGACCGTCATTGGTTCATTCTTGGCGAGCCTCCGGAAGAAGACAATGCTTTGGGCCGTTGACCTGCACAATCTATTAATGGGGGAGCCGGTGAGCAGCCCTGCTTCGGCGCAGCCGTCAGTTTTTTGTGTTCAATGCCTCGGCGAGCATCACGATGATTCCGCTGGGGCCCCGGACGTAGGAGAGTTTGTAGACGTCCCCGTAAGTGGCAACTCCACGCAGTGGCCGGCAGCCGTGCTTCGCGGCGATCTCCAGGGCAGCGTCGATGTTGTCGACGGAGAACGCGACGCGGTGCATGCCGATCTCGTTGGGGAGGGTGGGCTCCGTTTCGATGGCGTCCGGATGGATGTATTCGAAGAGCTCCAGGGTGCCGTGGCCATCGGGTGTCTGGAGCATCGCAATTTTGGCATGGTTGCCGTCGAGGCCCACGGCGGTATCGGCCCATTCTCCGCTGACGGTGTCCCGGCCCACCACTGTGAGACCGAGGTCGGTGAAGAAGGCGATGGTTGCTTCGATGTCGCGAACGGCAATGCCGACGTTTTCAAGTTTGATGGCCATGCACAGCACGCTACCCAGCCGGGCCGGGCCCTGGAAAGGGCAGGATCCTGGTCAGTTGATGATTTTGGCACTTTGGTCCGAGCGCAGTACCGCCAGCCGCTCCTGCCAGGCCAGCAGCGCAGCGGGCGTCAGTCGGGTCCAGTCAGTGACCTCGCCGATGACCCGCAGCGGCTCTGCACTGCGGAACGACCGGGTGGGATTCCCCGGGAATTTTTTGTCGGTCACGTTGGGGTCGTTTTCGAACGCCCCGGTGGGCTCCACGGCGTAGACGCGCGGGGCCCCGTCGCCAGGTGCGAGTTCCGCGGCGAGTCCGGCACCGTCCTTCAGGGCGGTGAAATAGATATGGTTCATCACCACCTCCGGACGATAGTTGGACCGGAATCCGGCCCTGAGGAAATCGCCGTCGCGGAGATCGGCTTTTGTACCGTGAAAGAACGGTCCTTCATCCAGGGGTTGGCTCACGCTTTCAGTCTAGGCATGCCGGGGGAGAGGCAGGCTGGTTAGGGTGGAACCCATGATCCTGATTACCGGCTTCGAGCCGTTCGGACCCGAGAAAGTAAATCCATCCTGGCTGGCTGCGCGCCGGGCAGCGGCGATCCTTCGGGCCGAAGGCCTTGCGGTGGAGGCGATGGAGCTGCCTTGCGTCTTCGGTGAATCGGCGGAGGTCCTCCGGGAAGCCATTACCCGCCTGGATCCGGAGCTGGTGGTCTGCGCAGGCCTGGCGGGCGGCAGGGGACGGGTGTCCCTCGAACGCGTGGCCATCAACTGCGATGACGCCCGCATCCCGGATAACAAGGGCGGGCGGCCCATTGATCAGGAAGTTGTCCCCGGCGGACCGGCCGCATACTTCTCCACCCTTCCCATCAAGGCTGCGCTTCGGGATCTCAACCTTGCGGGCATCGACGGCGAGGTCTCGCAGACGGCAGGCACTTACGTGTGCAACCACATTTTTTACGCCCTGATGCATGCCCTCGCGGACAGGCCCGGTGCCCGGGGCGGCTTTGTCCACCTTCCGTACCTTCCAGAACAAGTCCCGCCGGGCAGCGCCGCCCCGTCGATGACGGTGGAAACGGCAGCCAACGGAATCGCCGCCGTCGTCCGCGCAAGCCTGCGCACCCGAACCGATGTTGAAATGTCAGCCGGCGCCACCCACTAAGCCTTGCTTTGCGGGCTGCTGCCTATATTGCAGGACCTCCCGGTGCGCGCCGTCGGCGTCAGCCTTCGGGAACTGTGCAGGTATGCCCGTCGGCGTCCATGGGATAACCGCAGAGCGGGCACATCGGACGCCCGGCACCCACGATTTCGCGCGTGCGCTTGGCGAACGCGCGGGCTGTTCCTACGGGCATCCGCACCAGAAGTTTTTCGGTTTCCTCAGCGTCGTCGATATCCTCGGGATCGGCGTCGGTGAGCGGGTAGGCCTCGACGACAACCTGCGCCGTCGTGGGGTCCCACCCGAGGCTCATCGCGCCGGTCCGGAACTGTTCCTGGACGGGCTCGAGCTGATCGTTGTCGACAAGTTCGATGGGAGTGCCCGTGGGGACGCTGAACGGGTTGCCGTCGATGGTGATGAGTTGGTCGAGGATTTCGTCGACCTTTTCGGCGAGCAGGGCTGACTGCTGCTTTTCCAGGGCGATGGTCACGATCTGCGTCCCGGCGCGCACCTGCAGATAAAACGTGCGCGCCCCGGGGAGGCCGATGGTGCCAACGACAACCCGGTCAGGCCAGGCAAACTCGTGAACACGTGTAGGCATGTGAATATCTTAGGCACAGAAGGTTCCGCGGTGGCTTCTGCGCCGGTCAGCAGCCACACGACATGCGAATGATGAGTTCGGTACTGAGGAGCTCGCCGTCGAAAACGGCGATTTCGAAGTCGTCGCCGACGATATCAGCACCCAGGTCAAGGCGGGGGCTCGCCGCCCCAATCGACGTCTTCTACCCTGGACTCCGAACAACCCGCAGCCGATCCGGCCCAGACACACGGTGAATCCGGCGGGGGAGAGGCAGGCAAACGTTTTCATTGGGCGAAAGTGAGCCTCCACGCGGTCTGCCAAGACAGCAAGACTGGTCGCATTGTATGGACCAGGCCGGGCGCCCGGATGAGGCGAACCAGTAAGCCGAGGAAAGGAATGCCGATGCCCGTTGAACAACTCCGCCTTGAGGAAATCCGGATACGTGATCCGTTTATCCTGGAGCCGGTTCCGGGTGAGTTCGTCCTTTTCGGGACGACTGACGAAAACGTCTGGGGAGGGCCGGCGACCGGCTTCGACTGCTATACAAGCGATGATCTCAAGCGCTGGAGCGGTCCGTTCCCCGCATTCCGCCCACCGCAGGGCTTTTGGGCGGACAGCCAGTATTGGGCACCGGAAGTCCATCACCTTGACGGCCGATTCTTTATGTTCGCTACATTCGCCACCTCGACACTCGAACGGCCCCGCGGAGTCGGGATTCTGGTCTCCGACACCGCCACAGGTCCTTACGCACCATGGAGCGAGGGACCGGTTACGCCGGAGCAGGAGCCAAGCCTCGACGGGACATTGTTTGTTGATGAAGACGCTGTCCGCTGGCTTGTCTACAGCCGCGGCGCTGAGGGGACGGCTGGCAGGCCAGGGATCTCCGATGGCGAAATGTATGCGCGCCGCCTGTCGCAGGACCTCAAGGCCGGCGTCGGCGAGCCGATCCTGTTGTTCGCAGCCTCATCCGCAGGGTGGAGCCGCCCGCTGCGGTTTCCGGACGGGGTTGAACCACCGGCGGGGCTGAACCTTGCCAAAGACCCCATGTTCACAGATGGTCCATTTCTCATCCGGTCGCCCGAAGGATCGCTGCTGATGCTGTGGTCCAGCCACGGACAGACAGGATACGCCATGGGAATCGCCGAGTCGGAAAGTGGAACCATCGTTGGGCCCTGGATGCAGCATGACCAGCCACTGTGGTCCAGCAACGGCGGCCACGGCATGATTCTGAGCACCTCCACGGGACACAGCTATCTGGTCTTCCACTGGCCCAATGACACCCCTGACGAACGCGTTAAACTTGCCGAAGTAGAGATCCACGGCGTCCGGGTCCGGATTGTATGACGTTGTTTCGTGAGTCGCGTTCCACGGCGCGCCGGAACCACTTCCACCGGGACCTCTAAAGCGCCGATAATCTACATTATGTCAAGTAGGACAAGAACCGTCGCATTTTTTGCATGATCACCCCGCCTCCAGCGACGGTGCCCTGGGCCATAAGGGTTGTGAATGTAGTGCGCCTTTGCATGGACTGGTCCCCTTCAGTTCGCCGGCCGCCCCGAGTTTCGGGGCATGTCCCGGAGCCATATCCTGCCGGTTCCTGTCCCGGACTGGTACGGCCGTGCTGCTCACGTACAAGAGCGGCCGGGCAGGTTTTTGACCCCCTCCGTACCAATGCTGCCTGACGCGATACCCACCAAGCTATGCGGCCCAATCGCAAACCGGGCACAGTAATCAGTACCTGCTTTACATTCCACCCACTACTCCCCCGGCTGGAAATCCGCCACGGGCGTGCCGGCCAGCGACCAGCTGGTGCGGGACTCTTTCTCTGACCCACCTGGATCCTGAAGATGCGGGGATCGCTATGTGGTCAGCCGGTCAGTTGGGTTCCGTTTCCCCGTTTTCGACAAAGGCCCGGAGGGCTTGAGCTTTTGCCGTGCCCGGGATGCTTGTACGGCATCAACGGGACTCATGGGCTAATTCAGAGTGCTATTTGCGTTGACGGTAGTCGTGCAGAATCCGGTCCTGCACTGAGCTTGAACAGTGCGAAGCTAACTCAGCAGCAATCCGCTTGCCTTGTCTCAGCCGGAACGCGTTCACAACCCATGGGGATGCAATCCACACCACGGCGAGGGCTTTCGACCAAAGCGGCACGGCCAAAAACGCCACTACCCCCACGGCCAATGCCAGAAAGATGGCCACCAGGTAGGGAAAGAACCTCACCCGGCCAACTTAGCAGAACCCCGCGGGCACGGGTTACAGAGCAGCCCTGCAGGCGCCGAGCCCGCACGTCCCCGCCACGTCGCCAGTCGAATCGGGATCCCTGAGTTCCTGCTGCGCTGTGGACCTTGCTATAGGTCGGCAGTGCCCATTGGCGGGCAGATGGAGCCCTTGCGAGCAGCTCAAAGCTGTCCCCTGGGTTTCACCCTCCCGGTCGGCACCCCGAATGTCAGCGTCCCGGCGTACACTCAAAGAGTCGAACATATATTCGAATAAAGGTGTGTTGTGAGCGTTGTTGTTGGTCCCCGCGTGATAGACGCGAGCGTGTCGTTGGTTTCGGCATTACTCTCTCCGGTGCCGGTCGCGGCGGGTTTCCCGTCGCCGGCGCAGGACTACTTTGATGGGCGGATTGATTTGAATGCGCACCTGATCAAGGACGTCACCAGCACCTACGTGGTGCGGGCGTCCGGGGAGTCCATGGAGGGCGCTGGGATCAGCGACGGGGATGAGCTCATCGTCAACCGTGCGCTGCGGCCCACAGACGGGTCCGTTGTAGTCGCTGTCCTGGACGGGGAGTTGACAATCAAGCGGCTGCGGATCACCGCCGGCAAAGTGATCCTGCAGTCTGAGAACCCCCGCTACCCCGACATTGAAGTCCCGGCCCTGTCAGATCTGACCATTTGGGGTGTCGCGACGCGATGCCTTCACCACGTCTAGGGGTCGGGTCCGTGTCAAAGCCGGCGTTGATGCGGCATATGCCGCAGATCGCCCATGTGGATGTGAACTGCTTCTACGCTTCCGCGGAGCGGGCGTTCAATCCGTCCCTGGAAGGCAAACCCGTGATCGTGCTTTCAAACAATGACGGGTGCGCGGTCACCCGCTCCCCCGAAGCCAAAGCCCTCGGTATCGGCATGGGTGACCCGTGGTTCAAACTCGCCCCCCGCGCCAAGGAATGGGGGCTGATCGCCCTGTCGAGTAACTACGAGCTCTACGGCGACATCAGCTCACGGGTCATGGAGCTGCTGGGCCGGTACTCGGCCTGGCTCGAGGTCTACAGCATCGATGAAGCCTTCCTCGGCGTCAAAGGCGAACCCACCCACCTCCACATCCTGGGCCGGGAAATGAAAGACGCCGTCCGGGCCCATATCGGGGTCCCGGCCTGTGTCGGGATCGCACCGACGAAGACCCTGGCAAAACTGGCGAACAAATGGGCGAAGAACAACCCGAGGTTCGCCGGGGTCTGCCACTGGGACTCCGTGCCCACAGCGGAGCGGCAACGGCTAATGAGGTCCCTGCCCGTCATTGAAATCTGGGGCGTGGCCACCAGACTCACCAAACGCCTCAACGCCCTGGGGATCCACTCCATCCACGACCTCGCCGCCGCGAACCCCGTCATGATCAGGGACCGGTTCTCCGTTGTCATGATGCGCACCGTCCTGGAACTCCAAGGCACCCCCTGCATCCCCATGGAAGAAGAACGTATCGGGAAGGAACAACTGATCTTCTCCCGTTCGTTCGCCACACCCATCACCACCGCCACCGGGATCCGGCAGGTCATGAGCGTCTACGGACAACAAGCCGCAGCCAGGCTCGCCAAACACGACCAGCAAGCCAAAGTCCTCACCGCGTTCGCCGGGACCTCCCACTTCAACCCCCACGACACCTCCTACCCCTCCGTGTGTGTACCGCTGCCCATGCCGACCGCGGACCCGGTCCTCCTCACCAGGGCAGCCCACGCACTGCTGCCCAAAATTGTCGACGGCATCCGCTACGCCAGAGCCGGGATCATGGTCACCGACCTGCGCCCCTCCGGAAACCAATCCCCCCTGTCCCTGTTCGAGAACCCGCACGAGGAACGCCACATCGACACCCTCCTTGAAGACGTCACCAAACGCTACGGCCGCGGATCCATCGGACTCGGACACGGCGGGATCCGCCAAGGCCTGAACTGGACCATGAAACGCGACATGCTCTCCCCCCGATACACCACCCACTGGGACGAACTGCCCCTCGCCAAAGCCGGCTAACCCCCCGCCCCGAACACCCCACAGCACAGCACCGTTGAAGGAAAACCCCCTCATGACCATCGCACCCGAACACCCCACCCGCACCGCACCCGTGGTCGACGTCCGCTTCACCTTCGACGGCACCCCGTTAGCCGTCAGGTACGACGGACACATCTGGGCCGTCGCCGCGGACCCTGTGCGCCGGTACGAACGCGAATCCAGGTGGGAAACCCAGACAAGGGTGCCCGCCGGTGCCGCCGTTGTTGAAGTCACCATCTGGCAAGTCCAGGTCCAACTCCACGGCGGCGCCCCCTTACGGACCATGGAGCTGCGCCAGCCAGCGATGACCGACCACTGGATCCTGGCTTCAATCAATGACGCCACCTAACCCCACAACTGCGCCCGCGCTCCTGTACGGGCAAGCAATCCCGGACACGGCATGGGAGGGCATCCGGAAAGAGTTCGGCCTTCCCACCCTCGCCCAGGTACGGACCCGGCTTACTTCCATCCACACGGATCCAGAACCGATCATGCGTCAGCTCGTGCGGATCTTTCTCGGGGATGAAACCCTGTGCCCTGGCTACCAGTTCACTGACACCCTGGAAGTGAAGCCGGCAGTTCTTGTCCTGTTCGCCAGGGCTATGGAGCTGCGGATCGCGCACAACTACTTCAGCGCCTGGATGACCACCCCGTGCCCGGACCTCGAAGGCCGGCGCCCGGTGGACCTGCTCCATGACCCCACTCCCCTGCTCCTGCACGCTCTGGAGCGGTTCGGCACATCAAAGAACACCACCACGAAGCAAAAGGTGAAAACGTGGACTTAACAGGCACCGTCGACGCCCCGGACGTTTCCCACGACCACATCACAGCCGCCGGCGAGACATATGATGCGGCCCGCACAACGCTGCGCGAACGGGTCCTCGAGGGACACCGGCTCATCGTGATCCGTAGAAGCTGAGGATCACGGCCACCACGGAAGAACCTGGCCTGGCTCCGGTCCCGGAATCGCTTCTGCCCACGGGGTTCCCCTCCCCCCGCCCAGGACTATTTCTCCGGGCGGATCGATCTGAACAAAGCCCTGATACCCAAACCGGCCACCACCGTCCTGATGAGAGTCCGCGATAACGCCATGAACCTTGACGGGATCTGCGCCGGCGATGAAATCCTGTTCGACCGCACCGGCACACCACACCACGGCTCCGTCGTGGTCGCCACCATGGATGGCGGCGACATTCTCATCCGCCGGCTCCGCCAAACCAACGGCCGCACCTGGCTCGAAGCCTCAAACCCCAACGTTCCACCCACGGAAATCTCAGACATCACCGACCTGCAAATCCTCGGCATCGTCACCCGCACCCTCCACCGACTCTAAAACGTGAGCCAAGAGAAACCGTGGTGCAGTCAGGGGCCCCTACTCCTGGCAGAGAAGCATCATCGGGAGGTTTCGAGGCTCCAACCTTCAAGATCCCCCCGGGAAGATTCAGCGACGCTGACCGCGCTTTCGCTGGGAATTTCGCGCACCACTAAAATCTTGCCGTCTGGGCCAAATCCCAGGGCAACATAGGACTTCCTGTACCACCGCCAAGTCAACCAGTTGGCTACAAACCAAGGCACCATGGACGCGGCAAAGAGGGGAGCCGCCATTTCGGTTATCGCCATGTATTCCTCGTAGCTGGGGTGACCGAACACGACGTCCCCCCTGAACAGGGGGGAATATATCCCCACCAGGTAAAGCACCACACCGGCACATGGAAGCTTGGAAATCCAGCCAAAGTTTCTCAGTCGCTTGGTTGTCCGTACGAACCGAAGGTACTGCCTCTCCCATGCCGCCGGATCGGCGACCAGCAACACAGGTGCATTTTCCATTTGTCCCCCAAAGAAGTTTTCTCGTTGAAGAAAGAGTACTTCCGTTGCTCAGCTCCGCGCCGCACTCAAGTACGGGCACTTCTTTATAGGAGGGAGCCCCGGCGGAGGTGCCGTCACTGTAAGGAAGAGTTGACCGCAAAGCCTGAACCGGAAATTCTTTGAGCACTCTCGTTACACTTTCCGGGCTGCCGGACATTAACAGGGCATGAGCTTGCAGACAGACCAGGGGGAACGCGTGGATTCGGGCAGGAAGAAACGGTTCTTGGCGGCTCATGCGGCTTGCCACGACCGTGTTTACCGATATTTCCGCCGCCGAACGAACGACTCCGCGACGGCCGAGGATCTTTGCGCGGAAGTTTTTCGAATTGCCTGGGAGAAGTCCCATCAGGAAAACGATCTGTCTGTACTCGTGATCTTTGGAGTTGCCGGGAACGTCCTCCGGAACCACCGACGGTCAGCGGCACGATCCGCTAACCTTCTCCACCAACTGCAGGGGCAGCGCACCCACGACCAAGTGGCAGAGACAACTGTCCGGGACACCATGGATCGGCTGAAGCCCGACGAGCGAGAGGTGTTGCTCCTGACGTACTGGGACGGTCTCACATCCGGTGAAGTCTCGGACCTGCTCAATGTCAGCGCGACTGCCATCAGGATGCGTCTGCACCGGGCAAGGAAAGAACTGAGCGAACTACTTCGGACAGAGCAAGAGTCAGAGGAGGCACGACGATGACCAAGAAAGAAACGTCCGCCATACGACGTCTAATAGCAGCTGACCCTGCCTTGGATATCTCAGCCGACGAAATGTCCCGCAGCAGGGCTCGAAGCCTGGCAGTTATGGATACCGATGTCACTCACATCGCAGTCGGCGGAGCCATAGCGGATTTCCATAGCCGCCCGGTCAAACGTCATTGGGGGCGCTTGGCCGGGATCGGACTCACCGCCGCAGCCGCAGCTGTGGTGGGGATGATCGTCGCTACCTCCCTGCCTACGACTCCTGTGGAACCGGCGGCACCAGCGATATCCCAGACATCGCCAGCTCAGGAAACACCGTCCGGTCCCCTCAAGGATCTTTTCGCTGCCGCAGACGAAGTTCTGGTGCTTCAGGCCCTACCCAACCCGACTGCTTGGAACAAAGCCCAGGAAGAATTCCTCAGGCAATCTCAAAGCGCGCCCGCTGCCCCCGGCATACCCGGTCCGCAGTTCCCGGTCCTTGGAGTGGAACCCATCAACGTTTTGCAGGTTCTAAAAGGCACACGAATCCCTGGGCAATCCACGCTGGATGTGAAAGCAGCGCCCGCGTGGTGGAAAAACACCAACAGCGTCGCGCCACTAACGTTTCTCGCCTTCATTACCAAGGGAACTGACGGAGAATCGCATCTCATGACGGAACCTCACGCACTTTTGGAAATCCGAAATTTGCGTCAAGGCATACTGACTGACACCACCACCCATGAAGTGGTCGATACCGGCCCCGATCTAAGCCAGCGGATTTCCGTCGCTCCAACTGGGGACGTACCCATCGCTACCTACACGACCGTCCCCAAAGTGGTGGGCATGATCCAGGAACAACGTATGAATGCTGACGGCACCTCATCAGGGGTCATGAATGGCCACCTCACTTCAACGGAAGCATGCTTCACATTCCAGACCAGCACCCAAAAGGTCTACCTCCGCTGGCCCTCAGGCTACACAGCAGCCACGAAGTCCCTCCCGGAGGATGCATCTGGCGACATATCCTCAGACAACAACTCTCTGGGAGACCGGCCTGTTGTACTCAACGATTGGGGGGTCGTCTATGGCTACGATGGCTCGCCTTGGCCGGCCCTGACAGGCAACCTCACCAACGAAACCGCCTCCTGCAGCAACGAAGTTCTGCCCGTCTTCGACGTCGTACCCACCGAAGGACCTGGATCCAGCCCCTACGCCCTTAACCACGAAGCGGGAGCATCATTGCCATAGATCTCCCACGCCTAGGGACACGAAGCGGGAAGGTTACGAGATGCGGAAAGTCAGGTGTGGCCTCCGGCTCTGGCGGGGAATACCGGCCTACCCCACGCGAAGTGCCACGCCAGGATGACCGCCCAGCCGCTCGTCCCAATTCACTGAACCACTCGCTGAACCGCTTCGTGTCGTTCCCGCTCAGGGCCATGTACACCATCCGTAAGTGCAGGGCCGAAAATGCTATTCCGCCGATCAGCAATCACCTTGAGGGAGCATAATGAAGCGCGGTCGGTTATGGAGAGTTCTCATCATGGCCCTACTTTTCGTCATGCTGCTGACACCATGCGGGGGCAGATTGGCGGGCGGGCCGGGAACTGCCGAACTCACAACGGAAGCCGCCAGCTCAGACCCGGGCTCTACCAGCATCCCCGTTCCAGGTGGTGGCGCGTTCTCGTGTGTGGACTTTGTCTTGTTCGCCAACCCTCAGGACGAATACGACAACGCCGGCCTGGTGCTCATCGGAAAGTCTGTTAGCCAGGCCGGACAGACCACAATTTACGGTCACCAGGCCACGACCCACCTCGTCGAAGTCGAGCAGATACTCAAAGGGAATCCCGGCAGGGGGAACCTACGCATCACATCCACGCCCGAGACGTGCACTCCAGGAGGGGTCCTACCCTGACGGCGACCCACTCGACACCGCTGAAAGAGTCCTCATCTTTGCCAACAACCAAGGCGGCCAGTGGTTCACCGCGACCCCCACGCAAGGAGTCGTGTCCTTCCCCCAGCGCTCAGAACTTCCCTTTCACTGAGTCCTGGTCACGCTATCCAAGAAACCAAGCCACAAGTCTGTCAGTTTCAGAAGTCGTCCGCACAATGTCAGCAGCCGTAAGGAGATTGGCGCTGCGTTGGATAAGAAAGATGTCAGGCGAAGCCTCTGAAAATCCCGTCGCTCTGGGCCATGTCAGCGAACTCTTCCCAGTCCATGTTGGCGATGTTCAAGTTGTTATCGACTCCCCAGAGTTCACTTGCAATACATCGGAACGGTTCGTGTTCCAAGTCGAGGAGGTCAACTACCAGTACCGGGTAGTCGGGTTCCAGAGCGGCGTTGTCCACAATGAAGAGCACCGCTGCTTGTTCGCCGGTCGCCAGAGCCGCATAGCGGACCTGTTCGCAATCAGCCTCGGACCAAGTTGGGTCGTCAATGACTTCCACATAGGCACGGAAACCGTCCTCATTTTCCGTCATGACAACGGACAGAACATCGGCCCACGATTCGTCATCGACGAAGCTCGTGCGGACCAGAAGTGAATTCTCTGTGCTTGGAAGAATCGGCATGCCGTTATCCAACCACGCGAATGAGGGTGGGCGCGAGGGTCTCGATATGTTGGAACAGGGTCTTTGTGATTGGGCCAGTTTCAGGGCAGTGGCGTGGTCGGTGGGAGAGGGTTTAGTGACTTTTCCGCAGTGATGCCGAGGCCGGCAGTGCTGCTCAGTGAATTCGGCGCGAGAAGCAGCAGGAAGCGGTCCACGTCCCGCTAAGCTTCTCCCCACGTAGAGTTCGGTGCATGAAGCTTTCCGCTCTCTTTTTACAGCAAATACTGGATCTCCCGGGTAAGCCCGAACACAATCCGCTGACTACTGACTGGATCTTTGTGGACGCGCAGTTGCTGGACGTGCGCATAGATGTGCTCCACTCAACCGTGGGCGCGCTGTTCGAGATCCGCTCGTCCTACCTTCCTACTGAACTCGACATCGTTTCATTGAACTGCGGGGTCATGATGTTTCGAAAGACAACAGAAGTGACATGGAAAATCCCTGATAAAGACAGCCCAACCCCAGCGGTTTGGCCTGTCGGTGATTGCCATATAGAACAGTCGTCCGACGGGGTGGAAGCCAGACCTCTGGGAAAAATCAATGCCATGGACCTGCTCATCACGGCAGAATCCGTCGAATTCTATGCGGGCAGGCTTCCCGCTCTCCCCCAGGACATACCCAGCTATGTCGACCACATCGATGTAACTGGACTCGTTCCAGGGTGGGACATGGAGTTCTCTCCCACGAACGTCTGGACTCTGGGCCCAGCGATTACACAACCGCGTTGAACGCACGGTTGCCCACGTCGTGAATGAGTCCAGTCAGGTCAGTGGTGTGGACGGGTTCTCTTCCTCAGAAAACATCTGCAGCGAAGCGAGCCCATCACTTGGACAGAAAGATTAGGATGATCCGAAGAGCCCACAGGACGCTGGAAGCGTTCTGTATTTTTTCAGTAGTGATTCTGCTAACGACTGAGTGCATAAATGGTAATCAACCGCCAGCAGCCAGTTCCCTTTTCGGGTCGTGGAAGTCAGATCACGAAACATTTTTGGGCGGGAAAATGGCGCCGGATCTCCTCTTAGAGATCAAGGATGACGGCACGTTCGAACTATCAGAAGCCCCGGTCAACTTCGTCAACGAGTCTTCCCAAGGTGAAAAGACGGAAGAAAAGAGAACCTGGGAAATTACTGACAAACAACTTGAAGATGAAAGCTACGTTTTACAAATGCGCACTGTTGGTTCTTCAGAGTTTCCAACTCCTCATACCATCGAATTAGGTATTCGAGAAGGCTATAACGATATAAAGCTCGTACGGTACCTTTTTGATTACAATTCACCAGAAAAATATGTGCTACGGCATGCTGATTAGATTCTCGAGTTCTGGCATTGCTTCGCCCCGGTTGTCGCCAACGCAGTACCTGCGCACGTCAACTCCCCTACACCACGACAGGGGTCTCAAGATAATTGTACGTGATGGCTTAATCAAAACCGCATATCGCATGGGAATACCTTGACATTACGCTCTCCAATTGAAGATTTTCTTACCTGTGAATTAACCCCAGAAATAAGAAATGAGCTTATTTTTGAAATAGGGGAACTAAAGACCAATACTAGATACTTTGAGTATAACATTTATAACGTCAGACTGGATGGCGAAACATCCACCGTGACCATAGAGGACGAGCTGGATATCAATCGTGAGAGCGTACTGACTCTTTTGGAATTTGAGTCAATGCTAAAAGAATTTAGGTTCTCGTCGTAGGTTTACATGCCTAAAGCGGCGAGCAACTAGCCTCCTGCCGTTTTGGCCTCGGTTTGGATCTCGATGGTGAACTTGTCCCCGGCTGTGTAGGTGCTGCCTTCGGGGACCTGGGTGTTGCTGTCGACAAGGCCTTGCACTCCGTCGGGGCAAATCAGCGGGCTGAGGCGGGCGCGGCTGCCCGAGCCAACGCAACGCCCATCCCCTCGTTTCCCACCGTCCCCTCTGGACTTGTCGTGGGCGCTATTTGGCTTCCTCGTTTACGGCCAATCCGATGCAATCTTCCTAGGATGCGATTTCAGATAAGTGGCGCTGGCGCTGCTCTTTGGAGTGCACGGTAGACCGTCGAGCGGGCCACGCCGAAGAGCTCGGCGATCTCGGTGGTGGTGTGCACCCCACCCTGGTGGAGGTTCACGAGGTGCGCTTCCTGGGATTTTGAGAGCTTCGGCTGTTTGCCTCGCAGCCGGCCCTTGGCTTTGGCCACGGCCATTCCTTCCCTTGTCCTGGCACGGATGAGGTCCGCTTCGAATTCGGCAACCATGCCCAGGACGTTGAACAGCAGCTTCCCTACCGGATCGTGAGGGTCATAGACGCTCCCGCCCAGGTTAAGGGCAACCCCTTTGCGGGTGAGCTCATCCGCGATGTCCCGGGCATCAGGCAAGGACCGGGCGAGCCGGTCCAGCTTGGTCACCACGAGGGTGTCCCCCTTGCGGCAGGCGGCCAAGGCTTTACCCAGGCCGGGCCGTTCACGTTTGGTGCCGGTGAACCCGTGATCGACATAGATGGCGTCGGGATCCACGCCGGCGGCCGCGAGAGCGTCGCGTTGGGCGGTCAGGTCCTGGGTATTGGTCGAGACGCGGGCATAACCGATAAGCATGGGATCGAGTGTAGCGTTTAGGGCACCTTCACCGGGCAGTTTTGCGGGCGGGTCATACGGGAATCCTGTTTCCGCAGAATGGAGCGGATTTTGATGAGCGCTATTTGGGGCTTCGCGGCGGCCGGTGAAGGACCGGCTAACGGGCGCTTCGCTGCTCGTGCTTAGACACTCTTGAACATGCTTTTTAGAAAGCGCCGCACCCGGCAGATTTATCAGGCATTACTGACTCCTTGTAGAGAGATGCAGATCGGGTAGAAAACCGTAGAAAACCCACAAAGGTCTTTTCTCGGGAACAGATTGGTGGGTGACTGGGTCAAGGATGCCCATACGTTTCGGAGAACTGATCAAAGGAGAGTCCTTGGTAACCATGACTGCCAGGCTGCGAACCTCGATGCGTTTCCCTAAAAGATCAAGCGCGGACCTTCGGTGGATCGGAAACCTTGCCTTGGTCTTCGGTGTCACATGGGCTGCCCTTGGACTGTTTGGCTACTCAGGTTGGGCGAAGCTGTCGTCGGTGATCCTCGCAATTCTTTGGGTGAGCTATTTTGTGTTGGCGCGGAGGGAACTACGGCGCCGGAAACAAGATCAGGACTCTGACGATCCACTTCCGGATGCTCGCGAACAACCGGAAACCGGAAGCAAGAACGAGAGGCATTCATGACACCATCCCCTCGGGCCAGGACGCGCCGAAAAAGAGTCTTCCTGGCCGCCCTTGCTGTCACCATTGTCGCCTTCGGTCTCGCTCTCATTCTTCGAGGACAAGAAGATGGCTCATCACCCTTGCTCACCAGTGCGTACACGATTCTCGGAGGTGTGTCCGGTCTAGGGGCAAGTTACCTACTCGTAATCGGCCCGATCCTTGAGTGGCAGCAAAGACGAAAAGACCGACAGGCGCGACGGCACCCTTCGTAGGTGAGTGAAGGACCCACTAACAGACGGCGTAACGGTGTCTTTCAGTCCTGCTGACGCCCCTACCCGAACTCGATTTAGCAGGAAGCAGGTTTCCCATGCGCGAGCCGGATTTGGACCCGACTCCCAAGAGCCGACTGGAACAGGTCTACGACACCATCAGTTCCCTGCCGCTGTTCGTCCTAGCCGGCATCTTCTATGTCCCATTGCAGGCTGCCCTGGGCTTGTGGCCTGCATGGGTCATCGTGATCACTTCCGGCATCGTTATGACAGCCGCAATCCAGTTCTTTGTCGTTGCCCCTATGCGGACGAAGCGCAAAGCCCAGGACACCGAACGAGGACTTTTCGAATGCGCCCACAGAGAGCCTGGATCGGGGCTTCGGGGTAGATGGGCTCGAGGTTATGCAAGGGCAGAGCCAAACCGGCTCATCTTCCAGATGGGTGCTGGTGAGGACGGACCCCTTACAGGGCCACTGGAAATCTACCCTGAGCCCACGCCCATCGGAGATCTCGAAAAAGCCCCCTGGACCGTCTTTCCCGGAGGACTCATAGTCACCATCACCTCCGAGAACAAAACACTCCAGCTAGCCGCCCGCCGTGCAAGCCTCGAGCTCCTGAACACACGGTGTTTCACCAAGCCAATATCAGACCCCTGAGCAGGTGCCACAGGACTAGAAGCCACGTCTGGGTAAGGATCCTTCACCGGACGCTGTCGGGAGGTGCGGAAGCTAATCACGGGTTTGGCTTGAACGCGGTGTGCGCTAATAGACGTTCGTAGATCGCATTGCGTTCTCTGTGGCTGATACCAACCTGCAGCGCAGGAGCCTCTGTCACATGCGCGTACAACTCAATCAGAACGTCCTGGGTCCTCCACATAGCTGAACGATTACCGTGTCCATCCGTCTGCTCATCGGGCGACGGGCCAAACAAATCTTTGAGACCGGCCCTCACACCTTCATAACCGGCGACAACGGCAGCGGCCACATCCTGTTCATGCTGGTAGGCAAAAAAATTGAGGCTAGAGAGCAACCCGTCGAGAGCGGCCCACGAAGCACCATCGGTCCGAATATCTGTTGTTGTAAATAATCCTCGAGTCACGGCCGGCGGTTCCGTGCCAGCCAGATCATCTACGACGTCGAGCTCGCACCCAAGATGATCAAAGTAATCCTGGAAGAGGGCCACGTCCGAAGGCCACGTTTTCTCGGCGGCCGATTGTATGAATCGAACGATGACACTGGGATGCGGGTCCAGTGACTCAACGTTTCCTATGCGCTCGTCCATAGCTGCACCCTACTCCGCAGACAAAGGCAAAGACTCATCGTCAGAAGAAGCTCCTTCACCGGGACGTTTCACAGGTACTGCACCTAAACGCGGTGTCTACGGACTGGGCATTGAGCTGACACCCTTATACCGGTTTCATTGCGGTAATACCTGGAACAGTGGGATGTGGCAGGTTCAGCTTTTAGGCTGGAGCGACACGCAATTCTGATTGGGGACAGAAATGAAGCATGCACTTTCCTTCGGCGCTTTGACAGTAATTGGCCTTTCGCTGGCATCCTGCTCACCCGCAGCACAAGACAGGACCCCGGTTGCCACAAATTCGCCCTCTGCACAGCAGGAGCTGCCGACGGAGTTGCTTCTAAGTGAAGCCGGCAAGAAGGCTGTGGTTCTTTCGGGACCGTCTTCGGCTCCGAGACAAGGCGCTCAGCTGAAGGGGCGCATAGACAATGACGACGCCGGTTGCTTCATCCTGGAGGCGGAGGACGGTGACGATTACACCTTGGTCTTTCCAGAAGGCACTAAGTTCGACGGTGAGTCAGTCGTCTTTCCTGGCACCTCGCCTTTATCTGAGGGTGCAACCGTGGCAGTCGAGGGCGTACGAGTTCCGGCGAACGAAAGCTTGAGCATGTGTTTGAACTACGCCCGGCTCCTATCCGTCGAAACTGCAACCGTTGTCGCGTCTTGACCTCGAAGTAGCGAGCAACTTCAGTGAGATGAAGCCCCGCCCGGTAAAGGATCCCCTTGCGGATACTCGAGCGCTTTCGTCCAGGAGTCTGCCGAATGCTCAGGTTGCAAAGCACGGGGACGCAGGCGGTTGACTGTCCTAGAAGAAGCGGTTAGCGGTAGGGTGTCCGCAACCGAGTGCGCCAAGCTACCGGATGAGGAATAAGACAAATTGGGGGACCACATGTTCTTGATGCAATCCGTAGCCGAAAATGCCAATCCGATCATTCCGCCAGCGTGGGAAGCCGCGACCCCGCTGGTAGGCCTGGTAATTGCGATACTCTTCATCGCTGCGCTGATCAGCATCATGCGGAACAAACAGCAAACCCCAGTCGGCACCGTGCTGTGGATCCTAGTCGTGTTTGCAGTCCCTGTCCTCGGCCCGCTTGTTTGGTTCCTTACCGGGAGCAGGTCAACTCGAACCTCACCCACCGCCTCCTGACCAAGCGCCTCTATCGGCATGAATGGGACGTGACGCCGAATAAGCATCGGGGACGTCCGGTAAAGGATCCTCTCCCGAAACTCCCGATGCTCGAAAGTTGCCTCCTCAAGCGCTACTCTCACTCCATGACGCGTCGGTGGGCAATGCTCCTTGCAGTCGGTGGCGTTGTCGCAGTGCTGTTGGCGGTTATCGCTGCGCTTGGCAGCGTGTCCCGTATTCCCCGCGTGTGCCCAGCCATTGGTTATGCCTATACGGGTCCCGTGGAATTAGTGTTCTCCACTCTGCCGGCATCAGTTGCAGCTTGTTTTGGGGAAGGGTGTATGCCTGAGCCGGTGGAACAGGACGATGAGCAGAAGTGGCTGGTCCCCCAATCCGCGCCTTACCTGAACGAGCCCGTAAGCGTGACTTCAATCCATGTTGAGGCCACAGCTGCGCTGGGCGGCCAAACCAAGGTTGACTTGCCAGTAGTAACTGAATCCACCGGGGAACATCCCTTCGGGGACGGATGTGGAGGGCCTTTCAGGTTCAAGCCCGTTCAGGTCACCTCTAACTGAGGGTGTCCGGTGAAGGATCGACTAACGGACAGCATCCGTTTCGTGCATTGAGCCGAGCAAGCCTCCGAAGCCTGCTGCCAGAACGTGGGCATGCTTGAGGGGAAGCCACCAGCATGTCCAAATTTCCGCGTTACCGCCGCTGGATGAGTCATCCTCTCCGCCGGCCCATCGCTCTGCAACATCGGCACTGGACACTGTCATCTCGAAATAATGCCGGATTGCCACCTCATCCCGCGCTGGACGTAGGTCGTATGACTGAGTGCCAAGACTTCGGAGTACTTGTCCGCGTCTCCCAGTTTCCTCATAAAGCTCACGAATAGCGGCTTCCACCGGTGACTCCCCGGGCGCAATCGACCCGGCAGGCACTTGCACCCCGGTTACGGTCATTGGCTGGTTGTCGTGTGTGAACACCAGCAAATGGTCATCGTGGACGACGTAGCAGACAACCTTTTCGACTTCGCGAGGCATCTCTTCAGCCTACCGACCCGCCGCTGCGTTCGTACGAAGCCCCCGGAACTGCTGACTTATAACGCCCGGTAAAGGACCGGCTTACGCGACACGTCCTGGACCGGTCCTGCTCTTGTCTGAGGCGCTTAGAAACCCACGGCCAGATACCCCGCTTGCGCTATCCGCAGGCCCAGTCGAACGTATCGGATTCCAGATCGAATTGAGCGTTGCCACCACCGCCGAAGTTGAGCCCAGAGATCTCTTCCAGTTCGAGGTACCAAGGAGTAAGCCCGTCAGGCATTGTCTGGACGGGAAAGGCAGTTCCGCCCAAGTGGCATCTGGCGAATAGGGGTTCTGCCCAGTCCGTGAGACTGCCCGCATCTGTTGTGGGATGGACATACCCATCGGCGCCGACCTCATCTCCCCAGAGTTCAACAGGTGTCTTGCCAGCATTCGGATCGACTCGCGGAACCAACCAAATGTCCGTGATTGGCTCGACGTTGTCCCAAGCATTATTACCTTGTGATTCGTCGACATGCTCGCCCTTGGCACGAAGATCGGGACGAGGTGCCGTCGGGCCGGCAGCCAACTCATCATGCATGAGCCAGAGGATGGCAAATTCTCCGTCGATGAGGTCTCTGCGCCTAAGCAAACCTGGATGGTTCTCGGCTGCTGCAAGGTCGCGCAGGAATGGATCGGTTGATTCAGCGCTCGGCATGGGAAATTTGTCGCCTACTGCGAATTGGCCCTCACCAGCAAAAATCGCAATCCCTGGAAACTGGGGACCGCGCCGTTGGAAGTCTTCCGGTGGCCACAGAGTCAGCACGTGCATCATAGGCAAACCAGTGTTGAGGCTTCGTGGCCAGTGTTCCCAACGAACGCCAGGACCATAACTTCCTGTCCACCCAGAGGGCGGCTGGCTTGGCAGGGCAGCTTCGGCAGTTCGTCCTGGTGCTTTGCCAATACCTGTGCCACGACGAAAGGCCAGATTCCAAACGATCATCTCGGTCATGGCACCACTTTATGAGGCAATAATCCGATCCCGACCCATCGGACTCAAACTGCGTCCGGTGGAGGACCGGCTTACGGGCGCGGTGAGGTGGCTCCGTTTGCAGGACAACGTCGGCTCCTATTACCCGCGGCATCATCGTGGTTAGACTCCCGTATGAACAAAAGGGAAACCCGAGCAGCGCTTCTCTTTATAGTGATCGGTCTGATCGCAACGTGGTCAAACGCGATCTTCCGCGGATCGGAAGTTTTGACTTGGATATTACTGGGCGTTGCGGCGATCGCCCTGGTCCTCGGGATTACAGTGCTCGTAAAATCTCTGCGGAGACAGCGCAAAGAGTATTGGAATGAGCACCATCCTCCGTCAAACGGACTGGTGGGAGGCTGAGACTAGAGCTCTCATCCGGGCGCTAGCTCTCGTGTAATCCGCTCTACGCCTGAGATATTCTGAGGTGCTATCCGAAGAAGTCTACTTTTTTGTCCCTGAGCATCGCGTCATTCATGAAGAGTGCGGACAGGCTGTGGCGTGCTGCGTCAAGGGTTTCCTGACGGGGATGACGCCCGTCAAACCAGGCTGACAGGTCGGCGTGGGTGAGAAGCAGAGAGGAGCGGCCAGCTGGTCTGGAGGCCCACTGTCCGTTGAAGTTCGGAAGCTTGTGGGTGCTGCTGAGGAGCTGAACCGCGAAGGCATCAGGAATGAGCCCGGCCATGAGCTCTTGCCCCCACATGGACGATGTTCGCAAATGGGGCCTGACTGGCCAGTCGAGGTCAATCAAGGTCTGCCAGGTGAAACCAGGCATGTTGATTCTCTTGACCAGTCCGTACTGCGCGTAGTCGGCCATCGCCTCCAGCACCCCCGTCAGCTCGGCGACACCGTCCTTCCAGCCGCTGGGTGGAAAATACCATTCAAACGTAAGGAAACCATCCCTGGTAATGGCGACGCGGCGTGCCTCGTTGGGTCCCGCCGCACAAGTCAGCGCGGCCGTGGGGATGGCCCCGTAGGCCGCCAACAGAAGATCCCCGCACTCTTGTTGCTCGCACTTAAACTGTGTCAACCCAGAGTTAACGAAGTACTTCCCGGACGGGACGGTGCACCAGCGAAGGGCATAGTCAAAAACCGTCCCCAGCACCATGGGATCGATATCCCAGTGATATTCCGCCCGCGCACGGCCAGCGTTCGGAACCGGGGGAACAAATGATGGGTTTCCCCGCAGGCTGATCCCGGCCGCTATCGCTGGAAAGAACCGGTCAGAGTTTTCGAGGGGAGACTTTTGGAACCCGCAGGACATCAACCGGCCGGTAACTCCCTGCTCTCGCAAGTTATCGGCGATCCTGCGCACCAGTTCCAAAGCCTCTTTGCGGTCAGGCACATCATGAAGGATCAGCACCGGCCCCTGGGAGGTTGCGGCCACTCCCCCGAGGCCCATTTCCCCAAGGCCGGGTAGTGCGAGTTCCAACCTGGATTTTCGTAAACATGAAGCAGCCTGATCTACCGATAAGTCTGAGCGTAAACGCAGGTGGACCGTTCCACACCGCCTCCATTCACGCAAAATCATCTTTTCACTGACGCTCAGATCACTGGCTTCAATCTTCATCGGATCTCGAAAGAGTAGGTGCCCTGAGCCTCTTTGACGCCATGAAAATCCAGAGTGTAGTTCCCTGCGGGAAAGTTGTTGACCTGCTTGTCCCCGGCCCAGCATCGCCCAGTCGCGATCTGCGCGCCCGTGCCCTGAGACATCAGCTGCCATCGCCCGTAATAGGGATACGTCCCAATATCGAGGTAAAGGAACTGCCCACCAGCCGGAACCGCGAACGTATACAAATCCCGCGAAGCCTTCGTCTCCAAATTTCCCGCACTTGCGCCAAGAACACCACTACCGCCAGCCTCGTCCCAGTCCATACGGAACAGTTACGCACGAAACCTCGCCTAAAAGCGGACCCCTGATTCTTTCTTGAGCCTTTGACCGTTCCGCAGCACCGGCGTCCGGTGAAGGATCCTCTACCGGGGCGCCGCTCCGTCGCAGAGAAGGCACAATATATGCGTCCCCGACCCTATGGCGTGACGCGCTCGAATCGTGCGGCACGTATGTAAGGCTGATCAAATGGAGCTTCAACCGACCCCTGACCAGGCCATGGCCCTGATGACTTCCGGGCTGTTGGAAGTCGACGACTTTCCTGACATTGCCGCCCAGTGGCTGGCGGACGGCATGGATTCGGCGAACCTTCGCACACTTGCCGGCGCCGACAACGAGGATCCCAACGACATTCGTGACTTGTGGACGGCAACCCTGCAGGACTTAGAAGTCCAAGCCATTCCACTTGAAAAGCAGTGGCCTTTGATCTGGGCATACGAACTAGCCTCATGGAAAACTGGCCAGCGAACCAGGGGGCAAATCCTCCGAGATGCCGTTCAATACCTTCGAGCAGTCGAGTATGCCGATCGAGACGCCGAGGAAGCGTATGTCCTATGGCAGCTTTGGGACGAGCTCACCAGCAACTACATCCCCCAAGGACCGAAGATGAAATCTGGGCGGACGTAGACAAGTACCTCCACAACTTCGATTGACTTACTTGCTCAACCTCTGCGCTTCGAAACACAAACCATACAAGACAGCCGGAATGAACGGTATGGCGCCCGGCTAGGGTACCGCTGCGGGCGGCTACCGCCCTTGGGTTCTCTCGCGCTTCAAGGTGCTAATCGCCCTAAACAAGAGGTAAATCGACCCTGCTTCCAGCAGCGCATACGCGATCGTTCGCCACGAAGCCCCGTTGTTAGCGAAATCGATTGCACTAAACACCACCCAGAGAACGATCCCGATACCTGCGTAGACGGCCCAGGTTCGGGGCGCTTCTATTTTTTTCATCTAGTCCCCGCTAACGCCCCAGCGAACTTGCTCCGACTCATTCGCCGGTCATTGCTCAAAGCCTAACCACGCCAGTCAAGCACCCGCGGCATTATGGATACCCACTCCGGAACCGGTCAGCAGAGGCTTTACGCTTCCGAGTGGCCCCGTCCGTAAGCCGGTCGTTTAGCGTTCAGCCAGGCATGGATCCATTCCTCTGCTCCGTTGTCGGCCCCTGATGTGTACGTTTACCCCGAACGATGAAATGCACGGTGAGGGTGCCCTAACTGCTACGCCTCAGACTGCCGTGAAACCCTAGCGTTTCGAGGCGCTGCGGATCTGAGACACCCGGTGAGTTCAGAGAAGGAGTCGGAGCCGCGGGTGGGATCGCCTATCGGATTAACTGGTCACTTGTAGGACCTGAACACGATCGAGTCGAAGACGGCACGTGCCTCTCTCATCAGTTCCGGATTGATCAATTCGTCGATATAGCCCACCGAGACCACAGCCCACTGGCCGTTCAGGTCGACCACCCGGTAGGTTTCGTGTTCATTCTGAGTTGAGTACCAGTGTGAGCAGGTGGCGAATGATTCTGAGTGGATACATAACCTTCGGGCGCCGCAGGCTTTGAAGTCCACGTCACCCTCGACGGAGTGGTCGAACTCGAAGCCGGAGTAATCGCCCACCATGACCTCGACGGGAGGGGTGCTTACCGTCCATGACTGTGCCGCCATCGCTTTGACGAAGGCCTCGGCCGACGGTTCGACATTGGCAAGAGCGCCCATCCAGCTGCATGCGTCCATTGACACATAGTCCGCGGGCGAAAGAGTCAGGTAGACGGCCCATTCAGCCGGGTGACCCGGGTCATCCTTGCCCAGGCTTTGGCCGTCACGGGTATACCAGCCGTCCGGGACGGTGATCTCGAAAGGCTCCGTGTAGCCGACGACGGGGACTAGGTATGTGCCGGCGTCGATGTCGCCGCTCTCCGGCAGCGGTGGGACCGTGCGAGGGTCGCGACTCTCCGGCAGCGTCGGGACTGTGCGAGCCTCCGTGACCGGAGAAGTGGCAGACGCGAGGAACGCGTCGTCAGGCTCATACTGGCACCCGCTGAGACATCCAAGCAGGGCGACAGTCGCCAAAGGCAAGAGATGGCACGACCTCTTAGCGGCCTTTTCAAGGGTCGTCACGGAACTCATTGATCCACCAGGCCGCTACAAAGTCCTGTGGGGCCCCGCAGCCGGGTGGCCCCGCGGGCGGCCCGAGATTGGATGCCGTCGCCTCAAGTCTCCTCCGGCAGTAAACCCGTGACAATGAAGAACTGCACGGAGATCAGTTCGACTCATGCAATCCCCCGAAGTGACAGGAGCACGCTGAAGCCGCGGCGAGGAAACGCCAATTTGAAGCAGCTTTCACCGACCGGTATGTGGGCTTACTGTGCCCAGATTGTAGCCAGTGCGCTCCTCGCAACCAACGAATTCGCAAAGGGGTTGAACAACGGTTGGGATATTGGGTTCTTCTGCCTTTTCGCAGCGTGGTTTTTGCTCGGCGCTGGACAAGTCCTTCACATGCTCCACGTACGCCGAAATGATGCTCCATTCTGGGATGAGGAAGATCTACGCCGGGCAGATTTGGAGCGTCGAGGCAGACGATTGTGAGCATTTCTGCGGTCGTAAGCAAACTGAATCTGGCGCCGCCTACCGACCGCCTGACGTGAATCCGCCCACCCGAACTGGCTTGTCCTGCGCGCAACCGTGCGAATCCAGAGGAAGGTCACTATGCATCCGCCAAAAAAGAACAACCCAAGCGCCACCATCAACAGTTCACGCATAATCCAGACATTATCCTGACCGCTGACACGGCCGACAGTGCCGTGACCAGCCACAACAGCGCTGCACGGGCTGGAATAAGGCGTCCATTCAAGGATCGGCGTATGGGACGTTATGCGAACTGGCCTCTTATGGACGTTTTCCAACGCTCGGGAAGGGGCGGCGGACAGCACTGTTCTTGAGGGATCCCGACCAGTGCGCTCGGCCTTGGCCACTGTTACGCTGACGGCACGGCTAACCGTCGGAGGGAAGCTTGCGTCCACCCACAGTGGCCAAACAAAGAAATCTGCCTCTCATTTGAGGCGCAAGGGGTGATGAATTGAGCACCAGAGGGAAGAAGATCGTAGTCGCCATCTTGTTCTGGCTGATAGGTTCCCTCATTGGGGCTGGCGTTCTTGCTTTATTTGTAGCCCCGGGTGACAAAACCTATTGGCCGAGCGTGGCCTCCACCGCCGGAATCCTTCTAATAATGATTGGGGCATTTGGGGTTCGAGACAAAAGGCCTAAACGCAAGCGGGGATATTCGATATTGGCACTCGCTCTTGTCATTCCGACGCTTTTCCTCATGATTGCATTCGGACCGGGCCCAGCGCTGGGCACTCTTGCAGGTGGTCTTACAGGGGGACTCATCATCACGTGGCCGTACCTGACAGGCAAGAAAGCAGTATCTCAGCCTGGGACTTGAGAACGGCTACCGGTTTATCGTTACGAAGCCGCCGATGAACCGGGTCCGTTTAGGGTTGCTTACTCCGGACGACTCGAACCGAACGCATCTGCAGGATGGGGCAGTTTCCAACGCTAATGAGCCGCACACAACACAGCATGGAAACTATCCTGGACGAGAGGTAATCGCCGCAACCTATATTCACTGCGGTCTGGACAAGGCGCTTAGCTCCGTCTTCAGGAACGTAACTCCGGCCGATGCACCAAACCGTCCGCAGCACCAATG
Source organism: Pseudarthrobacter sp. MEB009 (assembly GCF_030208875.1). Taxonomy (NCBI): domain Bacteria; kingdom Bacillati; phylum Actinomycetota; class Actinomycetes; order Micrococcales; family Micrococcaceae; genus Pseudarthrobacter; species Pseudarthrobacter sp. MEB009. Next base: position 271,755 of record NZ_JARVTC010000004.1, read on the forward strand.
ACCTGGTCAACAAAGCCTCATCCGGCGAGCACCGCAGGCCAGTTGTCATCCAAGCTCGGCCCGGCGGCGAAGGTCGGCCCCGTACTCTGACCACCCGCCCGCGTAAAGACGGCCCTGACCAAGCCCTGCATACTCAAGAGCGAGAAGGTTATGGCACGCGGTGACGCCTGAACCACAGTAGGAGGTGACGTCGGTCGCGTCTTCGATTCCAACCTTCGCAAACGCCCGTCGGACGTCTTCGACCGGGCGCAGGCGTCTGTCGGAGTCGAGGTTCCCACGGCACGGGACGTTCACTGCACCGGGGATGTGTCCGGCTTGGGGATCGGTGGGCAGCTGGAGGCTTCCGTCGAAGCGGTCGTTGTTGCGGGCGTCTACGACGATTCCGGCAGCCTCCGAAGTGATGTCCTCAAGCGTGGCGAGACGGGCCCCGGGCCATGGAGACGGCGTGAAGGCCACCGGCGAAGGCTCCACGGGCGTTGTTTCGAGCGGTCCCGACCATGCGGAAATCCCGCCGTCGAGCAACGCCGCCCTATGTCCGAGCGAACGCAGCATCCACACGAGCCGCGCGGCGATGACTCCCCCCGCGTCGTCATAGGCGACGACGGTCGAGCCGTCGCCGATTCCGAGGGAGGACATTCCATGCGCGAACACTTCCGGGCCGGGAAGCGGGTTAAGCCCGCGTGGTCCAGAATCGCCTGACAGCCATGCGTCCAGGTCCACAAATACCGCACCTGGCAGATGTCCGCCATCATACGCGTTACGGCCGGACGCACCGTCGAGGTACCACCGAACATCGGCGATGACAAGGTTCTGGCGGTGCGCCGTGAGCCACGCGACATCAACAAAGGGTGGGAGATCTTCTGGGGTTATCCGGCTGTCGTCCATACAGTGCAGGCTAATTGATGCGTCCATATTTTGAGCAAAAAAGTCTCATAATGTGGATGACCACGGCCTATGCCTAGAGGTCCTCGCGTGCCACCATGGAATTGGTACCAAGGGGACCCACCCAGAGAGCGGACAGTGCCATGATCCAGGCCCTGCTGTGCAAATTGAACCTCCGTCACGACTGGCACGTTGAACACACTGACGATGGCCGTCGCTTCCGGCGCTGCGTGCGTTGCGGACGGGATGATGACAGCGGTGGTCGGTGGACCAATGCCCCGGGGGCATGGGCGGGGCCGAGCCAGTAATCGCGACCACTCCCCTGCTGCGGCCTAAAGGACTGCGGGTGCACCGATAAAGACTGCCTGTGCGGCCTCGCCTGGGATCTGTAGGCTGGGGACATGGCTGCACCCATGATCTACATCACGTTTCCTGGCACGGCCCGGGACGCACTGGGCTTCTACGCGAACATTTTCGGCGGTGAACTCGCCCTGCATACCAACGCTGACTTCGGAAACTCCACGGGCGACCCCTCGGCCATAGCGCACGGTGTCCTTTCAGGGCCCGTGGCCATGGCCGGCACCGACGCGTCCGAGGGTGACAAACCGGTGAACTGCGAAGGGCTGATGCTCTCCCTGCTGGGAACGGCGGAAGCGCCCGTACTGCACCAGTGGTTCGACAGCCTCGCTGCCGGCGGCCGGATTGTCGATCCGTTGGCGGCAAAACCCTGGGGCGCCTCGGACGGGCAGGTAATCGACCGGCATGGACTGCATTGGCTGATCGGCTACGAACCCGCGTGAGTGTTGGGCGTATCTCCGCCGGTCCAACGGGACCAACCGGTGAACCCCGCCACGCGTGAGGCGTGAACTATCTACGGGATCAGGCAGGAGCTTCGTTCCGCCGCACTATCTCATTGATCCAGATGGGCGCGAACGGGGAGGTACAGTTCGGCGGCGTGGGATAGTCCTTGAGCACTTCCAGCCGCTCGCCGATCCGCAGCGCCCTGCCACGGTGCTCGGGATGCACAATCCCGATCTGCGCCAGCGTGCTGTTCATGGCCCACTGCAGGCGGTCCGGCGCGTCCCTCATCTCCGCTTCGATGGTGTCCAGCAGGCCGGCCAAGTCAAGTCCGTCCGGCGACTTCGCCACCCGGTCACCGGTCAACGCCCAGCCCGCACTTGCCACCACCGGGTCGGGATCCCCGGTCCACGCCAGGCGCAGGTCTTCGGCGTGGGGACTCTTCCGGACCACGTAGTTCACCAGCCAGTCGTGCACTTTGGGAGCCCGAGCTTCGCGCAGCATCGCATCCAGGTCGGCTGCCGTAAACTCCTTGGGCCGGCAGATCAGCAACGCCAGCAGCCGGGCAGCAGTGTCCCCGGTGGCCCACAGTCCGCGGGCCAGGTCCTGCTGGGTCTTAAGCCGTTTCGCCACGCCGCGCAGCTTCGACAGGTTCACGCCGTGGTCGTCCCCGCGTTTTTCGTTGACCTCACGCACCCTCGGATCCTGCAATCCGGACAGTTCCGCCATCACGGCGTCCAGCGTCGTCCCGTTCATGCCAGCCTCCTGCATCAGTGCCTACCATTCAAGCGTATCGGCCGGGATGGTTCAGTGCCGCTGCTTGAGTCCAGCACCCACCACCGCGCCGACCGCGAGTCCCAAGGCAACCCCCACCACAGGGCTGTCAAAAATCGCCAGGCCCAGGGCGATGCCAAGCGCCGCCCCCACCAGGCAGCAAATCCACAGCGGCTTGTTCATGGCGCCTCCACTCGTCGGAAGTCCAGCGTAAGCCACACCCGTCGTGCCGGGCGCCCGCACAAGTAACGGGCCGGCCGGATCCGCGTAGCCACTACGGGTGCGCAGCAGGACAACTAGCCGTAGGCTCACAAAACGGCGGCCGACGGCGGCACTCACCTTCTGTTCCTGGCTGTCCAATGCTTTCAGGCCCGTAGCCCGCCGGATTGCGGAAGGATTGCCATGCCGGATTTTTTCCCAAGCGCCCCTGCTGTCGGTGCGGCGCTGGCGCGCGCCTTTGAGGGCACCACCCCTTTAGCGGACGCGCTGCATCAGTCCCCCGGCAGGCCGGTTCTGCTCCGGTATCCCGTCCGGGCACAGGCCCGCTTCCGGCCAGGGCGGGCGCTGGCGTATACGGTGACCCACGTCCTGATGGAATACGGCGAAGGCGCGGACAGCAGCTACCACTGGGAGCCTGGCTGCCTGGTCAGACGAACGCCCCGGGGGCCTTAACGATCCCCGCTGTCAGCCGCGTTCCCGCCGTCCAGCATTGCCTGCAGGGCTCGTTCTGGACCGCGCGGGCACAACGGTTCCGGGCGATAGGCTCGAAGCCATGAGTTTCCCGAAAAGCCGGACCCCTCAACCCACCGCCACCAGGGCCTGGGCGGCCGCCGCCCTTGTTGATGTGGTGCTGATCCTGGTGTTTGCCGCCGTCGGCCGCGATGCCCACCATCGCGGCGATGTGGTGACCGGGGTTTTGCTGACTGCATGGCCGTTCCTGCTGGGAGCCGCCGTTGGGTGGGCTGCGGCGCGGTCCTGGCGGAACCCATTCTCACCAACACGGGCCGGAGTTCCCGTCTGGCTGGGCGCCCTGGTGGGCGGAATGCTGCTGCGCGCCGTGACCGGGCAGAGCGTGGTGCTGCCCTTCATCATCGTGGCCACTCTCAGCCTTGCAGTCCTGCTGCTGGGCTACCGGCTTATTGCGGCACTGATCCGGCGCCGCAGGCACCCGTGACCTTGGCATTGCTGCCCGCCACGGACAGAGGTCCTGCGGCGCCCTTCTGTAATAGGCTGGCAGAACTGACAAGCTGGCCGGGCAAAGCTACGGCGCAACTGATCCGGAAGGGTTAAACGTGATCACCGCATTCGTTCTGATCAAGACCGACGCCGCCCGCATTCCAGAGACGGCAGAGGAAATCTCCGCTATCGAAGGCATCAGTGAGGTCTATTCCGTCACAGGCGAGTGGGACCTCATTGCCGTGGCGCGGGTCCCCCGGCACGAGGACCTCGCGGACGTCATTGCCGACAGGCTGTCGAAGGTCCCCGCCGTGGTCCACACCACCACGCACATTGCGTTCCGCGCCTACTCCCAGCATGACCTGGACGCCGCATTTTCGCTGGGGTTCGAGCAGTAATCCTCCCCACCGCAGCAGGGCCCACTTCTCGGGTCAGGACGTGGTGAGCGACACCCATTTCTCCAGAACCGCGGCCGCGGCTCCCGAATCGATGGATTCGGCGGCGCGGTGGTAAGCACCGGCCATGCGGTCAAGGAACGGCCCGTCAGCGGTCAGGTCAAACGCCACCAGCCCGGCGGCAGCATTCAGCAGCACGGCGTCACGCGCCGGCCCCGCACTTCCTGCCAGGACGTCGCGCACCACGCCGGCATTCACCTGCGCATCGCCGCCCCGGAGCTGGTCGACGGTGGCGAGCCTGATACCGAGATCCTGCGGCGAAAAGACAAGCTCGGTCACGCCGCCGTTCCGGATCTCCCAAACGGTCGACGGGCCGGTAGTGGTCAGCTCATCCAAGCCGTCGTTCCCGCGGAACACCAGGCCCCTGCTGCCCCGCCGGGCAAGTACGCCGGCAACGAGCGGCGCCATCCGCGCGTTGGCAACACCAACGGCTGATGCCTGGACCTGGGCGGGATTGGTCAACGGACCAAGGAAGTTGAACGCCGTAGGGATGGCAAGTTCCCGCCGCGGGACGGCCGTGTGCCGGAATGACGGATGGAAGACCTGGGCAAAGCAGAATGTGATGCCTGCCAGTTCAGCGTTCCGCGCCACCTGCTTGATTCCCAGGTCCAGCCGCACGCCCAGTGCCTCGAGGACATCGGCGGAACCGGACGACGACGACGCCGCCCGGTTGCCGTGCTTAACCACTTTCGCGCCCGCGCCGGCAGCGACCAGGGCGGCCATCGTGGAGATGTTGACGGTGTTGAGCTGGTCTCCGCCGGTGCCCACGATGTCCAGCTTTTCGCCGGAAATAGAGATCGGGTTGGCGTGCGAAAGCATGGCGTGCACCAGGCCGGAAAGCTCCTCCACCGTTTCGCCCTTGGCGCTCAGCGCCACCAGGAAACCGGCGATCTGCGCGGGCGTCGCCGCTCCAGACATGATGGTGTCCATGGCCCAGGAAGTATTCGCGGCAGTAAGGTCCGAACCGCTGATCAGTGCCGAGATCAGCCGGGGCCACGTGTTGGCGGGGGCTGCAGTTGCCGGAGAAGTCACCCCCTGATGCTATCGAGCGAGGGCCGGGACTGACCAATATGAACCCTCCCGGGAACTTTTCCGGGCAATTTCGCGTCTTTGTAGAAAAAGTCCCCCCAAAAGGCGGTTTGCGTTGGGCAGCACGGACTTTTACAGACATAATGTCTATGTGACATCTGCGACCCATGCCCCCAGTACCCCGGCGCACCCCACGCTGAACCGCCCCAATATGGTTTCCGTTGGAACCGTAGTGTGGCTGTCCAGTGAGTTGATGTTCTTCGCCGGTCTCTTCGCCATGTACTTCACACTGCGCTCCACGAGTGGTGCCATGTGGGCGGAAGAGACGGCCAAGCTCAACTTCCCCTTCGCGCTAGCAAACACGATCGTCCTTGTGGCCAGTTCCTTTACTTGCCAGATGGGCGTCTTCGCCGCCGAAAGGCTGCAGCCGCGCCGAAGCGGTGGCGCCCTCAAGTTCTCCAAGTGGGGAATGAATGAATGGTTCACCTTGACCTTCATAATGGGTGCCATCTTCGTCGGCGGCCAGTCCTTCGAGTACGCCATGCTCGTTTCCGAGCATGTATCGCTGTCCTCGAACGCCTACGGCTCCGCTTTCTACATGACCACCGGCTTCCACGGCCTGCACGTCATCGGCGGCCTCATCGCCTTCCTGCTCATCATGGGCCGGTCCTTCGCGGCGAAGAAGTTCGGCCACTTCGAGGCCACGTCCGCGATTGTCACCTCTTACTACTGGCACTTCGTGGATGTCGTCTGGATTGGCCTCTTCCTGGTCATCTACGTCCTCAAGTAGCCAGCTTTGATTCTTTTTCTACAAGAGGCAGAATTTCAGGTAGCGGCTCCCGGAGCCGGCGCAGGATCGAATAAAGGAACCACCACGTGAAGGCACTTTCGCAAAAGCGGCGTCACCCACTGGCAGCCGTAGCGCTGCTACTGATGGGGCTGCTCGTCATGGGCGGGCTCTACGCCGTCGCTACCACGGTGAACGAGGCAAAAGCCTCCACCACCTCGTACAGCGCCAACGACACCGAAGAGGGCGGCAAGCTTTTCGCCGCCAACTGCGCCACCTGCCACGGCATGGGCGCCAGCGGAACCCAGGCGGGTCCGTCGCTGGTTGGCGTCGGCGCTGCTGCTGTTGACTTCCAGGTGGGCACCGGGCGTATGCCGATGCAGATGAACGGCCCGCAGGCCATGGAAAAGCCGGCCCAGTTCAACGACGAACAGACCCACCAGCTTGCAGCCTATGTGGCTTCCCTGGGAGCCGGCCCGGCAGTTCCTGAAGAAGGCCTGTTGGACGAAGGCGGCGACGCCGCTGCAGGTGGCGAGCTCTTCCGTACCAACTGCGCCATGTGCCACAACGCGGCAGCAGCCGGTGGGGCCCTGACCCGTGGCAAGTTCGCTCCCGCCCTCGCGGACGTTTCCGGCAAGCACATCTACGAGGCCATGGTCACCGGCCCGCAGAACATGCCGGTGTTCAGCGACACGAACATCACCCCCGAAGGCAAGCGCGACGTCATCACGTTCCTGAAGCAGATCGAATCCACCGGCTCCCCGGGCGGAGCCGACCTCGGTTCGCTTGGCCCGGTTGCTGAAGGCCTGTTCGTCTGGGTCGCAGGCCTTGGTGTCATCATCGCCTTCACCATCTGGCTCACCTCCCGGACCTCCTGACGTCCACGCAGCACCACAGCACTTCTGCTGATCCGTCAGCAGCTTGAAATTGAAAACTAACCCGGCAGCCGCCGGGACGAGAGAAGGATGAGGCGAATTATGGGCAACCATAGTGACGGCAGTCCGAACCACTCGGGCACCGTAGCTACGGCTGGTCAGAATGAGGTGGAGAAGTTCCAGGATCCTGGAATTCCCCCGCACCGTTTGCGCCTGGCTGACACGGACCCGAAGGCCGCAAAGCGGGCAGAACGGCAGGTCGCCTTACTTTTTGGCCTCTCTGTTGTTGGAACCGTAATCTTCCTGGTGGCGTACTTCGCCATCGATCTGGGCGAGGATGCCGGCATTGCCACCATCCGCCTCCAGAACGCCCTCCTCGGTGTAGGCACCGCCTTCGCCATGCTGGGCATCGGTACCGGCATCGTGCACTGGGCCAAGGCCCTGATGCCCGATCACGAGGTATCCGAGGAACGCCATGCGATCCGCTACGAGGAAGACCGCGTAGCAGCTGTCCGCATTGTCGATGACATTGTCGAAGAGACCGGCATCAAACGCCGCCCCCTCATCCGCAATACGCTCCTCGGCGCCGTGGCCCTGGCACCGCTTCCCGCGATCGCCATTTTCGGTGACCTCGGACCGCGCCCGGACGAGAAGCTCGCACACACCATGTGGGCTCCCCAGGACGGGAACCTGAAGCGCCTCGCCCGCGACCCCGACGGAACGCCCATCAAGGCCTCCGACGTGACGCTGGGCTCAGCCTTCCACGTCATTCCCGAAGGCCTGAACGAACTCCACGAGGGCAAGCTGAACGAAAAGGCCAAAGCCGTCGTTCTGCTGATGCGCCTCGACCCTTCCTCGCTCAACCCGTCCGCGGGCCGCGAGGACTGGGGTTACAACGGCATCGTTGCTTACTCCAAGATCTGCACCCACGTCGGTTGCCCCGTTGCTCTCTATGAGCAGCAGACGCACCACCTGCTGTGCCCGTGCCACCAGTCCACCTTTGACCTCACGCAAGAGTGCAAAGTGATCTTTGGCCCCGCCAGCCGTCCGCTCCCCCAGCTGCCCATCGCAGTTGACGACGAGGGATACCTGGTCGCTACCAGCGACTTCAAAGAACCCGTAGGACCGAGTTACTGGGAGCGTGATATGCATGAGCGCAGCAACAACAGCTGAGCCCGCTTTCGTCGCCAAAACCAAGGCAGGCCGGGTCACCGACTTCGTCGATTCCCGTGTGGGCGGTTCCGGAATCCTCCGCGAATTCGGCCGCAAGGTCTTTCCGGACCACTGGTCGTTCATGTTTGGCGAAGTGGCCCTGTACTCGTTCGTCATCCTGCTGCTCTCCGGCACGTTCCTGACGTTCTTCTTTGATCCGTCAATGGCGGAGACCCACTACGACGGTTCGTATGTGCCCCTCAAGGGCGTCGAAATGTCCGTGGCCTACAGCTCCTCGCTGGATATCTCCTTCGACATCCGCGGCGGCCTGTTCATGCGCCAGGTCCACCACTGGGCAGCCCTGCTGTTCGTAGCCTCCATCGCCGTGCACATGCTGAGGGTCTTCTTCACCGGAGCCTTCCGCAAGCCCCGCGAAATGAACTGGGTTGTGGGCAGCGTCCTGCTCATCCTTGCCATGGCTGCCGGCTTCACCGGCTACTCACTCCCCGATGACCTGCTCTCCGGTAACGGCCTGCGCATCATCGACGGCGTGATCAAGTCAATCCCGATCGTTGGAACGTACATCTCGTTCTTCCTGTTCGGCGGCGAGTTCCCCGGCACGGCCATCATCAGCCGCCTCTACATGCTGCACATCCTGCTGGTACCGGCCCTGATCCTGCTGATGATCGTCCTGCACCTCTTTATGGTGGTTGTCCACAAGCACACCCAGTACCCCGGCCCCGGCCGCAACGACAACAATGTTGTGGGCTACCCGCTGGGCCCGGTTTACGCTGCGAAGGCCGGTGGATTCTTCTTCATCGTCTTCGGCGTGCTGGCCCTGATGGCAGGCTTCTTCACCATCAACCCGATCTGGAACTACGGTCCCTACGATCCCTCCCCCGTTTCCGCCGGTACCCAGCCTGACTGGTACATCGGATTCGTTGACGGCGCCCTGCGCCTGATGCCGGGTGTGATCAACGGATTCCACTTCGAGTACGTCATCTTCGGATTCACGCTGACGCTGAACGTCCTGCTCCCGGCCCTGGTGCCGGCAGGCATCCTGTTCACCGTAATGTTTATGTACCCGTGGATCGAACGGTGGATCACCAAGGACGACCGCGAGCACCACGTCCTTGACCGTCCCCGCAACGCCCCGACCCGTACGGCCATCGGCATGGCAGGCTTCGTCTGGTACTGCGTGATGTGGGCCGCTGCCGGTTCCGACCTCATCGCCACGCACTTCCACGTGTCCCTGAACGATGTGACGTACTGGCTGCGCACACTCTTCTTCATCGGCCCGATCATCGCGTTCATCGTGACCAAGCGTGTGGCCCTGGCGCTGCAGCGCAAGGACCGCGAGATCGCCCTGCACGGCCGCGAGACCGGACGCATTGTCCGGCTCCCGCACGGTGAGTTCATTGAGGTGCACGCACCGCTCGATGAGTACAAGCGCTACAAGCTCGTAGGATTCGAATCTCCCAAGGTACTTCCTGCGGAGCCGAACGAACACGGTGTCGTCACCGGCAAGGAGAAGCGCCGCGCGTTCCTCTCCAAGTGGTTCTTCGAAGACCGTGTTGCCCCGGCAACGCCGGCGGAACTCGAAGCAGCGCACGGTCACGGCCATGCAGCTGTTGAGGCTTCCGAGGACTCCAAGTCCCTGACGCACTAACTGCGCAGCACAAGAAAGGCCCGGTCCCTGCGGACCGGGCCTTTCTGCGTTCAATGCTCGTCCCGGAATTGATGCCACAGACCACCTACCCCTCCTGCAGCCCAACGGAGGCACCCTGCAGGGCCTCCCCCGTGCGCGGCTAGTGGTTGCGGGTCCGGCGGGCGCCGGGCCGCTGAAGCGGCACCCAGAGCTTATAGCGGTCCGCCCGGTAGTACGATACCGAATAGTCCACCATGGCCCGGGCAACAAAGGCGTGCCGCTGAATCTTCAGCAGCGGCGCCCCTACTTCAACGTTCAGCAGCCGGGCCGTTGACGGTGAGGCTGCCGTCGCTTCGATCATGTCCTCGCCCCACTCCATCACCAGGCCAAACTGTTCGTTGAGGACGTTGTAGAGCGATGTGGGCGGTTCCCCGTCCAGGAGGCCCGGAACACGGTGCGCGGGAATGAAGTTCTCGTCCACGCTCATGGGCTCACCGTCCGCGAGGAGAAGCCGGCGGAACCGGACCAGCGGCGTTCCCTCCTCCAGCTGGAGTTCTCGTGCCAGGAAGGCGCTGGCGGCGATCTGTTCAAAGCTGAGGACCTTGGCGGCGGGAACCATGCCACGCCGCTGCATCTCTTCGCTGTAGGACGTCAGCTTGACCTGAAGGTCCATCTTGGGCCGGCGGACGAAGGTGCCCAGCCCCACCACCCGCTCAATGACTTCTTCACCCACAAGGGCGTCGATGGCCTGCCGCACCGTCATGCGGGCCAGCCCGAACCGCTCGGCCAAGTCCCGTTCGGAGGGCAGGGCCGCCCCTGGCTTGCAGTACCCGGTGATGTGGGCGCGCAGGATCTCGCGCAGCTGCACGTAGATGGCCGTGCCGCTGGTGCGGTCGATGGTTCCGGTGATGGCTGTGGCGCCAGCGGCCATGGTGGTCTCCCTGTTATCTGTCCTGCCACCATTTTAGGTCAGGTCTAGACCAGTCAGGTGCGCAAGGTCCGGGTTTAGCTGCCGGCCGGCACGGCCGATATATTGATCTGGACAGCACGATGCGACGGTGGGGGCCGTCATCACGAAGGAGTCCCCTTTGCCAGTACACAAGGCAGTGATCACAGCAGCCGTAGGCCTGCATGCCCGGCCCGCGGCCGTGTTTGTCCGTGCCGTGATGGAAACGGGCCTGCCGGTCACCATCAGTAAACGCGGGACCGAAGCGGTGGACGCCCGCTCCCTCCTCCAGGTGATGGCCGCCGACTTTGAACAAGGCTGTGAAGTGGAGCTCGGCATCAGCGATAACGCCCTGGCGGGGGCGGCCGCGCTGCAGGCGGCGGAGGAAACTCTGCGTGGCCTTGCCGCCCTGATCGCTTCACAGGATGCCGCCGCGAAGGCGCCCGTGCAGGCTTCCTGACCGCGGCCCGCAAGCCGGCGCGGGCTGCTCCGGTACCCGCCCTCCCCTGCTGAATTGACCACTAACGACGGCGGGCCCCACCAAATTTGGTGGGGCCCGCCGTCGTACGTCTGTTATGCAGTTAGTGCGCGTGGTCGCCGCGGCTGTATTCGTAAACCCAGCCAACGAGTGCAACTACAGCAAGGCCGGCGGCGATGAATACGATCCACCAGCCAAGTGCCAGGCCAAGGAACCCGGTGGCGCAGGCGATGCCGAGGACCAGTGGCCACCAGCTCCAGGGGCTGAAGTGGCCCTGCTCGCCGGCACCTTCGTGGATCTCAGCGTCGCTTCGGTCCTCGGGGCGCATGCCTACCCGCTTGCCGGTGAAGCCGAGGTAGCCGCCGATCATGCCGGACAGCCCACCCACGAGGAGGATTCCCAGGGTGCCGACCCATTCGTGCCAGTTGGTCAGGAAGCCGTAAACAATCGATACGGGAATGAAGAAGAAAACACCCGCACCAAAGATCCAAGATTCGATTTTCACTGTGCGGTGTCCTTCTGGTCGGCGTTACCCAGCGTTTTTGCAGCAGGCGCGGGTGAGTCAACGGTGTGGACCTGGCGGAGTTCCGGGTGGTGCAGGTCCAGTGCGGGGCGCTCGGAACGGATCCGGGGCAACGAGGTGAAGTTGTGGCGCGGCGGCGGGCAGGACGTGGCCCACTCCAGCGAAGCCCCGAAGCCCCAGGGATCATCCACGGTGACCCGCTCAGCGCTGCGCCAGGTGATGTACACGTTCCAGAAGAACGGGATCAGTGACGCGCCCAGGACGAACGAGGCGATGGTGGAGAACTGGTTCATCCAGGTGAAGTTGTCCTCCACCAGGTAGTCCGCGTAGCGGCGCGGCATGCCCTCGACGCCCAGCCAGTGCTGGATCAGGAAGGTGCCGTGGAAGCCAAGGAACAGGAGCCAGAAGTGGATCTTGCCCAAGCGTTCGTTGAGCATTTTGCCGGTCCACTTGGGCCACCAGAAGTAGAAGCCGGCGAACATGGCGAACACGACGGTGCCGAAGACCACGTAGTGGAAGTGCGCCACCACGAAATAGGAGTCCGAGACGTGGAAGTCCAGGGGCGGCGAAGCCAGGATGATGCCGGTCAGGCCACCGAAGAGGAACGTGATGAGGAAGCCGATGCTCCAGAGCATGGGCGTCTCGAACGTAATGGAACCGCGCCACATGGTGCCGATCCAGTTGAAGAACTTCACACCCGTGGGTACCGCGATCAGCATGGTCATAAAGGCGAAGAACGGCAGCAGGACCGAGCCCGTGACGTACATGTGGTGGGCCCACACGGTGACGGAGAGGGCAGCAATGGCGATGGTGGCGTACACCAGGCCCTTGTAGCCGAAGATCGGCTTGCGGCTGAAGACCGGGAAGATCTCGGAGACGATGCCGAAGAACGGCAGCGCGATGATGTACACCTCGGGGTGGCCGAAGAACCAGAACAGGTGCTGCCAGAGGACGGCACCGCCGTTTTCGGGGTCGAAGATGTGTGCACCGAACCGGCGGTCGGCACCGAGGGCGAACAGGGCGGCAGCCAGTGGCGGGAAGGCCATGAGCACCAGGATGGCGGTGACCAGGGTGTTCCAGGTGAAGATGGGCATCCGCCACATGGTCATGCCCGGGGCGCGCATGCAGATGATGGTGGTGATGAAGTTGACCGCACCGAGGATGGTGCCGAAGCCTGACAGCGCCAGGCCAAACACCCACAGGTCGCCACCGATTCCGGGGCTGAACGTGGTGTTGGACAGCGGCGCGTAGGCGAACCAACCGAAGGATGCCGCACCCTGCGGGGTGATGAAGCCTGACACGGCGATGGTGGAGCCGAACAGGAAGAACCAGAAGGCCAGTGCGTTCAGCCGCGGGAAGGCGACGTCGGGGGCACCGATCTGCAGCGGCATGATGACGTTTGCGAAGCCGGCAAAGAGCGGCGTTGCAAACATCAGCAGCATTACGGTGCCGTGCATGGTGAACAGCTGGTTGTACTGCTCTTTGGTCTGCAGGATCTGCATGCCCGGCTCGAAGAGTTCGGCGCGGATCAGCAAGGCCATAACGCCGCCGAAGCAGAAGAACACGAAGGACGCGATCAGGTACATGTACCCGATGGTCTTGTGGTCGGTGGAGGTGATCCAGTTGACGACGATGCGCCCCTTGGACTTCGGAACCACGGGAGCCGACAAGGCTTCGGTGGGTGCGGATTGAGTGTACGTAGCCACGTCGCTCCCCTTACTTAATTTCGTTCAGGTTCGGGTTGCGGTCGTATTCCGCACCCAGGAGGCCTGTGTTGCCTGCCGCCCGGAGCCCGTCCATGTGGGTCTGGAATTCGGCCTCCGAGACCACCTTGACGCGGAACAGCATTTCGGAGTGGTACTCGCCGCAAAGTTCGGCGCACTTACCGTCATAGGTTCCCTCCTTGGTGGGGGTGAACCGGATGTAGTTGGTCTTGCCAGGGATCATGTCGCGCTTCTGCAGGAAGGCGGGAACCCAGAAGGAGTGGATGACGTCGCGGGCGTTGAGCTCGAGGTCCACGGACTTGTTGACGGGCAGGTACAGCGTGGGAAGCAGTTCCTTGTCAATGGTGTTGCCGGTGAGGTGCGCCTGGACGCCGGCCTCGTGCAGGTCTTCTTCGATGACGCTGCCGGACTTGTAGTTGAAGTCCCAGGCCCACTGCTTGCCGCGGACATCAACAACGACGTCGGCGGGCTGGGAGCGGTCATCGATGGCCGCCTGGTCCCGGTCGGTGAAGTAGAAGAACACCAGCACCATGAACAGCGGGATGGTCAGGTAAAAGACTTCCAGCGGGAGGTTGAAGCTGGTCTGCCGGGGGAACCCTACGGTGCCCTTGCGTCGGCGGTAGGCCACCAGGCACCAGACGATCAGGCCCCACGTGATGATGCCCACAACCAGGGCTGCAATCCATGAGTTGACCCAGAGGTCCATGATGCGATCGGTGTTGCTGGTGGTGCCACGTTCAGTGGGCAGCCACCCTCTCTCTACCTCTGGCGAACATCCGGTCAAAACCAACGCGCCGGCAATTGCCAAGCCAGTGATCGATGAGATCGTTTTGCGTCGGCTGCCGGTTCGGTTCTGCGAACTCACAGACGGCCCTTCCTACTTGATGCTGTTGTCCGGCCAGCCTTAGGCTCCCCGGGCACACTAAAAGTTTTACTACTCGGTGTAGAGCTTACCGCTCCGCCGGGCGTTTCGCCCACATGTCGGCGCCGCGTCCCCCTGCCGTTTTCCACGGCAGAGGGCACGGCGCCGGCATCAGGCGAAAGAACCGGCTTAGTGGAACGAATCGCCGCAGGCGCATGAGCCGCCTGCGTTCGGATTGTCAATGGTGAAGCCCTGTTTGGCGATGGTGTCCTCGAAGTCGATGCTGGCACCGGAGAGGTAAGGGACGCTCATCTTGTCCACTACCACCTCGACACCGTCGTAATCGCGGACTGCGTCCCCGTCAAGGAGCCGCTCATCGAAGTAGAGCTGGTAAATCAAGCCGGAACAGCCGCCGGGCTGCACGGCAACCCGGAGGCGCAGGTCGGTGCGGCCTTCCTGTTCGAGAAGGCTGCGTACCTTGCCCGCGGCGACGTCGGTCAGCTTGACCTCGTGGACGGCCAGTTCATCGCTGGCTGCGCTGGTGGTTTCGGTGCTGTTCTCATTGGTTGCGGTGCTCATTGGCCTACCTTCTTAGGACGGTCCTGGCAGCGCCGCCTCAGCGGCGCCTGCCCCTACGGATTCGGTATGGGCTATAGCTACATGCTACGTCGGACAGACGTATAGCTCTAACTCCTTGCGTAACCGTGGAAGGGCTCTGCTTGTTCCCTGGAAACGCGGCTGGATGCCCGGCTACTGCAGCCCGTCACGGTTCAGCCGCGCCAGCAGGAGGGACTCTGCCAGGATGGCGTTCCGGAAGTCGGCCAGGTGCAACGATTCGTTGGCGCTGTGCGCCCGCGAATCCGGGTCTTCCACACCCGTCACCAGGATCTGGACGTCCGGATAAAGTTCCGTGAGGTCGGCAATGAAGGGGATGGAGCCGCCAATTCCAGTTTCGACGGCGGGGACTCCCCAGGCTTCCCCCAGCGCCCACATGGCCAGGGACGCGGCGGCGGAGGATGTGTCGGTCTGGAAGGGGTTGCCGCTCTCCCCCGGGGTGAACACCACTTTCGCCCCGAACGGCGCGTTGGCCTCCACGTGGGCCTTGACAGCGGTCATCGCCGCGGCCGGGTCCTGGCCGGGAGCCAGCCGCAGGCTGAACTTTGCCCTGGCGCGCGGGATCAGGGTGTTGGAGGCGACGTCCACGGCCGGTGCGTCGAAACCGATGATCGACAGCGCGGGCTTGGTCCACAGGCGGGACGCGAGGCTGCCGGAACCGGCCAGCCGGACGCCGTCGAGCACCGAAGCGTCGGCACGGTAGTCGGCTTCCGCCATGTCCACCGTGGCGTTGTCCGTGGCGACCAGGCCCTTGATGGCCACGGAGCCGTCGTCGTTATGCAGGGTGGCGATCAGGCGGGACAGAAGGGTCGGCGCGTCCAGAACCGGTCCGCCGAACATGCCGGAGTGCACGGCGTGGTCCAGGACCTGGACCTCAACTACGCCATCCACGAGGCCACGGAGGCTGGTGGTCAGGGCCGGGATGCCCACTTTCCAGTTGCTGGAGTCCGCCACCACAATGACGTCGGCGCGGAGCAGTTCGCGGTGCGTCTCGAGGAACGCGCGGAACGTGGGCGAGCCGGCTTCCTCCTCCCCCTCAAAGAAGAAGGTCACGCCGAGGCCCAGTTCGTCGCCGAGGACTTCGGTGACCGCGGCGTAAGCGGCCACGTGCGCCATGATGCCGGCCTTGTCATCCGCGGCGCCCCTGCCGTAAAGGCGGCCGTCCTTTTCCACCGCAGTAAAGGGATCGGTTTCCCAGAGCGCTTCGTCGCCGGGGGGCTGCACGTCGTGGTGGGCGTAGAGCAGGATGGTCGGCTTGCCGGGCGCAGCCGGGCGGCGGCCGACGACGGCGGGACCTCCGGGGGTGCCGTCCGGTTTGTTGCAGGCGAGGATCTGGACATCGGACACTCCGGCGGTGTGCAGGAGGGCGGCAACAGCCCCGGCGCTGGTTTCCAGCGGCGCCCTGTCGAAACTGGGCCACGCGATGCCCGGAATGGCCACGAGCTCCTTGAGGTGGGTGAGGGTCCGCCCGAACGCATTGCCGATCGAGGTACGGAGGTCTTCCGTCCAGGGGGTGCCGGCAGGGCCCGAAGGTGTGGGGCCGGGGGCGTTGTGCGGGGTGGCAGCAGGTGAAGAAGTCATGGCCAAAACATTACCCCCGTCACATCGGCCGCCAGGGCAGGCCCGGCCGCCAGCAGCCCGGCGGGCTCCCGCAAGGTATTCTGTTGTGGTGTTCGGACGTAAAAAGGAAGCGCCCTCGGCGCAGGAGACAGTAGACCAGCAGGCCGCGGAAGCGGCGGCGCAGCGCAACGGCGCCATCGGCAAAGGGGCACCGACTCCCACCCGCAGGGCGCAGGAAGCTGCGCGCAAGCGCCCGCTGGTGCCTGAGGACCGCAAGGCGTCCAAAGCCGCCGAGCGCCAGGTCATTGCCGATCAGCGGCAGAAGATGCGGCACGCACTGGACACGGGTGACGAGAAGTTCCTGCCCCTGCGCGACAAGGGCCCGCAGAAGAGGTTTGCCCGCGATTACGTGGATGCCCGCTTCAGCCTTGGCGAGTTCCTGATGTTCGGCGCGCTGGTCTTTGTGCTCGTTTCCTTGCTGGTGCCGGCCAGCAGCGAGCTGATGATCTACGTCCTGGGCGCGTTCTGGGTGATGTTTCTGGCCGTGTTTGTGGACGTGTACCTGATTTCCCGCAAGCTGAAGAAGCTGCTGGCCCAGAAGTTCGGCGAGGTGGAACGCGGCACCGTCTGGTACGGGTCCATGCGGTCCCTGCAGTTCCGCAAGCTGCGCCTGCCCAAGCCGCAGGTCCGGCGCGGCCAGTTCCCTTCCTGACCCACCGAACCCAGCAGCGCAAACCCGAAAGGTGGGCCCCGGCGGAAAAATCCGCCGGGGCCCACCTTTTGTCTTTTTAAGCCGGACCCGGGCTGGGGCCGGGAATCAGCGGCGGCGGTTCCTGGCCAGGTGCCGGTTGACGCCGGCAGCCCAGAAGGGCCCCTCGTAGAGGAACGCGGTGTAGCCCTGGACCAGAGTTGCGCCGGCATCGAGCCTGTCCTGGACGTCCTGGCCTGTTTCGACGCCGCCGACGGCGACCAGGGTCAGTGCATCACCGGTGGCAGCCTTGAGCCGGCGAAGGACTTCCAGGGAGCGCTGCTTGAGCGGAGCGCCAGACAGTCCGCCCGCCCCGCGGGCCTCCACCTGGTCCGCCGGGGTGCTGAGCCCGGACCGGGCGATCGTGGTGTTGGTGGCGATGATGCCGTCGAGCTTCAGGTCCAGCGCCAGCCGGGCGACGTCATCGATGTCCTCGTTGCTCAGGTCCGGGGCGATCTTCACCAGCAGCGGAACGTGCCGCCCGGCTGCCCTGTCTGCTTCGTCGCCCACAGCCGTCAGCAGCGGGCGCAGGGTTTCCACGTCCTGGAGGAGCCTGAGGCCGGGAGTGTTGGGAGAACTGACGTTGACCACCAGGTAGTCGGCTACCGGCGCCAACGTCCGGGCGCTGACCAGGTAGTCGTCCACGGCCTCCGCGAGTTCCACGGTTTTGGTCTTGCCGATGTTGACGCCGATGACCGGGCGCACCGAAGGATGCCGGCGCTGCAAAGCAGCCCGTGCCGCCTTGAGCCGGGGAGCCACGGCGGCGGCGCCGTCGTTGTTGAAGCCCATCCGGTTGATCACCGCGCGGTCCTGAACCAGGCGGAAGAGCCTGGGCTTCTCGTTGCCGGGCTGCGCCTGGCCGGTGATGGTTCCCACCTCGACGTGGCCGAAACCGAGTTCAGCCAGGGCCTCGATGCCGTGGCCTTCCTTATCAAACCCGGCAGCCAGGCCGAACGGGGACGGGAACGTCAGGCCGAACGCGGTGGTCTGGAGTGAAGCCGCGGGGGCCGTGAACTTCTGCAGGACCTTCCCGGCACCGGTGGTGTGCGCGAGCCTGATGGCTTTGAAGCCGATCGTGTGGGCGCGCTCGGCGTCCATCCAGGAAAATGCCAGCTTGAAGAATGTGGGATAAACGCGCATGCCTCTAGTTTTCCGTCTCCGGCGGCCCAGACCAAACGGGTGACGCAATAGCATGGGCCCATGGCATGGCAACAGGACTTCCTGGGACCGGAATTCACCTCCCGGCCCTTTTCCGCCGCCGGACCGGACGGCGTGGCACGCACCGCCACGCTCATCAGGTACCGGCCGGCCACGCCCGCTCCGGGTCGGAACCCGAAGGCTGCGGTGCTGTTCCTGCACGGCTGGAGCGACTACTTCTTTAATACGGACCTGGCCCGCTTCTGGGAATCGGCCGGGTACGCGTTTTACGCACTGGACATGCACAACCACGGCCGGAGCCTGCAACCGGGAAGCCCCGGCGGCTACGTCGCCGACCTGGCCGACTACGACCCCGAAATAAGCCGGGCGTGGGACCTGATCCGGGCGGACGGGGCGGCCGGGCCGTTGACCCTGATGGGCCACTCCACCGGCGGCCTGGTGGCATCATTGTGGGCCAGCCGGAATCCCGAAGCACTTTCCGGTCTTGTCCTCAACAGCCCCTGGCTGGAAATGCACGGCAGCCACCTGGTCCGGCGCGCCGCATCGGGCCTGGTGGGGCCGCTGGCCCGGCGCCGGCCGGAAACAGTCCTGCGGCTGCCGGAGCGTGGGTTTTACTGGCGGACCATCAGCAGCTCGGCCGAAGGCGAATGGGACCTTGACGACGCTTACCGGCCGCCCATGGCCTTCCCTGTGAGGGCCGGCTGGTTGAGCGCCATCCTTGCCGGGCAAGCCCGTGTGGCAAAGGGCCTGCGGCTTGATGTTCCGGTGCTGGTGCTGTTATCGCAGGGCAGCGCCAACGGGATGGTCTGGTCGGAGGAAATGCGGCGCACTGACGCTGTCCTGGATGTGCATGCCATCGGCGCCCGCGCTTTCGGCTTGGGCACCACGGTGACGGTGGAGAAGATTGGGGGCGCACTGCATGATGTCTTCCTGTCACCCGAGAAGGTCCGCGCGGACGCCTATGCGAGGCTGGCCCGCTGGCTCCGCGCCTATGGGTCAGCCGGCATTTAAGCCGCTGCTGCTATCTGCTGCTATGGATGGCCGGCCGGCTTCGCGGCATCCACCGCGCCGCCGTAGCGGCGGTCGCGCCGGGCGTATTCCTCGACGGCGGTCCACAGGGTGCGGCGGTCCACGTCCGGCCAGAGGGTGTCCATAAAAACAAACTCGGCATACGCGGATTGCCACAGCAGGAAGTTGGAGAGCCGCTGCTCCCCCGAGCTGCGCAGGAATAGGTCCACGTCGGGGAGGTCCGGTTCGTCCAGGTACTTCTGGATGGTGCGCTCAGTGATGGCACCGGGTTTCAGCCGGCCGGCGGCAACCTCGGCGGCAATCGCGGACACGGCGTCCGTGATTTCGGCCCGGCCACCGTAATTAACACACATGTTCAACGTACAGGTGCTGTTGCCGGCGGTGAACTCCTCGGCATCCTCGAGTTCGCGGATCACGGAGCCCCACAGCCGGGGGCGGCGGCCGGACCAGCGCACCCTTACGCCCCACTCATCCAGCTGGTTCCGCTGCCTGCGTAGCACGTCCTTGTTAAATCCCATCAGGAAACGCACTTCCTCCGGGGAACGGCGCCAGTTCTCTGTGGAGAACGCGTAGACACTGACGTATTCGATGCCCAGTTCAATGGCACCGGCCATAACGTCCAGCAGGGCGGGTTCGCCCGCCTTGTGCCCTTCTATCCGGGGCAGCCCGCGCTGGTTTGCCCAGCGCCCGTTGCCGTCCATAACAATGGCCACATGGCGGGGCACAAATTCGGCGGGGATCGCCGGGGCCACCGCCCCTGAGGGGTGCGGGTACGGGGCGATGACCGGTTGGGTCCGCCGGCGGGTGGTGGGGTGCTTTTTGCCCAGGGCCACTGTCAGGTACGCTCCACATGCTTGAGGGATTTCAGGACTCGTTCAAGGTGCCACTGCAGGTAGGCGGCCACCAGGCCGGCGGCTTCGCGGCGGTGCACGGCGGCGGAACCGTCCGCGGTGGGCCAGTCACCGGTGAGCAGGGCGCCCAGCAGGATCACGGTCTCCGCAGCCGGCGCGGGGGAACCGGGCGGCCTGCAGTCCGCGCAGACCATGCCGCCAAGCGGTGCCGAGAATGCCGTGTGGGGTCCCGGCCTGCCGCAGCGTGCGCAGACGGTAAAGCTCGGCGCCCAGCCGCCGGTGGCCAGCGCCCGGAGCAGGTAGGAGTCCAGGATCAGGCCGGCGGCGTGGTCCTCCCGGCTCAGGGATGCCAGGGCGCCCACCAGGAGGTTGTACTGCGCAGTCCCGGCTTCGCCGTCCACATCAGTGAGTTTTTCGGCGGTCTCGGTCATGGCCGCCGCCACCGTATACCGGCCGTAGTCGGCGGCGATGTTCCCGCCGTAGGCCCCCTTGGCCACGGCCTGGGTGACGATGTCCAGGGTGCGGCCCGCGACCAGCTGAAGGTCTGCGACCATAAAGGGTTCCAGCCGCGCGCCGAAACGGCTGCTGGTGCGGCGGACGCCCTTGGCCACGGCACGGACCTGGCCGTGGTGTTTGGTCAGGAGAGTGATGATGCGGTCCGCTTCGCCCAGCTTGTGGGTACGGAGCACCACTGCTTCATCCCGGTACGCCCGGGAAGCGAAAGACTGTTGGGCCACACTCCATCTTCCCATCCCCCGCGTGCCCCGCGTGTACGGGCGCGGGCACCCTGCGTTTAGGGGGGTGCGGCTGTGCCGCCGGACGGATCCGGCGGCACAGCTTCAGGATCAGGCCCGGGCGTCCCGCACGGCGCGGTTGACGGCGGAGATGACGGCCTTCAGCGAGGACATGCTGGTGTTGGCGTCGATGCCAACACCCCAGAGGACCCGCTCCCCCACGGCGGCTTCGACATACGCCGCGGCCATGGCGTTGCCGCCTTCGGAGAGCGCGTGCTCGCTGTAGTCCAGGACCCGGACGTCCACGCCGTCTTCCCGGAGGATGGACAGCAGCGCGGCGATGGGCCCGTTCCCGGTGCCCGTCCGGCTGACTTCCACGCCGTCAACGGTGAGTGAGGCGTGCAGGGTCATGCCGCCGTCGGCGTCCGTTTCCGTGCTGACCTTGCCCAGCGAGTACTGGCCCCACTGGCCGTCGGACTGCCCGGACGGCAGGTACTCGTCCTGGAAGACCTTCCAGAGCTGGGCGCCACTGACCTCGCCGCCAACGGTGTCGGTCTGGCGCTGGATGACGCCGGAGAACTCGATCTGCGCGCGCCGGGGCAGATCCAGGCTGTGCTCGTTCTTCAGCAGGTACGCCACGCCGCCCTTGCCGGACTGGGAGTTCACGCGGATGACTGCCTCGTAGCTGCGACCCAGGTCCTTGGGATCAACGGGCAGGTACGGAACCTGCCAGGAGTAGTCCGCCACAGCCTTGCCGGCAGCAGCGGCGTCACGTTCCAGGGCTTCGAAGCCCTTCTTGATGGCGTCCTGGTGCGAGCCGGAGAACGCCGTGAAGACCAGGTCGCCGCCGTACGGGGAACGCTCGGGGACGGGCAGCTGGTTGCAGTACTCCACGGTGCGGCGGACTTCATCGATGTTGGAAAAGTCGATCATGGGATCGATGCCCTGCACAAACAGGTTCAGGCCCAGGGTGACCAGGTCCACGTTGCCGGTCCGCTCGCCATTGCCGAACAGGCAGCCCTCGATCCGGTCCGCGCCGGCCATGTAACCCAGCTCGGCGGCGGCCACGCCGGTTCCCCGGTCATTGTGCGGGTGCAGGGACAGGATGATGCCCTCCCGCGGGTGCAGGTGGCGGCTCATCCACTCGATTGAATCCGCGTAAACGTTGGGCGTGGCCATTTCCACCGTGGCAGGCAGGTTAATGATGACCTGGCTGTCCGCGGAGGCCTCAAAGACGTCGGCGACGGCGTTGCACACCCGGACGGCGTACTCCAGCTCGGTGCCGGTGAAGGATTCCGGTGAGTATTCGTAAGTGATGTGCGTGTCCACGAGGGTTTCCTCGTACTTCTTGCACAGTCGCGCGCCCTGCAGCGCGATGTCCAGGATGCCGTCCTGGTCCTGGTTGAACACCACACGGCGCTGCAGCACGGAGGTGGAGTTGTAGAGGTGCACGATTGCCTGCTTGGCACCGACCAGTGACTCGTAGGTCCGCTCGATCAGGTGTTCGCGGGCCTGCGTCAGGACCTGGATGGTCACATCCTCCGGGATGTGGTTGCCCTCGATCAGCTGGCGGACAAAGTCGAAGTCCGTCTGCGACGCGGACGGGAAACCGACTTCGATTTCCTTGTAGCCCATCCGGACCAGCAGATCGAACATCTTCATCTTGCGGGCAGGGCTCATGGGATCGATCAGGGCCTGGTTGCCATCTCGCAGGTCCACGGCGCACCAGCGCGGTGCTGCCGTGATGACCTTGTCCGGCCAGGTGCGGTCGGGCAGTTCAACGGTAATGAGGTCCTGGAACGGGGCGTAGCGGTGGGCCGGCATTCCTGAGGTTTTTTGTGCGTTATGCATTACGATCGGGCCTTTTCTGTGGTCTTTTCAAAAGGACGGCCGGACAACACAGACTCCGCGGCGAGGATGGGCCTTGCGCTAGACAGCGTCTGAGGCCTCGCCGCGGCAGCTAAGAAGGAGGAGCTCTGCACGCACCATTTGAGCGTAACACGGGTGCGTAAGATGAAAGAGCACCACCGTCCGTAACGTCCAGCATGCAGACGCCCGCCGGTGTCCGGCTGCGGCGCTTTCGTCAAAAGGAGTTTCAGTGCCCACATCGGGGATCGACCTTTCCACCATTGATCACACAGTCCGGCCGCAGGATGACCTGTACCAGCATGTGAACGGCACCTGGCTCAAGGCAACGGAAATCCCGGACGACCGTCCGCTGGAAGGCACCTTCACCGCATTGCGGGACGGTTCAGAGCTCGCCGTCCGCGCCATCATTGAGGAAGCGGCAGGTAAGGGCGCCGCCGCCAGTGGCATCGAGCGGAAGATCGGGGACCTCTACACCAGCTTCATGGATGAGGCCGCGGCAGAAGCCAAGGGCATCGGACCCATCCGCCAGCGGCTCGCCGATGTGTATGCCACGGACTCCGCAGCCGACCTGATCGCCCTGGCGGGGCGCCTGTTCCGCGCGGACGTCGGAGGCCTGTTCTACATTTATCCGGCACCCGACGCCGGCAACCCGGACCGCGTCCTGCTCTACACCGGCCAGGGCGGGCTGGGCCTGCCGGACGAATCGTATTACCGCGAGGAAAAATTCGCGCCCATGGTGGCCGCCTACACGGACCATGTGCAGGCCATGCTGGCACTGGCCGGAGTGGCGGACGCAGCAACTGCCGCGGGACGCGTGGTGCAACTGGAAACCCTCCTCGCTTCGCACCACTGGGACAACGTCACGCTGCGGGACCCGCAGAAAACATACAACCTGAAGACCGCCGGTGAATCCGCTGCCCTCTTCCCGCACCTGGCCACCTGGTTTGACGCTGCAGGCATCGACGCCGCCAAACGGGAAGAGATTGTGGTCAGCACCCCTGACTTTTTTGTGGGCGCAGCGGCGCTGCTGGAATCCGAGCCGCTGCAGGCGTGGCAGGACTGGCTCGCGATGCGTGTGGTCAGCGCGGCCGCACCGTATCTCTCCAGTACTTTTGTGGACACAAACTTCGCCTTCTACGGCACCACCATCAGTGGGACGCCGCGCAACAAGGACCGCTGGAAGCGCGGCGTGGGTGTTGTGGAAGGTGCGCTCGGCGAAGCCGTGGGCCAGATCTATGTGGCCCGGCATTTCCCGGAAACCCATAAGGCCAGGATGCAGACCCTCGTGGCCAACCTGATCGAGGCGTACCGCCAAAGCATCCAGGATGTGGGATGGATGGGCGCCGAGACCAAGGAAGAGGCCCTGCGGAAGCTTGAGGGCTTCCGGGCCAAGATCGGCTTCCCTGACGAGTGGATCGACTACTCCGCTGTGGAGATTGATCCGGCGGACCTGCTGGGCAACGTGGAGCGTGCGCACAACGCCGACGTCGACAGGCACCTGGACGAGGTGGGCAAGCCCGTGGACCGCACTAAATGGCTGATGACACCGCAGACGGTGAATGCCTACTACCACCCGATGATGAACGAAATCGTCTTCCCGGCCGCCATCCTCCAGCCGCCGTTCTTTACCGCCGACGCCGATGATGCCGTGAACTACGGCGGCATCGGGGCCGTTATCGGCCATGAGATCGGCCACGGCTTTGATGATCAGGGTTCGCAGTTTGACGGCGGCGGCGCGTTGCGGAACTGGTGGACGGACGCGGACCGGAAGGCGTTCGAAGCCCTCACCGCCAAACTCGTGGCCCAGTATGACGAACTGTCCCCGACGGCTGCGCCGGGTCACAACGTCAACGGCCGGCTCACCCTGGGCGAAAACATCGGCGACCTCGCCGGCCTTGCCATCGCCTACAAGGCCTACCACATCAGCCTGGACGGCCAGGAGCCCGAAGAGCTGGACGGGTTGACCGGGCAGCAGCGTTTCTTTGCGTCCTGGGCTGCCGGTTGGCGGCAGGTCATCCGGACCGAGGAGGCCGTCCGGCGCCTGGCCACGGACCCGCACTCCCCCAACGAGTTCCGGACCAATGCCATCGCCAGGAACCTCGACGCCTTCCATGACGCGTTCACCGTCACCGAAGCCGACGGCATGTGGATGCCGCCGGCCGAGCGCGTCAACATCTGGTAGCTCTCCACGGAAGGTCCCGTCCCCCTTGGGACGGGACCTTCCGCTTTTAAACCCGCTTGCATCTGCTGTGCCAGGCTCTGACGTATCGCGGCAGCATCCCACCTGGCCAGTCCTGTTGCTCTGTCCCGGCACACCACGACCCTGTACGCTTTCGGCATGGCAGCGGGCGACTCGTTTACAGCATTTCAAGAGGGAGGAGAACAGTGTCCTCCCGGATGAGGGAATGCCGCGCGGCGAAGGCCATAGTTTTGGCGACGAATCGAAAAACACGGATCGCAACCGTTGAGACGATGCTTGCGCTCCTGGCCTGCGCGGCTTTGCTCGCGGCGTGCGGTGCGCCGATTAACACAACACCGGGGGACGGAATCGCCAACGTGACGGTAGCCCCAGGCATCTTTGACCGGCAGACTGAGGAAGGATCCATTTCACGGGATTGGGATGGGTGGGAAGGTCCATCGCCGTTCTTCCTTATCATCACCGATCAAACAGACAAGGCTGCCGAGGCCCTCCATATCGCCATGGAACGGTGCATGCACATCGACAGCAAGGGCAATGAGTTAACCGACTCTGCGCTGGAAACCACAAATGAATACACGCCGAATTACTCGTCGCCGGTCTACCTCACGTCTCACGGACCGCTGGCATATCTGGACACCAAAGGTGAACTCCCCCGGGCCATGGGAGAGACAATGCTTCGCGTTGTTGTGGATGAACTTGAGGCACAAGGAGTCACCGCCCTTGTGACGACGCCGCCCCTGGGCGCCGACTTAACAGACGGCACCCCAGAGTGGGAGCCGGCAAGGTAGGGAGCATGCTTCGGAAGACGTAGAGCTGATTTACGGGTGAACGGCACCGTCGGAGGCGTTCGCCGCCGGAAGCCGGGACCGCTGTCAGCGGACGATCAGCTCCGGGTTTGCCTGCTGGCACACGGCGTCACCGGCGGTCTGGCTGACGATGTCGTCCGGGAGGGCGGTGCCGGCACCGTAGGTAACGCCGGAGGGGAAGTCGCTGCCGAGGGCCACCTGCACGCCGTAGACGTTGGTTGACGGGACGAGCTGTGTGGCGGGGATGCCCAGCAGGGCCGCCGTATCAGCGGCCACATCGGCGAAGTCCGCCCCGTAGTAAACCACGGTCTGGCCGGTCACTGCTGCGTCAAAGAAGGTCGACTGGGTGAATCCGCCGGCGACCAGGGCCTGCACAATTTCCTGCGCCCGGCCAGGGACGCCGGTGCCGTTGGCCAGCGCGACGGGTTGCAGGGCCTTGTCGTACGGCGCCACGGCAGGGGCTGTTTCCGTCGGGGCCGTGCTGGGCTCCGCGGACGGGCTGGCCGACGGCGACGTGGGCGCGGTGGGATCCGTCAGGTCCACGTCCTTGCGCAATGCGGAGAAGAGTTGCGAAGCCGCGGGTTCAGCCACTTCGAGCCGGTTCGGATCAGACGCGGCAGGCCCCGTGGGGACCGCCACAAAGGCGACCTTTCCGACGTCGATGTCCTTGAGCCGGTTGCCGATGGTGAGCAGGGTGGGAACTGATCCCAGGCCCTGGTCGACCGTCAGGTTCTGGGTGACGACGTCGGCGATCTTCAGCATCCGCACGGGGTCCGTCAGGGTGCCTTCGTCCTTGATCTTCCGGGTGAGGGAGGAGAGGAAACCCTGCTGGGCCTTGATCCGGCCGAGGTCCCCGCCGTCGGCAAACGCGTGGCGGGTCCGGAGGAATGCAAGGGCCTGCTCGCCCTCTACGGAGGAGGTGCCCGCAGGCAGCCGCAGCCGGGAGTCCGGATCGTAGACGGCGTCGCTGATGCAGACATCGACGCCGCCCACGGCGTTGGAGAGTTCCTTCACCGCGTTGAAGTCGGCCATCATGAAGTGGTCCACTTCCATGCCGGTGAGTTTGTTGACGGTGTCCACTGCGCAGCCGATCCCGGCTTCAGCCATGGCTTCGTTGATCATCACGCCGCTGCGGGCCGGATACGTCTGTTTGGTGTCCTCGTCAGTGCATTCCGGGATGTCCACCAGGAGGTCGCGGGGGAAACTGATCACGCTGACGCGCTTATTGTCCTCGGAGATGTCCATCAGCATCATCACATCGGAGTTCCCGTATCCGGTGGACTGGTCCGCTGTCCCGTAGTCGGCGTTTTTCCCGTCGCGGGTATCCGAACCGAGGATCAGGATCTGCATCCTGCCCTTGGCGTCATCAACCTGGCCTTCGGTGCTGCCGCCGCCGGCGTTCAGGGGCGCCTTGGAGATGTTGTTCTGCAGCCGGAAGAACCAGAACCCGGCGAAGGCCAGGCCACCTACGAGCACAACCGCCAGGACGGCAGTGACCGCCTTCAGCCAGATGGGCATCCGGCGGATGGGTCCCAGGTGCCGGGCAGCGCCAGCGCCAGCGGCCGAAGCATCTGAGTGGCGGGACACAGGTCCAGCTCCGGCAGCACTGTCAGCGCCGTTGTCCTGCTTGTCGCGGCCTCGCCCCACGTGATGAACCTTCCTCTAAAAACAAAATCCGGCCCATTTTAGTGGCCCAGTCTGGGAAAACGCCGGACCGCCCCGCGGCGGCACCGGTCCTGCCGGCTCAGAAGCCCAGCTTGACCAGCTGCTTCGGGTCCCGCTGCCAGTCCTTGGCCACCTTCACGTGCAGGTCAAGATAGATGCGCGTGCCCAGCAGGGCTTCGATTCCCTTGCGGGCGTTTGTGCCCACTTCGCGGAGCCGGGCGCCGCCCTTGCCGATGATGATGGCCTTCTGCGAGGGACGCTCCACGTACAGGTTGACCCTGACGTCAAGGAACGGGCTGTCCTCGGAACGGCCTTCCCGGGGAACGATCTCCTCCACCACAACGGCCAGGGAGTGCGGCAGTTCGTCGCGGACACCCTCCAGCGCTGCCTCACGGATGAGTTCAGCCACCATAACGGCCTCGGGCTCGTCAGTCAGGTGCCCGTCCGGGTACAGCGGGGGCGAGGGCGGCATGTGGCCGATCAGCACGTCGGCCACGGTTTCCACCTGGAAGCCGTCAGTTGCCGACACCGGGACGATGTCCTTCCAGCCGTCCTCGCCGAGAACTTCACGTCCCAGGGCCGCGACGGCCAGGAGCTGCTCCGTGAGGGCCTGCCGGTCGACGGTGTCGGCCTTGGTCACGATCGCGATGATCGGTTTGTTGCCCAGGGCAGCGAGCTGCGCGGCAATGAATTTATCGCCGGGACCGATCTTCTCGTTGGCGGGCAGGCAGAACCCGATGGCGTCCACCTCGGACAGGGTGTCCGCGACGAGGTCGTTCAGCCGCTTCCCCAGCAGGGTCCGGGGCCGGTGGAGGCCCGGGGTGTCCACCAGGATCAGCTGGGCGTCCTCCCGGTGGACGATGCCGCGGATGGTGTGCCGTGTGGTCTGCGGTTTGGCGGAGGTGATGGCCACTTTCTTGCCTACCAGGGCGTTGGTCAGGGTGGACTTTCCGGCGTTGGGCCGGCCCACCAGGACGGAAAAACCGGCCCGGAAGCCGCCGAATTCCTCGTCGCCGCCGGCTTTAATTTTCTTGCTCACGTGGAACTCCCTGCTGGGTTGTTTCCGCCTCTTCGAGGAGGTCTTCAAGGTCAGTGTCTATCTTTGGTACCGGTGCCGCAATGATGTGGCTGACCCGGTTCCGCCGGCCCTCAAGCCGGTCTGCGCGTAAGGCGACGCCGTGGACTTCCACGGCGCTGCCCACGATGGGCACGCGGCCCAGTGCTTTGGCCAGCAAACCGCCGACGGTGTCCACTTCATCGTCATCGAGTTCGATGTCGAACAGTTCGCCAAGGTCATCAATGCTCATCCGGGCGCTGACCCGGTAGGAGCCGTCACCCAGTTCCACCGCTTCAGCACTTTCAGTGTCGTACTCGTCAACGATCTCGCCGACGATTTCCTCGATCAGGTCCTCCAGCGTGACCAGCCCGGCGGTGCCGCCGTATTCGTCGATGACGATGGCCACGTGGGTGGATTCCTTCTGCAGTTCACTCAGCAGGTCGCTGACCGGCTTGGATTCGGGAACGTACCGTACCTCCCGGGTCAGCGAATCCACCAGCGGTGGTTCCTCACCCGGGGCGAGTTCGTGCAGGACGGCGGCCACGTCCTTGAGGTAGATGATGCCCAGGATGTCGTCGTTGTTTTCGCCGATCACCGGCATCCGGGAGTACCCGGAGCGCAGGAAGAGGGACATGGCGTGGCGGAGTGTGGATCCGGCGTCGACACTCAGGATGTCCGTGCGGGGAACCATAACGGCCCGCACCAACGTGTCGCCGAAGTCGAAGACCGATTGGATCATGGTGGCCTCCGTGTCCTCGATCATGTCGGATTCGCTGGCCCGGTCCACGAGTTCGCGGAATTCCTGTTCGCTGAAGAAGGCTTCGTCCCCGCCCGGGGCGCCGGGTGCTGCGGCGCTTCCCAGGGCCACCAGCCAACCGGGAATGGGTCCCAGGACCCAGGTGAGGAAGCGGATCATCGGGGCGGTGAACCTGACCACGGCGCCTGAGTGGAGCCGGCCCAGCTGGCGGGGCGAAACACCGACAATCACAAAGCCCACCAGGGCCATGATGCCCGTGGCTGCCAGGCCGGCCAGCCAGACGTTGTCGAGGACGCTGTACAGCAGCACCGCCACAGCGACGGCGGAGGCCATCTCGAACCAGATCCGCCAGAAGCGCAGGGCCCGGATGTGGGCCACGGGCTCGGCGAGGATTTTCCGCATGGCGTTGCTGCGGCTCCGCACCAGTGCTTCCTCGGCGTCGTGGCGCGGCAGGAAGTTGAAGGCCGCCTCGGCTGCCGTCAGCACGGCGGCGACGCCCAGGAACACCAGGGCCATCACCACCAGGAGCAGTGGCGTCACTGGGTGGTCTCGGCGGGTGCTTCTCTACCGGTGAAGCCGGTCAGGAGTTCACGCTGGAGGCCGAACATTTCCGTCTTTTCCTCAGGCTCCGCGTGATCGTAGCCCAGCAGGTGCAGGATGCCGTGGGTGGTCAGCAGCAGCATCTCGTCTGCGAGCCCGTGGCCGGCGTTTTTGGCCTGCACCGTGGCGACCTGCGGGCAGATGGCAATGTCGCCGAGCATCCCCTGTGGCGTGGGCCGGCCCGGGGTGCCGGGGGTCAACTCGTCCATGGGGACGGAAAGGACATCGGTTGAACCGGGCTCGTCCATCAGTTCGATGTGCAGCTTTTCCATGGCGGGCTCGTCCACCAGCAGGATGGAAAGCTCCGCCTGGGGGTGGATGTACAGCTGCTCAAAAATATAGCGGGACAGCGCCACCAGGCTGGCTTCGTCCACCTGGATGCCGGATTCGTTGTTCACTTCGATGCTCATGCGCTGTCCCCCCGCCGCTGGCTGCCGGCCGGTTGCTTGACCCGGCTGCGCTGGATGTCGTCCCAGTTGCTGTAGGCGTTGACGATGTCCCCCACCAGTTTGTGCCGGACCACGTCCGTGGCGTCCAGGACCGAGAAGTTGACGTCGTCGATGCCCTTAAGGATTTCTTCAACGATCCGCAGGCCAGAGCGGGTGCCGAAGGGCAGGTCCACCTGGGTGACGTCGCCCGTGACCACCATCTTGGAACCGAAGCCCAGGCGGGTCAGGAACATCTTCATCTGTTCGGGAGTGGTGTTTTGTGCCTCGTCCAGGATGATGAAGGCGTCATTGAGGGTCCTGCCGCGCATGTAGGCCAGCGGGGCAACCTCGATGGTCCCGGCCGCCATCAGGCGGGGAATGGATTCGGGATCCATCATGTCGTGCAGGGCGTCGTAGAGCGGCCGCAGGTAGGGGTCGATCTTGTCGCTGAGGGTGCCTGGCAGGAAGCCCAGCCGCTCCCCCGCCTCAACAGCCGGCCGGGTCAGGATGATCCGGCTGACTTCCTTCTGCTGCAGCGCCTGGACGGCTTTGGCCATGGCCAGGTACGTCTTGCCGGTACCGGCGGGGCCGATCCCGAAGATCACGGTGTTGGCATCAATGGCATCAACATAGTTCTTCTGGTTCAGCGTCTTGGGCCGGATGGTCCGGCCGCGGCTGGAGAGGATGTCGTGGGTGAGGACATCCACGGGGTTCTGCGTGGACTGGCTCCGGAGCAGGGCCGCCAGCTGCTGCAGCACGGCGGGGCTGATCACGCTGCCACGGGCCACCAGGCCACGGACCTCGTGCAGGAGCCGCATGATGCGGGGCACGTCGCGGACTGGTCCGCTGATGGAAAGCTCGTTGCCGCGGACGTGGAAATTGACGTCGGGGAACTGTTCCTCAATGAACCTCAGGGCCTCATCGTGGCTGCCGAGGGATTGGACCATTTGGTCGGAGTTGTCGAAAACAACAACTTCTGTCCGGATCCCGGGGAGTGAATGGGGGAATTCGGCCGCCATGCCCTCTCCTGTGGTGAGCCGGCGCTTTCCATTCGCTGATTCAGTCATGGTGCTGGCCCGCAGGCCCGTGGTCCCCTCAAGGTCGAAGTGCTTTCCGTCTGGCCGGGCGGGACTTCCGGTACGTGCTGGTCCCGGCCCAGTGATCCCTCCATCTTACGCCAGCACACACCGCCGCCCGCGATCAGGACCCTGGTAGCCACCGGCTGCCGGTGCGGCTGGTGGGTGCCGTGCTCCCCCGTTAGGTATCAACTTCATATCGTCCTCATATCGTTCCCGTTGCAGTTCCGGCATGACCCGGATCCGGAGCACTTCCCGGCTGCACCCTGTGTAATGCTGGAAACCCAGCTACTGCTGGACAGCGGGCCGCCCGGGGATCGGCCCTCCACACCAGGAAAGGACAGGCAACAACAGTGCCCGAAACCGCTGCGCCCTTCGGGGCCGGACAAAGTGCACGCCGCGCGCGGGCACTGGTTCTTGCGGGCCTTCTTGTTGTTCCCGCCCTGTCCGGCTGCATCGCCGACCCCGGCGCTTCGGAGTCCAGCACCCTGACAGCCAGCCCTTCGGTGACAGGCACACCCGACATTCCGGCCACCAGCTCCCCACTGGAAACAACCCAGTCCTCCAACAAGGCCCCCGTCTATTGGCTGGGCCGGACCAACAACAATGTCTTCCTTTACCGCGAGTTCCGCGACGTCCCGGACCAGGAAAACCCTGTCACACGCGCCCTGCGGGCCATGATGGACGAGAAACCCCTCGACGCGGATTTCTTTACGCCCTGGCAAAATCCTTCCAAGCTGGCCACGTCCATTTCGGGCAAGGATGTCATCACGGTGGATGTTTCGGAGGACGCCTTCAACAGCAACCTCGACGCCGACACCGCCAACCGGGCCATCCAGCAGCTCGTTTATACGGCCACAGCCGCCGGGGCCAGTTCGGGCCTGATCGACACCGGCCAGCAGATCCGGGTCCGGATCCTGGTGGACGGGCACACCGATTACATGGCGTTCGGCCATGTCCAGCTCGGCGCCCTGATGACCCGCGCCACCGGGCTGCTGGCTCCGGTCTGGATCATCGACCCTCAGGAAGGCACCGAGCTGCGGTCCGGCAGCGTCAAAATCGGCGGCCGCAGTTCGGTCTCGGGCGGCAAGCTCCGCTGGCAGATCCTGCGGTCCGAGAAGAACGGCACCAAGGAGCCCTTCCTGACCGGCGAGACCACCACGGCCCCCGAACCCGGGAGTGCCGGGCTGTTTACGCTTGCCCTGACGCTGCCGGCCGGGGACTACGAGGCAAAGGTGGCCCAGTTGGGTGCCGACGACCAGGTGGACCGCAACGAGGACACCCGCTCGTTCACTGTGCGGTAGCGTCCCAGCGGCCCAGCACATCGCTGGCGAGCACGACGGCGGCCGGTCCGGCCGTGGAGGAGCGCAGGACGTGGTGCCCCAGCAGGGCAGTCACGGCACCCTGATCGCACAGGCGCGTCACTTCGCGGGGGCTGATCCCGCCTTCGGGGCCGACGATCAGCAGCACCTCGCGCACTGCGGCCGTAGACTCCCCGGCCCACGCCGACAGGACGGAGCGGAGCGGCCGGACAGCGTTTTCGTGCAGGATGACGGCCAGGTCCGCGGCTTCCACAGCGCCGGCGAGGGCGGCAGTGTCGACGGCGGCCCGCACCTCAGGCACCCAGGCCCGGCGGGCCTGTTTGGCGGCGGCAGTCACCGTGGACTGCCACTTGGCGTGCGCCTTCGCGGCACGGTCACCCTTCCAGCGGACGATGGCCCGTTCGGACTGCCACGGGATGACTGCGTCGATTCCCAGTTCCGTGGCCGTCTCGATGGCGAGCTCGTCCCGGTCGCCTTTCGCCAGGGCCTGGACCAGGACAAGGCGGATGTCAGGCCGGTCCTCCCGGGCCACGGATATGCACTCAACTTCCAGTGCCGCGGACGAGGCAGCCACCACAACTCCGCTGAGCCTGGTGCCTGCACCGTCCACGATGTCCACGGGCTCACCGGGCGCCAGCCGTTTCACGGCCACGGCGTGCCGGGCTTCAGGGCCCTCCAGGACAAACCTGCCCTGGGGGTGCACCTGGTCCAGCGCGCCGGCGGTGGTGAAAAAGACGGGGTTGCTCACCGCTACAGGTTACCGAGCCGGTCCCGCAGCTTGGCGAACATACCGCCGCTGGCCGCGAGCTTGCCTTCGGTGATCTGCTCCCCGCGCAGCTTGGCCAGCTGCCGCAGCAGGTCCTCCTGGGCCTGGTCCAGCCTCGCGGGCGTCTCCACCTGGAGGTGCACCTTAAGGTCGCCGCGGCCGTACCCGCGCAGGTGCGTGACGCCGAGGCCGCGCAGCGTGATGATCTCCCCGGACTGGGTACCGGGCTTGACGTCGATGTCCTGGCTGCCGTCGAAGGTTTCCAGGCTGACGTCGGTTCCCAGCGCAGCCGCCGTCATGGGAATGTTCAGTGTGGCGTGCAGGTCGTCGCCGTCCCGGACGTAGGTGGCGTCGTTGTTGACGCGGATCTCCACGTACAGGTCGCCGGCAGGGCCACCCGCAGGGCCGGCTTCACCCTGGCCGGAAAGCTGGATCCGGGTGCCCGTGGCAACGCCTGCGGGGACCTTGATGGTCAGCGAACGGCGGCTGCGGATGCGTCCCTGCCCGCTGCACTCGTTGCAGGGGTCCTTGATGACCGTGCCGAAGCCTTCGCAGGTACCGCACGGCGCCGCCGTCATGACCTGGCCCAGGATGGACCGGACGGCCCGCTGGACCTGGCCGCTGCCACCGCAGATGTCGCAGCGTTCCGGCGAGGTGCCGGGCTGGCAGCAGGAGCCGTCGCAGGTGGGGCACGTGACGGCGGTATCCACCTCCAGCTTCCGGTTGACACCGAAAACGGCGTCCTTAAGTTCGATCCGAACGCTGATCAGGGCGTCCTGGCCGCGCCGGACGCGGGAGGCCGGGCCGGCCGAGCCGCCTGCGCCGAAAAAGGTGTCGAAGATGTCCTGGAACGCGAAGCCCTGGCCGGCATAGCTGCCGCCGCCAAAGCCGTTGTCAGTGCCGTTTTCGTTGCCGGTGGTGTCGTAGACCCGCCGTTTCTGCGGATCCGACAGGACCTCGTAGGCATGCGTGACGGCCTTGAAACGGTCGGACGCGTCGTCCCCGGGGTTGACGTCCGGGTGCAGGGTGCGGGCCAGTTTGCGGTAGGCCTTTTTGATCTCTTCGCCCGTAGCCTCCGGTGAGACTCCAAGGACGTCGTAGTGGCTGCTCAAAGTTCGTGTCTCTTCCTTGTTGTACTGCCGGCAGTTCGACTGCCGGTGTTGCTCTTGGTGCCCTGTCGGCGCGCGGCCGACCGGGCAGGCCTGTTCAGGGACCCAGGATCCGGGACAGGTATCGGGCCACAGCCCTGACGGCGGCCATGGTGGTGGGGTAATCCATGCGGGTTGGTCCAAGGATGCCGATTTTCGCGGTGCTGTCCGGACCGTAGGCGGTGGCCACCACCGATGCCTCGGCCAGCCCGTCGTACGGGTTTTCCCGGCCGATACTGACCGCAACACCGCGGGGGTCCTGCGCCATTTCGCTGAGCAGGCGGAGCATCACCACCTGCTCCTCCAGGGCTTCCAGGACGGGTCCGATGCTGAGCGGGAAATCCACGTTGGAGCGGGCCAGGTTGGCGGTCCCCGCCATCACCATACGTTCCTCGCGGCTGTTCTGCCCCAGGATCTCCAGCCCGTTGGCCAAGGCCTGCGCGGCCTGGCGGTGGACAGGCGCCACGGCGGACACCACCGCGGGCAGCACCATGCTGAGCCGGCCCAGCGGCGTCCCGGCAAGGGTCGCCAGGAACCGGGTCCGCAGGCCGGCGAGGGCGTCGTCAGCAAGGTCGTGGCCAACGTCAATGACCCGCTGCTCCACCTTGCCGCTGTCGGCAATCAGCACAACCAGCACTTTCCGGGGGGCGAGCAGGACAAATTCGATGTGCCGGATCTGGGCCCGGCTCAGGTGCGGGTACTGGACCACTGCCACCTGGTTGGTCAGCTGGGAGAGCATCCGGACCGTGCGGTCCAGGACATCGTCCAGGTCATCGGAGCCTTCCAGCAGCGACTGGATGGCCCGCCGTTCCGGCGGCGACAACGGTTTGACCGCGGAAATCTGGTCCACAAACAGGCGGTAGCCCTTGTCCGTGGGGATCCGGCCGGCGCTGGTGTGCGGCGCCGTAATGAGGCCCTCGTCCTCCAGGGCCGCCATGTCGTTGCGGATCGTGGCGCTGGAGACGCCAAGATGGTGCCGCTCCACGAGGGCTTTGGAGCCCACGGGTTCGCGGGAATGGACGTAGTCCTCCACGATGGCCCGCAGGACTTCCAGCTTGCGTGGCTCGCTCATAGTCCACCTCCATCCGGGATTGGGGCCGCCGCGCCGCCTGGGCAACGCGGCCCCGTCAGTTAGCACTCGGCATGCCTTAGTGCCAACAGTCTATTACGCCCCGCCCCGTTGTTAGCATTGGTACCGCTCCGGGCGAAATTCCGGGCCACGAACCAACTGCGAGGCGGAGTCAACCATGGATTACCAGAACTGGGGGCCGGCAGACATGTCCACCCCGGCCCGCACCACCCTGCCCGAGGTCCCGGTGGAGCGCGGAATGGTTTTGGAGGACGTCCAGTCCGGCTGGGTCGGTGCCGTAACCCGGGTGGAGAAGTCCGGCGGCATGCATGTGGTGGCCTTGGAGGACCGGCGGGGAAAGTCCCGGTCCTTCCGGTTGGGGTTCGGCTTCCTCCTGGAGGGCCGGCCCATCAAACTGGTTCCGCCTGCGCCGCGTGCCGCTCCCACCACTGCGGCGGGCCGGACCGCTTCCGGTTCCGTTCGGGTGGCCGGCCAGCGCGCCCAGGTGGCGAAGGCAAGCCGCATCTGGGTGGAGGGCAAGCACGACGCCGAGCTGGTGGAAAAAGTCTGGGGCGATGACCTCAGGGTGGAGGGCATCGTCGTCGAGCCTCTCCACGGCATCGATGACCTGGCCGGTGCGGTGGCGGCCTTCAACCCCGGTCCAGGCCGGCGGCTGGGCGTCCTGGTGGACCATCTGGTACCCAACTCGAAGGAATCGCGCATTGCCGATGCCGTAATGGCCTCCCCCGGCGCGGCCGGGAACGTCCTGATTGTGGGCCATCCGTATGTGGACGTGTGGCAGGCCATCCGGCCCTCCGTGCTGGGCATCGCGAAGTGGCCTGCCGTGCCGCGCGGGCAGGACTGGAAAACCGGGATCCTGGCCGCATTCGGCTGGCCGCACCAGACCAAGGAGGACGTGGGGCTGGGGTGGCAGAAACTCCTGGGTGCGGTGCATACCTATGCGGACCTCGAGGCCTCGCTTCTGGGCCGGGTGGAGGAAGTCATCGACTTCCTCACGGTTCCCTAAAGCAGTCTTCCGGCCAACACCCAGTATTCTGGGTAGACCAGCACCTGCCACTCCCGGCGGGGGCGGCCGGCGCCTCAGCGCCGAACGCACTATTGCATCTTCGAAGGAACACAACTGTGGCAGACAACGCACGCGGGCACGGGGACCCGCAGGGCCGCCAAAGCCGGTCCGAATACCACGGCGTCCCGGCCAACGCGCTGCCCCTGACGGCCAGCGAAGACCGGCAATGGGCCACGCTGGCGCACTTCGGCGGCATCCTGGGCTGCATCCCGTCGCTGCTCGTCTACCTCATTTTCCGTGATCGTGGACCATTCACGGCCCAGGAATCCAAGGAAGCCCTCAACTTCAGCCTGCCTCCGACCATCGCGGCAGTGGTGGCGAACATCCTGGTCTTCATCCCGGTGATCGGAAACATCTTCGCCGTCGCGGCGGCCCTCATCTGGATTGCCCTGACCTGCTACTCCGTGGCAGCAGGGATCCGCGTCAACCGCGGCCAGCCCTACCGCTACCAGTTCAACCTCCGCTGGATCAAGTAACACCGCCTGACGGCCGGGTCCCGTGCGAAGCATCGAGCTGACCTTCGACGGTCCCGCCGAGGCGTGCATCCGGGCGGACTGGGCCCGGCTGGCCGCGGCGGGCCTGCCCAGCCTGGGCTCCCATACCGCCCCCAGCAACAGGCCCCACATCACGCTCGCAGCGGGCAACAGCCTGGCTGTTGCGGCCGAAGCGGCCGGGCTCTGGGCGGGCCTTCCACTGGACGTCCGCCTGGGCGGGCTGGTCCTCTTCCCTGCTGGGAAAGGCAAATACGTCCTGGCCCGGCTGGTGGTGGGATCAAGGCAACTGCTGGCCCTCCACGCCGGCCTGCACCGGCAGGCCAACGACGCCTTGCCCCTCACCCGCCCCGGCGCCTGGACCCCGCACGTCACGCTCGCCCGCCGGATTCCGGCAGAGCTGCTGGGCGCGGCAGTGGGGACCCTGGCCGCCACCCTCGAGGCCCGGTGCACCGACGCGCGGCTGTGGGACAGCACCACCCGGACCGTTACGGCACTGAACAGTCCGCCAACGGCCTGAGCCGTTAACCGCGCCGGCTGCGGGTCAGTCAGTCCGGGAGGATCCGCCGCACCACGGCGTCCGCCAGCAGCCTGCCCTTGAGGGTGAGCACGAGTGTTCCGCGGAACGCCGCAGTGGGTTCAACCAGGGAATCGGCGATCAGGCCCGCCACCTGCCGGCGGCCGGCATCGCCCAATGAGTCAATCCGGAGGCCGCCGCTGAGCCTGGCCGCCAGCATGACCCGCTCCACGTTGCGCGTTTCCGCATCCAGCGTCTCCCGCCCGGCAGCGGGCGAGACGCCCTGGCCCAGCCGCCCCGCGTAGGCGGTGGGGTGCTTGACGTTCCACCAGCGGACCCCGCCAACATGCGAGTGGGCGCCCGGCCCGATGCCCCACCAGTCGTCCCCCCGCCAGTAGGCCAGGTTGTGGCGGCAGGCCTGCTCCGGAGTCCGTGCCCAGTTGCTGACCTCATACCAGCCAAGCCCGGCTGCGGTGATCAACTGGTCGGCGAGTTCGTACTTGGCCGCGTGGTCGTCGTCGTCAATTCCAGGCACTTGCCCGCGCCGGATCTGGGCTGCGAGCTTGGTGCCGTCCTCCACAATCAGGGCGTAGGCGCTGATGTGGTCCGGTTCGTACGAAAGGGCGGTCTCCAGGGAGAGGCGCCAGTCGTCCAACGATTCGCCGGGGGTGCCGTAGATGAGGTCGAGGCTGACCGCCAGGCCTGCCTCGCGGGCCCACCGGACCACCTGCGGAACCCGGGCCGGGCTGTGCGTGCGGTCCAGGACCTTCAGGACGTGCGGCACCGCCGACTGCATGCCGAAGGACACGCGCGTGAAACCGGCTGCCTTCAGCACGGCAAGGGATTCCGGTGTCACCGAATCGGGGTTGGCCTCGGTGGTGACCTCGGCACCGTCCTCAATCCCCCACGTGCTGATGGCGGCGCGGAGGATCAGCGCAAGGTCCTCCGCAGGGAGCAGCGTGGGAGTGCCGCCGCCGAAGAACACCGTGCTGAGCGGACGGTCCGGCAGCCCGGACGCGGTGAGTACCCGGGCAGCCAGGTCCACCTCGGACACGGCGGTGCCGGCATACGCGTCCTGGGAGGCGCCGCCGCCCAGTTCCGTTGCCGTGTAGGTGTTGAAGTCGCAGTACCCGCACCGCACGGCGCAGAACGGGATGTGGACGTACAGGCCAAAGGCCCGGTCCGCCGCGCCGGCCGCCGCCTGGGCAGGCAGCAGGCCGTCCGACGGCGCCGGGTCGCCCAGGGGAAGGACGCTGGGCATCAGCGGGTCCCCGGCTGCGCGGTGGTCACTTCTTTTTGGCCTTGTCCTTCGACTCATCGGTGGTGAGGGCGGCGATGAACGCTTCCTGCGGCACTTCCACGGTGCCCACCATCTTCATGCGCTTTTTGCCTTCTTTTTGCTTCTCCAGCAGTTTGCGCTTTCGGGTGATGTCACCGCCGTAGCACTTGGCCAGCACGTCCTTGCGGATGGCGCGGATGCTTTCGCGGGCGATGATGCGGGAGCCGATCGCGGCCTGGATGGGCACCTCGAACTGCTGGCGCGGGATCAGTTCGCGGAGCTTGCCGGTCATCATAACGCCGTAGGCGTAGGCCTTGTCGCGGTGCGTGATGGCACTGAAGGCATCCACCTGCTCGCCCTGGAGCATGATGTCGACCTTGACCAGGTCGGCGGCCTGTTCGCCGTCTGCCTTCCAGTCGAGGGAACCGTAGCCGCGGGTCTTGGATTTGAGGATGTCGAAGAAGTCGAACACAATCTCGGCCAGCGGCAAGCGGTACCGGATTTCCACCCGGTCCTCGGAAAGGTAGTCCATGCCGCCCAGCACGCCACGGCGGCTCTGGCACAGTTCCATGATGGCGCCCACGAATTCATTGGGGGCCAGGATGGTGGCGGACACCATGGGTTCGCGGACCTCGGCAACCTTCCCTGTGGGGTATTCGCTGGGGTTGGTCACCTGGACCACCTTTTTGTCCTCCAGCGTCACCTCGTACTCAACGTTCGGTGCCGTGGAGATCAGGGCGAGGTTGTATTCCCGTTCCAGCCGTTCGCGGGTGATTTCCAGGTGGAGCAGGCCCAGGAAACCCACCCGGAAGCCGAAGCCCAGCGCCGCTGAGGTCTCCGGTTCGTAAACGAGGGCTGCGTCATTGAGCATGAGCTTTTCGAGGGCGTCGCGCAGCACCGGGTAATCGGCGCCGTCCAGCGGGTACAGGCCGGAGAACACCATGGGCTTGGCGTCCGCATAGCCGGGCAGCGATTCCGAGGCGGGCTTGGCCAGGTTGGTGACGGTGTCACCCACCTTGGACTGGCGCACGTCCTTCACGCCGGTGATCAGGTAGCCCACCTCACCGACGCCGAGCCCCTTGGACGGGGTGGGCTCCGGGGAGCTCACGCCGATTTCGAGGAGTTCGTGGGTGGCGCGGGTGGACATCATCTGGATGCGCTCGCGGGGGTGCAGCATGCCGTCAACCACACGGACGTAGGTGACCACGCCGCGGTAGGTGTCGTACACCGAGTCGAAGATCATGGCGCGGGCCGGGGCGTTGGGATCGCCCTGGGGAGCAGGCAGGTCGTGCACGATCTTGTCCAGGAGGGCCTCGACGCCGGCGCCGGTCTTGCCGGAGACCCGCAGGACGTCCTCGGGATCGCCGCCGATCAGGCTCGCCAGTTCAGCGGCGTACTTCTCGGGCTGCGCGGCCGGCAGGTCGATCTTGTTCAGGACCGGGATGATGGTGAGGTTGTTCTCCATGGCCAGGTACAGGTTGGCCAGGGTCTGGGCCTCGATGCCTTGTGCCGCGTCCACGAGCAGAACGGCGCCTTCGCAGGCCGCCAGCGACCGGGAAACCTCGTAGGTGAAGTCAACGTGGCCGGGGGTGTCGATCATGTTCAGGGCATAGCTGACGCCATCGCGTTCCCAGGGCATGCGGACGGCCTGGGACTTGATGGTGATGCCGCGCTCACGCTCGATGTCCATCCGGTCCAGGTACTGGGCCTTCATATCGCGCGACTGGACCACTCCGGTGTACTGCAGCATGCGGTCGGCGAGGGTGGATTTACCGTGGTCGATGTGCGCGATGATGCAGAAGTTCCGAATAATGGCCGGATCTGTCGCGGCGGGCACCGGGGCGGTGCGGGCCATGGGAGACACGCAGGGTCCTTACTGTTGGCTTCACGTGGCGGGGCCGGAGGGCACACAAACGTGCCCGGGCCGGAGGACCGCCCATCTTCAACCTCCAGTGTCCCACGTCCGGGGCGCCGTGCACGCATTCCTGCCGCCACGGTGCGCATTCCCCGGGCCCGGCGCCCGGCGCTAATGTTGCGGAATGGCTATCAATCTTCGAACCGTGGTGAACGCCGTCCGCACGGGCCTCCGGATCCTGCAGAAGGCCGGCGCGGTCCCACCGTCCGGCACGCGCCGGCAACCCCCCGCTCCCCCGACACGGCGCCCTGCCCC
This sequence comes from Pseudarthrobacter sp. MEB009, assembly GCF_030208875.1. Lineage (NCBI taxonomy): Bacteria > Bacillati > Actinomycetota > Actinomycetes > Micrococcales > Micrococcaceae > Pseudarthrobacter > Pseudarthrobacter sp. MEB009. The sequence continues at coordinate 312,866 of NZ_JARVTC010000004.1, forward strand.
GCGTGCGGGGACTGCACAGTCCGGAACGCAGCAGTCCGGAACCGCCGGCTACCCGGGCGACTTCCGCGGCCGCAGCACCGTCCGGTATTCCCCCGCCCCCGACGGAGATCCGGACCCGGGCGAGGTGGTGTGGGCGTGGGTTCCGTATGAGGAGGACTACAGCCGGGGGAAGGACCGCCCCGTCCTGCTGGTGGGCAACAGCGGCGCATACCTCCTGGGCCTGATGCTCACCAGCAAGGACCACGTTCCTGCATCCCGCTCCGACGGGGTTTACATCGACTTGGGAGCCGGGCCATGGGACACGCAGGGCAGGCCCAGCGAAGCACTCCTGGACAGGGTCCTGCAGATCCGGCCGGACGCGATCCGCCGCGAGGGCGCCGTTCTGGACCGTGCCCGCTTCGAGAAGGTGGCCGCCGGGCTGCGGAAGCGACACGGCTGGACCTGACCGTCAAATGGCCAGCCCGGCAGCTGACCTGCTATTCTTTATAGCTGTGTGTCCGTGCAGGTCGACGGCCACAGATGGTTGGCCGCCATAGGTATCCCCACGCCGCTCAGTCAATGGCCAATCTGAAAGCCCTCTAGACCATTTCCGCATTAAAAAGAGAGTTCACACGTGGCGAATATCAAGTCCCAGAAGAAGCGCATCCTCACCAACGAGAAGGCACGCCTGCGCAACAACGCAGTCAAGTCCGAGCTGAAGACGGCCATCCGCGCCGTCAACACCGCCGTTGATTCCACCGACAAGGATGCAGCGGCTGCTGCCCTGGCCACTGCCAGCCGCAAGCTGGACAAGGCTGTCAGCAAGGGTGTTCTGCACAAGAACAACGCAGCGAACCGCAAGTCGGCGATCTCCAAGAAGGTCAACGCACTGTAAGGTTTCCAGTTCACTGAACTGATGGTTGTGGCCGGTACCGTAAGGTGCCGGCCACACATCTTTAACGTGCTGGGCCGTTCCTCGCTGAAGGGTCAGCGGCCCTGGACCGACATGGCGATAACCGTCACGGCGTGCTCCACGGCATAAACGGGATCCCTGGACAGTCCCTTCACCTGGGCGTCGGCCTCGGCTGTGGCCTGGATGGACCGGACCAGGCCGTCCGGGGTCCAGCGCCGGACATCCCGCTGGGCCTGTTCCACCAGCCAGGGCTGCATGCCCAGTTCGGCGGCGATCTGGGCCGACGAGCCTGACGCCCCGGCCACGCGTGCCACGGTCCGCAGCTTTGCAGCAAGCGCGGCAACCAACGGGACAGGATCCGCGCCGGTGGCGAGGGCGTGCCGAAGGGTGGACAGCGCGAGTGGTCCGTTCCCGGCCATGGCGGCGTCGGCCACCTTGAAGGCGGTGGCCTCGATGCGTCCGCCGTAGTAGCGGTCCACAAGCTCCGAGGTCACGGTGGTGCCGGCGTCCGCAATCAGCTGGCTGCAGGCCGCGGCAAGCTCAGAAAGGCTGGCCCCCACTGCGTTGACCAGCGCCTGGACTGCTTCCTGCTCGATCCGGCGGCCGCCCGCCTTGAACTCCGAGACAACAAAAGCGGCTTTTTCAGCGTCCTTCTTCAGGGGCTGGCAGTCCACCACGGGCCAGCCGCCCTTGCGGATCGCGTCCAGCAGCTTTTTGCCGCGTGCTCCCCCACCGTGCCGGAGCACCAGGACCGCGTCCTCCTCCGGCCTGCCAAGATAGGCCAGGGCATCGGTCAGGAACGCTTCGTTCATGGACTCAACGGCTTCGACCTCGATGAGCTTGCTCTCGCCGAAGAGCGAGGGGCTGACCTGCATCAGCAGGGTGCCTGGTTCATAGGCTGCAGCGTTGATGCGGCTCACTTCCACATCCGGGGCAGCCGCGCGGACCTGCGCCCGGACCCTGTCCATGGCACGGATCCCCAGGTACTCCTCAGGCCCGCCTACCAGCACGATCGCGGCAGGGCTTACGTCCCGCCACGTGGCCATGTTGGCTGCCGGTGAGCTGGGTGCCCGTTTTTGTGCAGCGGCCATCGGGGGTTCCTTCCGGAGAGTTTTGTGGAGTTTCCAACCCTGCCATGTCCTTGCCGTCCGGCCAAGCGGCGGCGCCCGGGGAAGCGGGCCGGGCCAGTCCGTCCCCACGTTTCCAGTTGTGCCAGCAGCCGTTCGGTGTGCCGGTGGCAGGCCAGGATCTTACGCGCCGTCCTGCGCGGCCGGACTGAGGCCCACACAGCTCCGAAGGTCAGCGCGGAGAGCAGGGCCATGGACAGCACGCCGGGGATCCCCTCGGCCCACGGCACCGTGGCCGCAGGCAGCGCAGTCGCGAAGCGTGCGATGGCGGCCACTCCTGCGCTGAACAAGCCGGCACCGGCAATAAGGGGAACAGCCCACCACTCCGCCACCGCCAGCATCGGAACCGCCGCAGTCCCCAGCAGCGTCACCGGCGCCACCAGTGGGGCGGCCAGCACGTTGGCCAGGAGCGAGTACGTCGAAAATCCGGGCTGCAGCAGGACCGTGACCGGACCGCACAGCAGTTGGGCGGACAGCGGCACCGCAACAGCAGCGGCCATCCAGCGCGGAACTGCCGCGGGCGTCCATTCAATGAGCCGCCTGCCCAGCACGATGATGCCCAATGTTGCCAGGACGGACAGGAGGAACCCGAAACTGCCACCCAGCCCCGGATCAAGCAATAGCAGCCCGATCACGGCCAGGCACAGGAAGCTCAGGCCGCGCCCGGACCGCCCACAGGCCAGCGCTGCCACGGCAACGCCGCCCATCACGGCCGCGCGGAGGACGCTTGCCTCCGGGCCCACCAGCACCACAAACAATCCAAGGCCACCAAGCGCGACGCCGGCCGCCGGCACCCGCGGCAGCCGGAACCTTCGGGCCGCCAGCAGCAGTCCGCCCAGGACCAGGCTGCAATTCGCCCCGGATACTGCGGTCAGGTGGGTCATGCCCACCGATTTCATGGCAACCATGAGGTCTTCGTCCAGGACACTGGTATCGCCGGTGACCAGGCCCGGCAGCAGCCCGCTGGCATCCGGGCCCAGGAACCGGCAGGCAGCCACAAAGCGGGCCCGCAGGTCCGCGGCCGCTGCGTTCAGCCCGGCCCCGTCGGACATGGTGGCGGGTGCTGCGGAAGCAGCAAGGATGCCGGTTTCCAGACTTCCCGGACCCGGCGCGCGGAGTTTGCCCGCGGCCCGTAGCTGCTGGCCCGGTACTGCGGCTCCCCAGGCCCCGCCGCCCATCACCAGCAGTTGCGCCCTGGTGCGCACGAGGACCCCGCCGGTGCTGATCTCCACCGTCCAGACGGGCACCGCCCATCGCTGGGGTCCGGAAGAATGGCCCGCCAGGTTGAGGGCTTTGGGCGTTGCCGCCACTTCCACCAACGCCACCACCGACTTTCCGGCAGCGACCGCGTCAGCCAGCGGACCGTCAGTGCGTTGGCCCGCAGCCACCGCCGCGTGGGCGGCAACGGTGGCGGCCAGGGCCAGCGCGACGGCGGCGGTGGCGGGGAACGAACGGCCGCCACGCCCCACCGGGCGCACGGTGCGCACGGTGCGCACGGTGCGCCGACCGTAACGGTGGCCGGCCAGGAGCGCAGCCGAGGCTGCGAGCAGCAGACAACACGCGAAACCGAGGGCCAGCGGCGGCAGCCAGAGCCCCGCGACTGCTGCGCCCCAAGCGGCCAGTGCGGGGAGCACCAGCCGGAGATCGGTCCGTCTCCGGGTGCCGGGGCCGGCAGGCTTTGCCCTGCCGTCGTCCGGCTGCGCCGCCGCTGCTGCCGGCAGCACCCGCCGGCGGAGGTCCAGGAAGGCGTCGTAACGGCGCAGGCGTGCCGAGGTGGACACGGCACCGGGCCTCCCGGCCTGGCTACCGTCCGGCGCGGGCCGCGGTCCCTGGACCGCCGAGTCCACATACCGGCTCCACGGGCTTTTACGGCCGGACCGGCCAGTGCCGGTCACGGGCACCCCCGTTGGATCCGCGGCCGCATGTCAGACCGTGACCAAAGGCAGAAGCGCCTCGAGCAGCTTGGGTCCTACACCGTCCACGGCATCGAGTTCCGCGGTGGTCCTGAACGGCCCGTGCTCCTTGCGCCACAGCACGATCCGCTGCGCCAGTACAGGACCCACCTTGGGCAGCGTCGCCAGCGTTTCGGCGTCCGCCGTGTTCAGGTTGACCTTCAGGACGGGCGGGGCCGGGCCGTCGGGTAGGCCGCTGTCCCCGACGGCGCCGCCACCGGCGGCCGGCAACGGCTCCCCCGCCACCGGCACCAGGATTTTCTGCCCGTCCACCAGGACCAGCGCCAGGTTGAGCAGGTCCAGATCCGCGCCGGGCACGCTTCCGCCTGCCGCGGTGACTGCGTCCTGGACCCGGCTGCCGGCGGGCAACCGGACAACTCCCGGCCGGCCAACGGCCCCGGCCACGTGCACCACAACGTCCACCGCTGCCGCGGCGCCGGGCACTGACGGTTCCGGACCGGCGTCGGGCGTGTTTTCCCGGTTCGGATCCCCGCCGTCTGCGGCAGGGCTGGGTCCTGCCGCCGACTCCGCTCCCAGCGGAAGGATCCCGGGCTGCCCGGCGGCCGCAAGCCACCAAAACCAGGCACCGGCTAGGAGCGAAAGGACTCCGAGCAGCACAGCCAGGCGCAGGCCAAGCCGCCACCGGAGCCTCGCGCCCCGCAGGCCGCCGGCCGAGGGCACTTCCGCGTTTTCTTTCCCACCGGCAGAACCGGCGTTCCGGTATTCGAACGGTTCCCCTGCCACATCGGCCAGCAGCCCCGGAGACTTTCCCACGGTGGCTTCCAGCCGGGCCGGCGCGTGGCGCGCCGGCGGGCGCGCTGCACGAGATTCCCGGCCTGACATGGTTCCACGCTAGGAAGCCGGCCCGCCCGGCAACAGGGGGCCGTGATCCTATGTGGACAGTGCGGCAGGGAAGGGTCCGGCCGTGACCGGCTTACGAACGATACTGCCTGGAATCAGCCACCGGGATATTCTCCTGCAGGCAAGGTAAATCACGCAGTACCAAAAGCAATACCAAGGGCATTTGGGTCATCCCGGCTCTGCCCCTTCGTTCAAAGCGACAGTGGTAACCCCGCTCCAGTGGGCCAGGATCCACCGGATTGATCGCCAGGTGCGTCATGCGCCACGATAACGGCAAGAACGCCCAACCCGGCATGCGCGGCAAGCACAGCAGGCAGTGAGCTGATCTGCGCCGGGGCGCACTGCGGCAAGGCTACGGCAAGCCGCTCAGCCAGTGCCTCGGCTTCGGCGGGATTGCCGAAGTGGTGCAGCGCCAGCCGTGGCACCGGCAGTGGGTGCGCCGCAACTTCGGCCGCGACCAGTTCCTCCAGCCGGGCCACGGCCCTTGCAGCCGAGCGGACCTTCTCCAGCGGCACGATCTTCCCGCCGTCCACGGCCAGGAGCGGTTTGATGGCCAGCATGGTCCCCACCAGGGACGCTGCGGCGCCGATGCGGCCGCCCCGGCGCAGTTGCTCAAGGCTGGGGACATAGAAGCGGACAGACGTCCGGCCGGCCTGGTCGGCTGCTGCTGCCGCTACCGCGGCAGCCTCCGCCCCCGCGGACGCGGCGTGGACAGCTGCCTGGACGGCGATGCCCTGCGCCATGCCCACCGTCCGGGAGTCCACTACCTCCACGGGGATCTGCACCCTGGTGGCCGCAAGCCGGGCCGCATCAGCGGTGCCGGAAAGGTCACCTGAGAGATGGATCGAGACCACCGACTCGAATCCGAGCCGCTCGGCCGTGCGGTACGCCTGTTCGAATTGTCCGGGTGAAGGCCGGGACGTTTTGACGGCTTTTCCGGCGGCCAGGGCAAGGGCGATGGTTTCGAGGATGTCGTCTTCACCCTCGCCATAGATATCAGCGCCCACCATGACCGGCATGGGAATGACCGTGAGGGCGCCGTCCGGGGCGTTGGTGGCCGCCCAGTCCACCGGCAACGCGGCTGCAGAGTCAGTGACGACGGCGGTCCGCACCCGCGGCGCCCCGGGGGCGACCGGTGCGGGCCGGGGCGCCGGGCGGAGTCCCGCCAGGCGCGCCCGGAACCAGTGCCACGCAACCGGATTGCTCTCGGGCAAGGGGGCCTCCTGGTCTGGTGCCGGCCGCCCGGGAAGGGCGGCCGGTTCCCGGTCAGGCCGGGACGATGTTGACCAGTTTAGGGGCCCGGACGATTACGGTGCGGATGCCGCGGCCGTCGAGGGCACGCTGGACGTTGTCCGATGCCAGCGCCAGTTCACGCAGCTCGTCTTCGGAGACGTCCGGGGACACCTCGAGGCGGTCCCGGACCTTCCCCTGGACCTGGACGACTGCCGTGACCGTGTCCTGGACCAAGAGGGCCGGATCATGTTCGGGCCAGCCGGCGTTCGCGACCGAGGCGGGGTGCCCCAGGACGTTCCACATGTCCTCGGCCGTGTAAGGGGCGAAGAGGCTGAGGATCACAGCAACGGCCTCGGTGGCTTCCCGGACGGCCGGGTCAGCGCCGCCGGCGCCGGAGTCGATGGCCTTGCGGGTGGCGTTGACCAGTTCCATCAGCTTGGCCACCACCACGTTGAACTTGTTGGCGTCCAGCAGTTCCGCAGCGTCCGCGATGGTCCTGTGGGTCACGGAGCGCAGGGCCCGGTCACCTGATGCGGCATCGGTGCCCGCTCCGCTGGTGACGTCCTGGGCCAGGCGCCAGGCCCGGGCCAGGAACTTGGCGGACCCGGACGGGGAAACATCGGCCCAGTCCACGTCGTCCTCGGGCGGGGAGGCGAACACCATGGTCAGGCGGACGGCGTCAACACCGTACTTGTCCAGCTGCTCGCCGAGGTCCACACCGTTGCCCAGGGACTTGCTCATGGCTTTGCCGCCGTTGAGCACCTGCCCCTGGTTCAGGAGCGCACTGAACGGCTCGTTGGCTTCGATCAGGCCGAGGTCGTTGATGACCTTGGTGAAGAACCGGGCGTACAGCAGGTGCAGGATGGCGTGCTCAACGCCGCCCACGTACTGCCCCACCGGCATCCAGTCGTTGATCTTGGCCGGATCAAACGGGCCCTCGGTGAAGTCCGGGGAAACGAACCGGAGGAAGTACCAGGACGAGTCCACAAACGTGTCCATGGTGTCCGTGTCGCGCTTTGCCGGGCCGTGGCAGGAGGGGCAGTCAACGTTGACCCACGCTTCGGCGGCGGCCAGCGGGGAGGTGCCCTTCGGGGACAGGTCCTCGCCGCGCAGGTCAGCGGGCAGGGTTACGGGCAGTTGGTCGTCCGGGACGGGGACTTCGCCGCAGGACGGGCAGTGGATGATGGGGATGGGGGTGCCCCAGAACCGCTGCCGGCTCAGCAGCCAGTCGCGGAGCCTGAAGTTCACGAACTTCTCACCGGTGCCTTGGCGCTCCAGCATGGCGATCGCGGCGGGGATCGCCTCGGCCTTGGGCAGGCCGTCCAGTTCGCCGGAGTTGACCAGGGTGCCCTCCCCTGCCGTTGCGGTACCGGACACGGAGGGGTCCTCCTCGCCGGTGTCCAGGACGGTCCGGACGGGCAGGTCGAAGGTCCGGGCAAAGTCGAGGTCGCGCTGGTCGTGGGCAGGGACGGCCATGATGGCACCGGTGCCGTAGTCCGCCAGGACGTAGTCGGCGGCCCAGACGGGCAGCTTTTCGCCGTTGAGCGGGTTGATGGCGTAGCGGCCGGTGAAGACGCCGGTTTTGTCCCGTTCCGTGGACTGGCGTTCGATGTCGGAGAGTGCTTTGACCTGTTCGCGGTAGGCGTCCAGGGCGTCGGCGTGTCCCGCGGTGACGAGTTCGACGGCGATCGGCGCGTCAGCGGCCACCACAAAGAACGTTGCCCCGTACAGGGTGTCCGGGCGCGTGGTGAAGACCGTGACGTCCTTGGCGGGCTTTTCGCCGTCGGCCTCGATCACGAACGTGACGTGGGCTCCTTCGGAGCGGCCGATCCAGTTTTTCTGCATGGCCAGGACCCGCTCGGGCCAGTGGCCGCGGAGCTGCTCCATGTCATCGAGCAGCCGGTCGGCATAGTCGGTGATCTTGAAGTACCACTGGTTCAACGACTTCTTGGTGACGATGGTGCCGCAGCGTTCGCAGGCGCCGTTGACCACCTGTTCGTTGGCCAGCACCGTCTGGTCCTTGGGGCACCAGTTGACCGGGGAATCCTTGCGGTAGGCCAGTCCACGCTGGTAGAAGCGTTTGAACAGCCACTGGGTCCAGCGGTAGTAGCCGGGGTCCGAGGTATGCAGGCGGCGGGACCAGTCAGCGGAAATCGCGTACCGCTTGAAGGACGCAGCCTGGGTGTCGATGTTGGCGTAGGTCCACTCGCTGGGGTGGGCGTTGCGCTTGATGGCCGCGTTTTCCGCGGGCAGGCCGAAGGAGTCCCAGCCGATGGGGTGCAGCACGTCGAAGCCCTGCTGGCGGAGGTAACGGGCCACCACATCACCCATGGCGAACGCTTCGGCGTGGCCCATGTGCAGGTCGCCGGACGGGTACGGGAACATGTCCAGCACGTAGCGGCGTTCCTTCGAGCCGTCATCCACAGGTGTGAAGACCTGGAGGTCATCCCACACCTTGGGCCATCTGGCCTCCATGGCGGTAAAGCTGTAGGCGCCTTCTTCGGGCGCCTCCGCTGCTGATGCTGCTGTTCCGGTCTTGGTCTCCGGCTGAACGCCCACTGCTGCCCTCTTCTGTTCTGTCACGGCATCTGTACTGCCATAACGGCTTGATCCTCCTGCTGCCGGCCCGGAAAGTACCCCGGACACACAAAAGCCCCTCTCCATGGAGGGGCTGCCGCTCAGCTATCCAATGTTTCGGACACCCGGCGGCTGACTAAGCAAGAGGATCGCACGCATGAATCCACTTTAGCGTAAGTCGCTACGGGCGGCTGAATGTACCGGCCCGGGCATGCCGAGCTGTTAAGGGGGCCCGGGAGCGGCTTCGGGCGTCCGCGAAGCGGGCGGGGCCCCCTTAACAGGGAAGGCATCAGCTAAGCCGGTGCTACTTCACGTCCTCGTCGACCCAGTCCATGGACTTGGTGACGGCTTTCTTCCAGAGCCGCAGCTGGCGGTCCTGCTCGGCCTGGTCCAGCTGGGGTTCCCACCGCTTGTCTTCGGACCAGTTGGCAGACAGCTCGCCGAGGTCCTTCCAGAAGTTCACGGCGAGGCCCGCAGCGTACGCGGCGCCCAGGGCGGTGGTTTCCACGACCTTGGGCCGAATGACGGGAACGCCGAGGATGTCCGCCTGGAACTGCATCAGGGCATCGTTGGCGACCATGCCGCCGTCGACCTTCAGTTCGGTCAGCGGCACGCCGGAGTCGGCGTTGACTGCGTCGAGGACCTCGCGGGTCTGGAACGCCGTGGATTCCAGCGCGGCCCGGGCGATGTGGTTTTTGTTGACGTACCGGGTGAGCCCCACAATGGCGCCGCGGGCATCGGAGCGCCAGTAGGGGGCGAAGAGGCCGGAGAAGGCCGGGACGATGTACACGCCGCCGTTGTCCTCGACGGCGGCGGCAAGCGTTTCCACCTCCGGTGCGCTGCTGATCAGGCCGAGATTGTCGCGCAGCCACTGGATCAGGGAACCGGTGACGGCGATGGAGCCTTCCAGGGCGTAGTGCGGCGCAGCGTCGCCAAGCTTGTAGCCGACCGTGGTGAGCAGGCCGTTTTTGGAGTGGACGATTTCCTCACCGGTGTTGAAGATGAGGAAGCAGCCGGTGCCGTAGGTGTTTTTGGCTTCGCCGGTCTGGAACGCTGCCTGCCCGAACGTGGCGGCCTGCTGGTCGCCCAGGATACCGGCGACGGGCGTTTCGCGGAGCAGCTGGGAGCCGTGGACCTGGCCGTAGACCTCGGAGGAGGAGCGGATCTCGGGCATCATGCTGAGCGGGACGCCGAAGATGCCGAGGATTTCCTCGTCCCACTGAAGGGTTTCGAGGTCCATAAACAGGGTGCGGGAGGCGTTGGTGACGTCCGTGACGTGGACGCCGCCGTCAACGCCGCCGGTGAGGTTCCACAGGACCCAGGCATCGGTGTTGCCGAACACCAGGTCGCCGGCCTCGGCCTTTTCGCGGGCGCCGGCCACGTTGTCCAGGATCCACTTGATTTTGGTGCCGGAGAAGTAGGTGGCCAGGGGCAGGCCGACTTTTGGCTTGAACCGGTCCCCGCCGCCGTCCTTGGACAGTTCATCGACGATGTCCTGCGTGCGGGTGTCCTGCCATACGATGGCGTTGTACACGGGCTCGCCGGTGGTTTTGTCCCACACGACGGCGGTTTCGCGCTGGTTGGTGATCCCGACGGCGGCGATGTCGTGGCGGGTCAGGTTCGCCTTGGACAGGGCGGAGGCAATGACCTCCCGGGTGTTGTTCCAGATTTCGGCAGCGTTGTGTTCCACCCACCCGGCCTGCGGGAAGATCTGCTCGTGTTCCATCTGGCCGGAGGAGACGATCGCCCCGCTGTGGTCAAAAATGATGGCGCGCGTGCTGGTGGTGCCCTGGTCGATGGCGATTACGTACTGGTTCATGGTGACGTCCTTGTCTTGTCAGTGAGTGACGGTTCATGGTTGGTGGAGCGGTTGGGCTGAAGCGCCCGTGGGTCAGGTCAGGCAGCGGCGATAAAAATGATCGGCACAATCTTGGCCACGAGGCCGGCCAGGGCCCCGCCCGCCAGGGGGCCTGCCACCGGGATCCAGGCGTAGCTCCAGTCGCTGGAACCCTTGCCTTTGATGGGGAGCAGGGCGTGGGCGATGCGGGGACCGAGGTCACGGGCCGGGTTGATGGCGTAGCCGGTGGGGCCGCCGAGGGAGATGCCGATGCCGACGACGAGCAGCGCCACGGCGAGGGGGCCAAGGCCTGAGGGGGTCCCGCCGAAGGCGAGGATAACGAAGACCAGGACGAAGGTGGCGATGATTTCCGTGGCCAGGTTCCACGGGGTGGCCCGGATCGCGGGGCCCGTGGAAAACACACCAAGCTTGGCTGCGGGCTCGGGTTCGGCGTCGAAGTGCTGCTTATAGGCGAGCCAGCAGACCACGGCGCCGATGAAGGCACCCAGCAGTTCGGCGCCCAGGTAGGTCACCGTGGAGGCGAACGAAATGGGAACGTCCGGGGCGTAGGTGGCGCCGCCGTTGGTGAGCTTGCCCAGGGTGACGGCCGGGTTCAGGTGCGCGCCGGACTTCGCGGCGACAAACACACCGGCGAAGACTGCAATTCCCCAGCCCCAGGTGACCATCAGGAACCCGCCGTTATTTCCTTTCGTCCCCCGAAGGGCGACGTTTGCGACGACGCCACAACCCAGGAGGGTGACCATCGCCGTTCCGAAAAGCTCGGAAAGGAACACAATTCCAAGAGACATCTTTGACTCCTATTATCTCTGTTGTTGGCCCCTGCGGGTTGGGGGCCGTTGGGCCGGGGCGGTTTGCCGCCCCGGCGGTCAGTCCGGCCTCAGGCGACCAGGCTGTGGATTTCCACGCGGTGGAACCGCTGCAGCACCTCTTGGGCGTGCCGCACTTCGGCGGCCCTGGCGGCGGCATCCCAGTGCAGCGGGGCGCCCAGGACATCGGCCATTTCATTGAGCAGTTCGCCGGTCACCAGGCCCCGGAAGGCCAGGGAGGTGCGGCGGACCAGGATGTCCACGAGGTGGCCCACCTGCTCGTTGGCGGCCATGAACTCCAGTTCCCGGACACTCAGTTCGCGGGTGGAGTGCAGGGCACGGTCCGGCGCGGCGTCAAGGAACTCCATGACGGCTTCGGCGCGGGTACCGTAGCGGGTCAGGAGCCCCGCCGTGCGGTCAGCGTCCCGGTCTGCTGTCATGTGCGCCTTGATCCAGGCCTGAACCCCGGCCTCGTCGGCCGGGAAGCCGGCGCCGCCGCCGATGGCCAGTTGCGCCGTCGACACCTTGCGCTGCTCGCCCAGTTCGGCCAGGACATCGTTGGTGAGGTGCTCGGCCAGGGCCCGGAACGTGGTCCATTTGCCGCCCACCAGGCTGAGGACGGGCGCCGCCTGCGGGGCGCCGGCACCGGGGCCGCGGCGTTCAATCCGGTAATCGCGGGAGACGAAGCCGGGCTGGGTTGCATCGTGCCGGGGCAGCGGGCGGACGCCGGAGAAGGTGTAGACAATCTGCTCCCGCGAGACGGGGATGTCCGGGAAGACGTGGCCCACCAGTTCGAAGAAGTAGTCGATCTCCTCGTCGGTGCAGACGGCGTCCTGTGCCATGTCCGCGTCCACGTCGGTGGTGCCCACCAGGACGCGGTCGCCCATGGGGTAGATCAGGACGATCCGGCCGTCGGTGTGCTCGAAGAAGATTTCCCGGCCCTGGCAGGCGTCCAGCAGGGCGGGATGGTCCAGCACAATGTGCGAGCCCTTGGTGCCGCCCATAAAGGTCGACGCCGATCCCATGGCCCCGTTGGTCTGATCCACCCAGGCGCCGGTGGTGTTGACGATGACGTCGGCGGTGAAGTCGAACTCCTCCCCCGTCAGTTCGTCGCGGAGCCGGACCGTGCTGCCGCGGCCGGTGCCGGCGTTGGGCTGCTCCGTCGTTGATACCAGGGACAGGTAGTTGCTGGCCCGGGCGGTGTCGCCCTGGGCCGCGGCGGAGCCGGACTGGCCGGCTTTTTCGCCGTCCTGGAGGACGTCGAGGGTGAGCCGTTCGGGGTTGTGCACCGAGGCATCGAAGTAGGTGGCCGCGTACTTGACGTCCTGCCGCAGGCGGGGCAGCTCGGCCAGGGCACGCTTCCGGCCGCGGAACTGGTGCCGGGGAACGGTGCCGCCGTCGCGGGAGAAGGAATCGTAGAGGCTCAGGCCCACTTTGATGAGGAACGCGCCGCGTTCCTTGGGCTTGCCCTGCTTGTGGGTCAGGAACCGGGCCGGTGCGGACAGGATGCCGGAGAACGTGCTGAAGATGGGGATGGTGGTCTGCAGCGGCTTCACGTAGTGGGGGGCAATGCGGAGCAGCCGGTTGCGTTCCACCACCGACTCCTGGACCAGACGGAACTCACCGTTTTCCAGGTAGCGGATGCCGCCGTGGATCATGTGCGAGGAGGCTCCGCTGGCGCCCTGGCAGTAGTCGCCGCGTTCCACGAGCGCAACGTCCACGCCTTGCAGCGCCAGGTCGCGGAACGTTCCCACACCGTTGATGCCGCCGCCCACCACCAGCACCTTGGCGTGCGGCCGCCGGCGGAGGTTGTGCACTGAGGTGCGTTCAGCGCCCGGCTGCGGTGCCGCGGCTGCTGGTTCTGCGGGTGTTTCCTTCGGTCCCAAAACGACTCCCTTGGGCTTGGTGCGGTGCGGCCGCCCGGAGGTGTGCCGCCTTTACAACTATTCTTTTGAATAATGGAAAATGGCGTCAAGCTCTATGCACAAACGTGCAGAACGGACCTGCAATGGACCCCTCCCGGCATTCCGACGCGCTTCGGGCTGCGCAGATGTATTACCTCCAGGACCTCACAATGGATGCCATCGCCCGCGAGCTCAGGACGTCCCGCTCCACCGTTTCCCGGCTGCTTTCCTCCGCCCGGGACTCGGGCCTCGTGCAGATCCAGATCCGCAATCCCCTGGACACCGGACCCGAGCTGGAAGGCATGATCCGCCGCCACTACAACGTGGACGTGCACGTGGTTCCGGTCCTGGAAACGCTCAACGAGGCCGAAACCCTTGACCGGGTGGCGATGCAGGCGGCCCGGACCATCGGGCCCATCGTGGACTCGAACGCCATCATCGGCGTGGCCTGGGGCTCCACCCTGAGCGCCGTCAGCAGGCACCTCACCCGGAAGATCACGCACGACAGCGTGATCGTCCAACTGAACGGCGCGGGCAACATGCACACCACGGGAATCACGTACGCCAGCGACATCATGCGCCGCTTCGGCAGTGCCTACGGTGCACGGGTGGAGCAGTTCCCGGTGCCCGCGTTCTTCGACCACGCCGGAACCAAAACGGCCATGTGGAATGAGCGCAGCGTGCAGCGGATCCTGGAACTGCAGGCCAAGATGAGCATCGCCATTTTCGGTGTCGGTTCCGTGGACGCCGACTACCCCAGCCACGTCTACGCCGGCGGTTACCTGGACGAATGCGACCTGAATATCCTGGCCACCTCGGACGTGGTGGGCGACGTTGCAACGGTGTTTTTCCGCGGCGACGGCTCCTCTGACGGCATTGTGCTCAACGAGCGTTCCACCGGCCCCTCCCTGGCGCAGCTGAGGGAGGTCCGGCGGAGGATCTGCGTGGTCTCCGGGGAATCGAAGATCAACGGCCTCCGCGGCGCACTCACAGCAGGCCTGGCCACGGACCTCATCCTGGACGAGGCCACTGCGCGGCGGTTGGTGGACTTTGAGGGGCTCGCGGCGGCAAGTGGGTAGAGTCGTGGACATGAGAACCTCACCCCGGCTTGGCCTGAACAACGGCGTGCTGATTGACCAGCTCGGTTTCGGGCTCTACAAGGTTCCGGCGGCGGGGACCGCGGATCTCGTGGCAGCAGCCCTGGATGCCGGCTACCGGCACTTCGACACGGCAGCCATGTACGGCAACGAGACCGGCGTGGCCCGCGGGCTGTCGCCCCTGCTGGGCGGTCCGGCAGGCAGCGGCGGTTCCGGCGAGCTCAGCAGCTCCCTGGCCCGCGGGGACCTGTTCATCACCACCAAGCTCTGGAACGACCACCATGGCTACGACGCCGCCCTGCGGGCCTTCGACACGTCCATGGTCAACCTGGGCCTGGACTACATCGACCTGTACCTGATCCACTGGCCGTGCCCGGCCAAGGACCTGTACCGGGAGACCTACCGCGCCCTGGAAACCCTCTACCGGGAAGGCCGGGTCCGCGCGATCGGCGTCAGCAACTTCCAGCCCGCCCACCTGGACCGGCTCCTGGAAACCGCAGAGGTGGTCCCCGCCGTCAACCAGGTCGAACTGCACCCCTGGCTGCAGCAGGAGGAGCTCCGGGCCAAACACGCCACCCTGGGGATCCGGACCGAGGCGTGGAGTCCGCTGGGCCGCGGCCAGGTCCTCACGGATCCCGGCATCGCCGGCATTGCGGCTGCCCACCACCGGACGCCCGCGCAGGTAATCCTCCGCTGGCACATGCAACTGGGCAACATCGCCATCCCCAAGGCATCCTCAGAACCGCGCCTCCGCGAAAACCTGGATGTTTTCGGCTTTGACCTGTCCGCGGCGGACATGGCCGCGCTCGCAGGCCTCGACCGGAACCAGCGCACCGGCTCCCACCCCGACACCGTCAACTAGGACCAGCACTTATGCAGACTGCAGACCCGGGCGCACCCACCTACCTCAGCGCAGGCCTGGCCGCGCGGACCACGGCCGGCGTGGTCCAGCTGGCGGGTGCTCCGGTGGCTTACTGGACCTACGAACCGCAGCACGCGACCCCGGAAACCAGGACCATGCTGGTCATCCACGGCTTCCGCGGCGACCACCACGGCCTGCTGCGCGTGGCCGATCTCCTGCCGGACATGCGGATCATCATGCCGGACCTCCCCGGCTTCGGCAGCTCGGCCGCTTTCGCCGACGGCGACCACTCCGTGGCGCACTACGGCCGCTTCATCACCGGGTTCATGGCGGAACTGGGACTGGGGCCGGAGACCGTGCTGCTGGGCCATTCCTTCGGTTCCATCATCGCCGCACACTTCGTGGCAGCCAACCCCGGCACTGTCACTCCGCTGATCCTGGTCAATCCGATCGCCGCACCCGCGCTGGAAGGGCCCAAGGGTGTCATGACGCGGCTGGCCGTGCTGTATTACCGGCTCGCAGCCCGCCTCCCCCGCCGCGCAGGGCTTGCCCTGCTCCGCAGCCCGTTGATTGTCCGGATCATGAGCGAAGCCATGGCAAAGACCAGGGACCCGGGACTGCGGGGGTTCATCCACGGCCAGCACCATGCCTATTTCAGCGCCTTCGCCGACCGGGACAGCCTGCTCGAATCGTTCACGGCGTCCGTCAGCGGCAACGTCACCGAGGTGGCCGCCCGGCTTACCCTGCCCGTCCTGCTGATCGCCGGCGAAAAGGATGAGATCGCCGCCCTGCCTGACCAGCACACCCTCCTGGCGCAGCTGCCGGACGGCGAGCTGAAGGTGATTCCCGGCGTCGGACACCTGATCCACTACGAAACGCCGGAACCGGCCGCCCACCACATCCGCAGCTTCCTGAAGGACCATCCCGCGTGAAGATCGTCATCGATGCCCGGTTCACCCGCACCGACCACCACGACGGCATCAGCCGCTACGGTGCCAGCCTGATCGCGGCGACCGCCAGGATCGCCGACGTCGAGATGCTGGTGTCCGATCCACGGCAACTGGCCCTGCTGCCGGACGTGCCGTACACCCTGATCAGCAGCCCGTTATCGCCAAAAGAGCTGTTTGTGGCACGTCAGGTCAACAGGCTCGGCGCTGACGTGGTGGTCTGCCCGATGCAGACCATGGGCACGTGGGGCCGGAAGTACGGCCTGGTGCTGACCCTGCACGACCTGATCTACTACGAGCACCCCGCCCCGCCCGGATTCCTGCCGGCCCCTGTCCGGGTGCTGTGGCGGCTTTACCACAAGGCGTTCTGGCCGCAGCGGCTGCTGCTGGACCGCGCGGACACGGTGGCCACCATCAGCCGGACCACCGAGGCGCTGATGGCAAAGTACCGCTTGACCAAACGTCCGGTGGAAATCATCAGCAACGCACCCCAGCCGGACCAGGTGCCCCGCGACGCCGCTGCCGGCGCGGACCGCTCGCTGGTGTACATGGGCTCGTTCATGCCTTACAAAAACGTGGAAACCATGGTGGCGGGCATGGCCGGTCTGTCCGGGTTCACGCTGCACCTGCTCAGCAGGATCACACCCGCCCGGCGGGCGGAGCTGGAACGCCTGGTTCCTGCGGGCGCGCAGGTGGTGTTCCACAACGGGGTGACCGATGCGGAGTACGACGCGCTGCTCCGGAAGGCCACGGCGCTGGTCAGCCTGTCCCGGGCTGAGGGATATGGCCTGCCGCTGGTGGAGGCCATGGCCGTGGGCACGCCGGTGATTGCCAGTGACATTCCCATTTTCCGAGAAGTGGGCGGGGACGTTGCGGCGTACGTGGATCCGGCCTCGCCCGTCGGGTTCGCCGCGGCGGTGGCGGACCTGGCGGACCGGGAGCACTGGGAACAGGTGTCCCGCCGCTCCGTGGCCAGGGCCGCCCAGTTCAGCTGGGAGGACTCGGCCCGCCAGCTGGTGGCCGTCGCCCAGGGAATTGTCCGCCGGCGGCAGCTCTAGAGGACGTCCACGCCGTCCAGCCGCAGCTGCACCGGTTCCACGGTGCGCTTCGCGGCGGCCGCGGCCCGGGTGGCCCGGAGTACGCGGACCACGCCCGCGGCCTGGGCATAGGAGAAGAAGAGCAGTGTCCGCACGTCCTCAGCCGGCCGGCGTGCCGATGCCGGCCCGTTGAGGAGCACCGGCGCCGGCCCGGCGGTCCGCAGTGTTGTTCCTGCCGTGTCGAGTGCCGCGGCCACAGTGCTGGTGAAATGGTCGACGGCGGCGCGCGGCCCCGTCACGGAGGCGACCCGGACGGACGGCGGCAGCTGCAGTTCGGTCCGCAGGGCCAGTTCCCGGTAGGCGTGGCCGGCCGGATCCCAGCGCAGCAGGGCGCCCACCGCCGTGGTGTCTGCAGCGGTGACCACCACCAGGCCGCCGTCCGCTGCGGGGCGGACCAGTGCGGCAGCGTTGAACCAGCGCCGCACGGTGTCCTCGCCGGCGCGGAGGCTTTCCCGGCGCAGCAGCGAGTCGCCGTCCAGCAGCAGCGCGGCCGCGTAGCCGCCCTCGGCCACAGGTTCGGCGCCAACCGTGGCCACCACCAGTGCCTTCCCGGAGCCTACGGTGGCCTTCACCTGGTCGCCGGATGAGGTGATGACTGTTTTGCCGGGAAAGGCCCGGCCCAGTTCCTCGGCGGTCCGCAGCACCCCGGTGGCGCCCTTGCGCAAATGCCGGCCACCGCAGTGCGTGCAACGCCAGTCCGGGGCGGGCGTGGAGCACCACCGGCATTGGGCCATGGCCGACCCCGCCCCGGCGATCGCCAAGGGGCCCTGGCAGGTTCCGCAGCGCGCCGGCTCCCGGCAGGTTTCACAGGCCAGCGACGGCGCGTAGCCGGCCCGGGCCACCTGCACCAGCACGGGGCCGCGCTCCAACCCGTCCTTCGCGGCACGCCAGGCTGCGCCGGGAAGCCGTGCGATGGAGGCAAGGGGGTCGCGGTCCTGCTCAAAGCTGTCGGCGGTATTCACCACCCGCGGTACCGTGCGCCGCATTTCGGTGCGACCCGATTCCACCGGGAAGGCCCACCCTGCAGCCACCAGGCGCTGGACCTCGGTGCTTCGGGCGTGCCCTGCCAGAAGGCACGCGGTGCCCTCCTGTTCGGCGCGCAGCAGCAGGACCTCGCGGGCATGGGCGTAGGGTGCGCGCTGTTCGATGTGGAGGTCGTCGCCGTCGTCCCAGCAGGCAACAAGCCCCAGGTTGCGGACCGGGGCAAACGCAGCGGACCTGGTGCCGATGGCCACCGTGGCGGTTCCGGCGAGCAGGCGCAGGAAATTCCGGTAGCGGGGGGTGGGCCCGTCATCGGCAGTCAGCCGGGCCACTGCTTTGGCCGGTATAAGCGCCAGGACTGCGGCCTCGAGGCGGTCCAGGTCGCGGTAATCGGGGACCACCACCACGGCTCCCCTGCCCGCTGCGTGGGTGGCGGCGATGGCCTCGGCCATCAGCTGCGGCCAGCCCGCGGCGCCATAGCCCTGCAGCGGATGGAGCACGGCCCGGGGGGAACCGCCCTGGCCCAGGTGCCGCAGGTAGGCGGGCCCGTTGTGGTAGGTATCCCAGGCGGAGCCGGCATCCGGCGCAGCTGCGGGCGGATCCTGCTCCGCCCCGGATTCGGTTTGCGGGTAGTCCTTATCCAGTTTGGCCACCCGCGGCGGAATGGCCACGCGGATGACGTCGCTGACAGTGCCGGCGTAACGGGCTGCGACGGCGTTCACCAGGTCGCGGATGGCCGGGGTGAGGACCGGGACCGGTGACACGACTTTGGCCAGCGGCACAAGCGTGTGGCCGGCGTCCGACTCCGCCGTGCGTTCCAGGAGGAAACCGCTGAGGTCCTGGCCGTTGAAGCTGACCTTGACCCGCACGCCTGGTTGGGCGGCCTGGTCGAGGGATTCCGGGACGGCGTAGTCGAAGGGCCGGTCCAGGTGCGGCAGCGTCGATTCCACCAGCACCCTGGCCACCGGCAGCTCCCGTGCCAGGGGTACGCCGGTGGGCAGCCGCTTGGCCGGGAAACCCTGCAGCAGTGTGGGCTGCAGGGCGCCCGGAAGCTCCAGTGCCGGTTGGGCGGGGGTGTCAGCAACCACTGCGGCTACCTCCGATCGGCCTGGTGGTGGATGGGTCCAGCCAATCACCAGGCACCGACAATCGGCCGGGAGCCCGGCGGCTGCGGACCCTAGGCGTTGAAGTAGGCCTTGAGGTCGTCCACGCGGTCGAGGCGTTCCCAGGTGAAGTCCGGATCGTCGCGGCCGAAGTGGCCGTGCGCTGCGGTCTTGGCGTAGATGGGCCGCTTCAGGTCCAGGGCGTCGATGATGGCCCGGGGCCGCAGGTCGAAGATCTCGGCTATCGCGGCGCTGATCCGGGCAGGATCGACAGTCTCGGTGCCGAAGGTTTCCACGTAGGTGCCAACGGGCCGGGCCTGGCCGATGGCGTAGGCGATCTGGATTTCCGCGCGCTTTGCCAGGCCGGCGGCCACCACGTTTTTAGCCACCCAGCGCATGGCGTACGCGGCGGACCGGTCCACCTTGGACGGGTCCTTGCCCGAGAACGCGCCGCCGCCGTGGCGGGCCATGCCGCCGTATGTGTCAACGATGATCTTCCGGCCGGTCAGGCCGGCGTCGCCCACCGGGCCGCCGATGACGAACTCGCCTGCCGGGTTAAGGATGTTCGCGGCGCGGGAGATGTCCAGGTTGGCGCCGGCCAGGACGGGTTCGATCACGATCGAGGCAAGGTCCGCGCGCAGCTGCGCGAGGCTGGTGCCTTCGGCGTGCTGGCTGGAGATGACCACCGTTTCGACGGACACGGGCACATCGCCGTCGTATCCCACGGTGACCTGGGTCTTGCCGTCCGGGCGCAGGTAGGCCAGTTCGCCGGACTTGCGCACCTGGGTGAGCCGTTCGGAGAGGCGGTGGGCCAACCAAATGGGGGTGGGCATAAAGGAGGGGGTCTCGTCGCTGGCGTAGCCAAACATCAGGCCCTGGTCGCCGGCGCCCTGAAGGTCGTAGTCATCCTCCTGGCGGCCTTCCCGGGCTTCCAGGGAGTTGAAGACGCCGCCGGCGATGTCGTTGGACTGCTGGCCGATGGAGACGGACACTCCGCACCGGGCACCGTCGAACCCGTTCGCTGAAGAGTCATAGCCGATGCCGAGGATGGTCTCCCGGACGATTTGGGGAATCTCGACGTATGCGTCGGTGGTGACCTCGCCTGCCACGTGGACCAGGCCGGTGGTGGCCATGGTTTCCACGGCAACCCTGGATTCAGGGTCCTTGGACAGCAATGCGTCCAGGATGGCGTCACTGATCTGGTCACAGATCTTGTCCGGGTGGCCTTCCGTCACGGACTCTGAGGTGAAGAGCCGGAGGGCGGCGGGCGTAGCCCGGGAGGTCTGGGGAAGGTGCAGCGGTAAAGTCACTCAACTACCTTACTGGTTGGAGGCGGCGCGCCCGCCGGGACATGACCCCGCGCTAAGCGGGGGTGGCCCGGATCACGTCAGGCGCGGTGCGGTACGTGGTTCAGTTCACAGCCGATCCTGCGGATGACTGCCGCCGCAACCTCGGTCTTGGTTCCGGCGGCCTCCTGTGGTTCGGAGCCGGAGCGGGACAGGATGACCACGGCGTTGGTGTCCTGGCCAAAAACCTTGTCCGCGCCCACGTGGTTGACCACCAGAAGGTCGCAGCCTTTGCGTCGCAGTTTGGCCTGGGCGTAAGCCAGCACACCGCCCTGTTCATCCCCGGTTTCGGCGGCGAAACCGACAATAAGCTGGTGTTCGCGCTCCGGGCCCTGGTTCCGGAGCTCCACCAGCTCCTGGAGGATGTCCGGATTGCGGACCAAGCTGATGACGGGGTCGGCGGTGTCGTCCCGTTTTTTGATTTTGGTGCCGGAGATTTCCGCCGGCCGGAAGTCGGCCACGGCGGCGGACATGATCACGACGTCGGAATCGGCTGCGGCGGCAAGGGCGGCTTCGCGAAGCTGCAGGGCAGTCTCCACGGACACCGTTTCGACGCCGGGGGGCGCAGGGACTTCCATGTGGGCGGCGAGCAGCCGGACTGTGGCGCCGGCGTTCCGGGCGGCCACGGCGAGGGCCACGCCCTGCTTGCCGGAGGACCGGTTGCCCAGGAACCGGACCGGATCCAGGGGTTCCCGGGTGCCGCCGGCGCTGATGGTGACGGTGCGGCCGGCCAGCGGCAGCGCGATGTCGGTGTCGCCGTGCATCAGGGCCATCGCGGCGGCGAAGATGTCTTCGGGCTCGGGCAGGCGGCCGGGTCCGGAGTCGGAGCCTGTCAGCCTGCCGCTGGCGGGTTCCAGGACCGCCACTCCCCTGCTGCGCAGGGTTTCCACGTTGGCGCGGGTTGCGGCGTGCTGCCACATCTCGGTGTGCATGGCGGGGGCGAAGAGCACGGGCCCGGAGGCCATCAGCAGCGTGTTGGTGAGCAGGTCACCGGCCTGGCCGGCTGCCGCTTTGGAGAGAAGGTCCGCGGTGGCCGGGGCCACCACAACGAGGTCCGCCTCGTGGCCCAACCGGACGTGGTTGACCTGGTGGACGTCGTCGAACACGCTGTTGCTCACCGGGTTGCCGGAGAGGGCTTCCCAGGTGGCAGTGCCGACAAACCGGGTGGACGCCTCGGTGGGGATCACCGTGACGTGATGGCCGGCTTCAGTAAAAAGCCGGAGGAGCGATGCCACCTTGTAGGCGGCAATCCCTCCCCCGACTCCGAGGACTATGCGCACGTGACCTCCGTCAACAGCAAGTCAGGCTCGGCTGCAGGACTACTCTGCGGCTTCGATCGGTGTGGACACCAGTTTGCCTTCGTTGATCTCGCGGAGCGCGATCGAGAGGGACTTTTCGTTCAACTTGGTGTCGACCAGCGGGCCAACGTACTCGAAGAGGCCCTCGTGCAGCTGGGCGTAGTAAGCGTTGATCTGGCGAGCACGCTTGGCACCGAAGATCACCAGGCCGTACTTGGAATCGGCTGCCTCAAGCAGCGAATCGATCGGCGGGTTGATGATGCCTTCAAGGTTCGTGGACACGAATTCTCCAAATTACTAGCGGGCTGACGAAGCGGTCAGTGTGGATGCGGGGTCAGCCCCATGAGTGAAACAAGCTCGTCCGCTGCCCGGCGGACGTCATCATTGATGACTGTGTGGTCGAACTCCGGTTCAGCAGCAAGTTCCACTTTACCGGTTTCCAGCCGTCGCTGCTGCTCCTCGGCGGATTCCGTGCCGCGGCCCACAAGCCGGCGGACCAGTTCTTCCCAGCTGGGCGGGGCCAGGAAGACGAACTGCGCCTCCGGGAGGGCCTCCTTGACCTGGCGCGCGCCCTGCAGGTCGATCTCCAGGAGGACCGACTTGCCGTCGGCGATGGCCTGGTTCACCGTGCTCTTCAGCGTGCCGTACGTGTTCTGCCCGTGCACCACCGCCCACTCAAGGAATTCACCCTCTGCAATGAGCCGTTCGAACTCGTCCTTGGATTTGAAGAAGTAGTGCACCCCGTCAACCTCGCCCGGGCGGGGCGCCCTGGTGGTGGCGGACACTGACAGCCACACTTCGGGGTAGTTGTCGCGGATGTAGGTGGACACGGTGCCTTTGCCAACAGCCGTCGGACCAGCGAGGACTGTCAGTCCAGGTAACTTGTGCACGTATTCCTTTTGCCGGGGGTGGGGATGCGGCCGGATGCGGCCCGCTAACTCTCGTCTATAAAATCTACCAGCGCCTGGCGCTGGTGCACGCCGAGGCCCCGGACCCGCCGGGACGCGGCAATGCCGAGCTGCTCCATGATGGCGGCGGCACGGACCTTTCCGATGCCGGGCAGCGATTCGAGCAGTTCGGACACGCGCATCCTGGCCAGGGCGTCGTCCTCCCCCGCCGAACTGATGATGTCCGCCGCGGAGCGCTTGCCGTTCTTCAGGCTCTCCTTGGCGTCCGCCCGGGTAGCCCTGGCGGCTGCCGCCTTGTGAAGTGCGTCAGCGCGTTCCGCAGCAGATAAAGGTCGCAGGACCATAAGAGGACACCCCCGGATTCGGCGGATGGTCCAGGGCGGCCGCCCTTGAACCTGTCCTGAAACTACTCTTCAGGACTGCGTGAATCAATGGATCGGCCTAAACGGCGCCCTATTACCCGCACAGCCCGTCCAGGGTCCGGGCCGCAGCTGCCCGGAGCCGTACCGGATCGGGGCCGGCGGACAGGATGTCGCGGCTGGATGTGCCCAGCACCTGCGGATACGCCGCGCCGAACGTGGCGCGCAGATCCGCGGGGGTGGCCCCCTGTGCTCCCAGTCCCGGAGCCAGGATGGGGCCGCGGACGGCCGCCAGATCAAGGTCCAGGCTTGCCAGAGCGGAGCCCACGGTAGCGCCGACCACCAGGCCCACCGAGCCCAGGTCCCCGGCGTAGCGGGTGTTCTCCGCTGCCGCCGCTTCGACGATCCGCCGGGCCACGGAGTCCGCACCGCCAACGTGCTGGACGGAAGCGCCTTCCGGGTTGGACGTCAGTGCCAGGACAAATACGCCCCGGCCCGTTTCCGCGGCCAGGTCCAGCGCCGGGCGCAGCGACTCAAAGCCCAGGTAGGGGCTGAGGGTCACGGAGTCCGCGGCGAGCGGCGAACCGTCCCGCAGCCAGGCGTCCGCGTAGGCGGCCATGGTGGAGCCGATGTCGCCGCGTTTGGCGTCCGCGATGGTCAGCACGCCGGTCCCGGTGGCAGCTGCGAGCAGTTCCTCGAGCACCGCCATGCCGGCCGAGCCGTGGCGTTCGTATAGGGCCACCTGCGGCTTGATCGCGGCAGCGAGGGAACCTACGGCGTCCAGGACGGTGCGGGAAAACGTCCGCAGCCCTTCGGCGTCGTCGTTCAACCCCCACGCGGACAGCAGGCCCGGGTGCGGGTCAATGCCCACGCACAGCGGGCCGCGGCTGGCCATGGCCGCGCCGAGCCGGGAACCGAAAGGCTCCCGGCCGGCGGATTCCTGCTCAGGCATTCCGGCGGGCCGCTTCCTGCGAGGCGGCCAGCGCGGCAGCGTGTTCCTGCAGGCTGGTGACGGACCATTCGTAGGTGCGCATGGCCTCGATGGCCTGGACCGCCGCGTTGAACTCAGCCACCGTGGTGATGCAGGGAATCCCGATCGAGGTTGCCGCTGCCCGCAGTTCGTAGCCGTCGCTTCGGGCTTCGCCGCCGGAGGGGGTGTTGAAGACCATGTCGATCTCCCCGGCGATGACCAGGTCCGCGATGGTGCCTTCCCCGTCGGCACTGGATCCCTCGGCCACCTTGCGGACCGGGGTGGCCTGGATGCCGTTGCGGCGCAGGACGTCGGCGGTACCGCCGGTGGAGACGATCTCGAAGCCCAGGTCGGAGAGCCGCTTGACGCCCATAATCACGGAGCGCTTGTCCCGGTTGGCCACGGAGACAAAGATCTTGCCTTCAGTGGGCAGGGCGTTGTTGGCTGCGGCCTGGCTCTTGGCGAAGGCGGTGTCGAAGTGCTTGTCGATGCCCATGACCTCACCGGTGGACCGCATTTCGGGGCCAAGCAGGGAGTCAACCACCTTGCCCTCCACGGTGCGGAAGCGGCTGAACGGCAGCACGGCCTCCTTGACGGACACGGGGGCGTCCAGCGGGAGCGTGGAACCGTCGCCGGTTTCCGGCAGCATCTTGTAATCGCTGCGGAGCTGGCCAATCGTGACGCCGGTGCCGATCAGGGCAGCGGCCTTGGCCATCTGCACGCCCGTGGCCTTGGACACAAACGGTACGGTGCGGGAGGCCCGCGGGTTGGCTTCGAGGACGTAAAGGACGTCGGAGGCCAGCGCGAACTGGATGTTGATCAGGCCCCGGACGCCGACGCCTTCAGCGATGGCGCGGGTTGCCGTGCGGACCCGTTCGAGCACGTTGGTGCCCAGGGTGATGGGCGGCAGGACACAGGCGGAGTCGCCGGAGTGGATGCCGGCTTCCTCGATGTGCTCCATGATGCCGCCCAGGTACATGTCGGTGCCGTCAAAGAGGGCGTCGACGTCGATTTCGACGGCGTCCTCAAGGAACCGGTCGATCAGGACCGGGTGGTCCGGGGTGATTTCCGTGGCGTTGGCGATGTAGCGGGACAGATTGGGCTCGTCGTAGACGATTTCCATGCCGCGGCCGCCCAGCACGTAGGACGGGCGGACCAGGACGGGGTAGCCGATTTCGTCGGCGATCTTCTTGGCGTCCTCGAAGGACACGGCGGTGCCGTTCTTCGGGGCGATCAGGCCGGCCTGGTCCAGGACCCGGGAGAACATGCCGCGGTGCTCGGCAAGGTCGATCGCTTCCGGTGAGGTGCCCAGGATGGGCACGCCGGCGTCGGCGAGCTGCTGCGCCAGCTTCAGCGGCGTCTGGCCGCCCAGCTGGACGAAGACACCCATCACGCCGCCGGTGCGCTCTTCAGCGGCAATGACTTCGAGGACGTCCTCGAGGGTGAGTGGCTCGAAGTACAGCCGGGTGGAGACGTCGTAGTCGGTGGACACCGTTTCCGGGTTGCAGTTGACCATGACCGTTTCGTAGCCGGCCTTGCGCAGCGCCATGGAGGCGTGGACGCAGGAGTAGTCGAATTCGATGCCCTGGCCGATCCGGTTGGGCCCGGAGCCCAGGATCAGGATCGACGGCTTGGCGTGCATCGCCACCTCGTCCTCTTCGTCGTAGGACGAGTAGTGGTACGGGGTGTAGGCGGCGAATTCGGCGGCGCAGGTGTCCACCGTTTTGTAGACCGGTCGGATCCCGAGGGCCTGGCGGACACCGCGGACCACAGCTTCGGAGTTGTGTGTCAGCGCGCCGATCTGCTCGTCGGAGAAGCCGTGGCGTTTGGCCCGCTCCAGCATTTCCTTGGTCAGGGCGGAGGCCTGGCGGATTTCGTGCGAGATCTCGTTGAGCAGCTGCAGCTGGTCCAGGTACCAGGGGTCGATCTTGGTGGCCTCGAACAGCTGTTCCACGGTGGCGCCGCCCAGGAGGGCGCGCTGGACCTGGTGCAGGCGGTCAGTGGTGGGGCGCTTGGACTTCTCGATCAGCTCAGCGACTTCCCATTCCGGGACGCTGCTGAAGTCCAGCTGCGAGCCCTTCTGCTCCAGGGAGCGCAGCGCCTTCTGCAGGGCCTCGGTGAAGTTGCGGCCCATGGCCATGGCCTCGCCCACGGACTTCATGGTGGTAGTGAGGGTGTTGTCGGCGGCGGGGAATTTCTCGAACGCGAACCGGGGAACCTTGACCACCACGTAGTCCAGCGTCGGCTCGAAGGACGCCGGGGTCTTCTGCGTGATGTCGTTGGGGATCTCGTCCAGGGTGTAGCCCAGGGACAGTTTCGTGGCGATCTTGGCGATCGCGAAGCCGGTGGCCTTGGAGGCCAGGGCGGAGGACCGGGAGACGCGCGGGTTCATCTCGATCACAACAACGCGTCCCGTGTCAGGCTCCACGGCGAACTGGATGTTGCAGCCGCCGGTGTCGACGCCGACTTCGCGGATGACGGCGATGGAAATGTCACGCAGCCGCTGGTACTCGCGGTCGGTGAGGGTCAGCGCCGGGGCCACGGTGATGGAGTCGCCGGTGTGGACGCCTACGGGGTCGAAGTTCTCGATGGAGCAGACCACCACAACGTTGTCGTTTTTGTCGCGCATCATCTCAAGCTCGTACTCCTTCCAGCCCAGGATGCTCTCTTCAAGGAGCACCTCGGAGGTAGGGCTGTACTGCAGGCCCTGGCCGACGATGCGGCGCAGGTCGCTTTCGTCGTACGCGAGGCCGGAGCCCAGGCCGCCCATGGTGAAGGAGGGACGGACCACCATGGGGTACCCCAGGTCCTCGGCGGCCTTGAGGGCCTCGTCGATGGTGTGGATGATGTGGCTGCGGGCCGATTCGGCGCCGCAGCGCTCCACCACGCCCTTGAACTTTTCGCGGTCCTCGCCGAGTTCGATCGCGGCGATGTTGGCGCCGATCAGCTCCACGTTGTACTTCTCCAGTACACCGTTCTTGTCCAGGGCGATGGCCGTGTTCAGGGCCGTCTGCCCGCCGAGGGTGGGGAGGACAGCGTCAGGCCGTTCCTTGGCGATGATCTTCTCCACCACCTCGGGGGTGATGGGTTCGATGTAGGTGGCGTCGGCGAACTCGGGGTCCGTCATGATGGTGGCCGGGTTCGAGTTCACCAGGATGACCCGCAGGCCCTCCTCCTTGAGGACACGCAGTGCCTGGGTGCCGGAGTAGTCGAATTCGGCGGCCTGGCCGATGACGATCGGGCCGGAACCGATGACCAGGACGCTTTTGAGGTCAGTTCTCTTGGGCATTACTTGGTGTCCTCAGTGTTGTCGTTGGTGTTCTGGGCGCCGTTTTTGGTGCTTTCCATCAGGTCGATGAACCTGTCGAAGAGGTAGGCGGCGTCGTGCGGGCCGGCTGCGGCTTCGGGGTGGTACTGGACCGAAAACGCGGGGATGTCGAGGCAGGCGAGGCCTTCGACGACGTCATCGTTGAGGCTGACGTGGCTGACCTCAACGCGGCCGAAGCGCTCCTCGGGGGCCAAGGTGGCGCCGTCGAGCGGAGCGTCCACGGCGAAACCGTGGTTCTGCGAGGTGATTTCCACCTTGCCGGTGCGGCGGTCCATGACCGGCTGGTTGATGCCCCGGTGGCCGTAGCGCAGCTTGTAGGTGCCGAATCCGAGGGCGCGGCCCAGGATCTGGTTGCCGAAGCAGATGCCGAAGTACGGCAGTTTCTCGTCCAGGACGGAGCGGAGGAGGTTGACCTGGGCGTCGGCGGTGGCGGGGTCGCCTGGCCCGTTGGACATAAAGAAGCCGTCCGGGTTGACGGCCTGGACATCTGCCAGGGTGGCGGTGGCGGGCAGGACGTGGACCCGGACACCGCGTTCGGCGAAGCGGACGGGCGTCATGGTCTTGATGCCGAGGTCGATCGCGGCGATGCTGAAGCGGGCGTCGCCGTCCCAGCCGTGGTCAGCGGGCTCCACGACGTAGGCTTCGTCAACGCTGACTTCCTCCGCGAGCCGGGACCCTTCCATCGGTGAGCTCGCCAGGACGGCGGAGACCAGTTCCTTATCCGTGGCGTTGGCCGCGTCGCCCGAGAAGATCCCGGCGCGCATGGTTTTGTTTTCCCGCAGGTGGCGGGTGATGGCGCGGGTGTCGACGCCCTGGATGCCTACAACGCCCTGTTCGATGAGTTCCTCGTCCAGGGAACGCTCGGAACGCCAGTTTGAGGGGCGGCGGGCGGCGTCGCGGACCACGTAGCCGGCCACCCAGATCCGCCGGGACTCGGCGTCGTCCTTGTTCACACCGGTGTTGCCTATATGCGGGGCGGTCTGCACCACCAGCTGGCGGGCGTAGGAAGGATCCGTGATGGTTTCCTGGTAGCCCGTCATGCCGGTGGCGAACACTGCCTCGCCCAGGGCCGTTCCGGTGGCGCCGTAGCTGCGGCCGCGGAAGATGCGGCCGTCCTCGAGGACCAGTGCTGCCGGGGCGGACGGGGTGCCGTGGTTGGCGGCACTTCGGGGTGTGGCGGTTGCTGTCACTGTTTTCGCTTTCACTGCTGGGTCTGTGGCGTTGCGGGTTTCGGTCACTGGGTCCTACTTTCCACTGGTGGTGCCAGCCGCGGGGGCTGGGGAGATCAGGTCCGTAAGGGCGGCGTGCAGGACGTCCTTGTCGGCGGCCCGGCGGGTCCGGAAGCCGGTGTCCAGTTCCCGGCTGCCAAGCAGCCAGGTGAGCACCAGCAGGCCGTCCTTTTCGACGAACTTGCCTGCCATGCCGCTGTCCTGCCGGACCCCGGTGAGGGACGCGGCCGGGATGTAGAGGGCGGGAGCGCCGGTGCGCTCGAAGAGCACCCCGTGCGGGTGGACGGCGAGGGTGGCGTTGGTGCGGATGCCGAGGCTCTGCACGGCGATCCGGTCCAGCCAGTCGCCGCCGGTGGTGGTGGCAACGTACTGGCCCTCGGCGGAGGTGATGGGCTCGCCAGGTGCGGCGGGCACGGCGGGGAGCTGTTCGACGTCGGACTGGCGCTTGAGCCGGTTCCGCCAGCCCACCCAGATCAGTACAAACACAACGGCGATGACCGCGAGCATCAGGAGTCCGGGGAGGATTCTGTCCATCAGGCGGCCCCTTCCGTGGTTCCGGCGCCGCGGTAGGGGGTGTTCAGGGCGCCGTTGAGGACTGTGGGGTGGCCCTTGAAGAACGTGGCCACCACCTTGCCGGGAAGCTCCAGGCCCTTGAACGGCGAGTTGCGGCCCATGGTGGCCATGGCCGAGGGGTCCACGGTCCAGCGCGCGGCGGGATCCACGAGCACCACGTTGGCTGGCTCACCGGCTTCCAGCGGCCGGCCCTGGTCTGTTACCCGGCCGATCACGGCGGGCACGGTGGAGGTGACCCGGGCGAAGTCCGCCCAGGTGAAGAGCCCGGTTTCGATCATGGTTTCCTGCACCACCGACAAGGCTGTTTCGAGGCCCGTCATGCCCATGGCCGCCTGCGCCCATTCGCATTCCTTGTGCTCGCTGGGGTGCGGTGCGTGGTCCGTGCCGATCACGTCGATGGTGCCGTCGGCCAGCGCCGCGCGGAGGGCCTGGACGTCGGCGTCGGTGCGCAGCGGCGGGTTGACCTTGAAGACGGGGTCGTAGCTGCGGACCAGGTCATCGGTGAGCAGGAGGTGGTGGGGGGTGACTTCGGCGGTGACGTTGATGCCGCGTTCCTTGGCCCAGCGGATGATTTCCACCGATCCGGCGGTGGAGACGTGGCAAACGTGCAGGCGGGAACCGACGTGCTGGGCGAGCAGGACATCGCGGGCGATGATGCTTTCCTCGGCGACGGCGGGCCAGCCGGCAAGCCCCAGGACGGAGGAGACCTCCCCCTCGTTCATCTGGGCGCCCTCGGTGAGGCGCGGTTCCTGCGCGTGCTGGGCCACCACGCCGTCGAAGGCCTTGACGTATTCCAGCGCCCGGCGCATCAGCACGGGGTCGTGGACGCAGATGCCGTCGTCGGAGAAGACCCGGACGCCGGCGCGGGAGTCCGCCATGGCGCCGAGTTCCGCGAGCTGCTTGCCGGCCAGGCCCACCGTGACGGCGCCTACGGGACGGACGTCCACCCAACCGGCGGCCTTGCCGAGGCTGTGGACCTGTTCCACAACGCCGGCGGTGTCGGCGACGGGGTTGGAGTTGGCCATGGCGTGCACGGCCGTGTAACCGCCCAGGGCGGCCGCGCGGGTGCCGGTTTCCACGGTTTCGGCGTCTTCACGGCCGGGTTCGCGGAGGTGCGTGTGGATGTCCACCATGCCGGGCAGCGCCACCAGGCCGGCTGCCTCGATGACGGTGGCGTCCCCGGCTGCCAGGCCGATGCCGGTTTCGGCGATGACGCCTTCGCGGATCAGCAGGTCTGCAGGGGCGCCGCCCAGCACGGAGGCGCCGCGGATCAGGTAGGTTCCGGTGTTCGCTGCCATCAGATGCTCTCCTTGGTGGAAGGGGCGGCGCCGGCGAAGTGGCCCGCTCCCGGGGTGGCGGCTGGTTCGCGGGTGTCCCCGGAAAGCAGCAGGTACAGTGCGGCCATCCGGACGGACACGCCGTTGCGGACCTGGGCCAGGACGGTGGAACGCGGCGAGTCGGCGGCCGCGGAACTGATTTCGAGGCCGCGGTTCATGGGCCCTGGGTGCATGATGATGGTGTCCTTCATGCCCAGGGTGTCCAGGGACCGCAACCGGTTGTCATCAAATCCCCAGCGGCGGGAGTATTCGCGGGTGCTGGGGAAGAACGAGGCGTTCATCCGTTCGCCCTGGACCCGGAGCATCATGACGGCGTCGACACCCTGCTCGAGGGTGCGGTCCATGTCATAGCTGACCTTGCAGGGCCACTGTTCGACGCCGATGGGCAGCAGGGTGGGCGGGGCCACCAGGGTGACGTCGGCGCCCAGGGTGCGCAGGAGCCACACGTTGGAGCGGGCCACCCGGGAGTGCAGGACGTCGCCGGCGATGGCCACCCGCATGCCGGACAGGTCGGCGCCCTGGGAACCGGTGCCTGCCAGCCGCGACCAGTGGCGGCGCATGGTGAAGGCATCCAGCAGGGCCTGGGTGGGGTGTTCGTGGGTGCCGTCGCCGGCGTTGATGACGGCGGCGTCGATCCAGTCGGTGGAAGCGAGGCGGTGCGGCGCGCCGGAGGCCCAGTGCCGGATGACCACGGCGTCCGCACCCATGGCGGCCAGCGTCTGCGCGGTGTCCTTCAGCGATTCGCCCTTGGAGACCGAGGATCCCTTGGCTGCGAAGTTGATGACGTCGGCGGAGAGGCGCTTGGCGGCGGCTTCGAAGGAGATGCGGGTCCTGGTGGAGTCCTCGAAGAAGAGGTTCACTACGGTGCGGCCGCGCAGGGCGGGCAGCTTTTTGACTTCGCGGTCCCCCACGGCGGCCATTTCCTCGGCGGTGTCCAGGATGCGGATGGCGTCGCCGCGGCTGAGGTCCTGGGTGGAGAGCAGGTGCCTCATGCGCCGCCCTCGATCACTACTTCGTTGACGGGGTCGCCGCCGGGCGCGGTGTCGGTCTCTTCGAGCCGGACCCGGACTTTCTCGGACGACGACGTGGGAAGGTTTTTGCCCACGTGGTCTGCACGGATGGGCAGTTCGCGGTGGCCGCGGTCGATCAGCACGGCCAGCCGGACGATCCGGGGGCGGCCAAGGTCGATCAGGGCGTCCAGGGCGGCGCGGATGGTCCGCCCCGAGTACAGGACGTCGTCGATCAGCACCACCACTTTGTTGTCGATGCCGGTGCGGGGAAGCCTTGTGGGGTACACGGGGCGGGTGCCCTGGTGGGAGAGATCGTCGCGGAACATGGTGACGTCCAGCTGGCCCACGATCGTGGCGGCGTCAACGGTGGGGTCTGCGGCGGCGATTTTTTCGGCCAGCCGCACTGCCAGCGGGTAGCCGCGGCGTGGAATGCCAAGCAGGACCAGGTCCTTTGAGCCTTTGTTGGCTTCGAGGATCTCATGGGCGATACGAGTGAGTGCCCGGTCAATGTCCGCCGGGCTGAGGACAACCCTGGCTGGAACCGGCGCGCTGGTGACAGATGTCAACGCTCGTCTCCCCTTTCCCCGCCTCACTGGACGGAATTAAAAAAGGATCATGTGCGTTTCAAAATTACCATACGGGCGGCCGGTAATCCGGCCTGTGACGGGCGGCGCTGGTCACATCCGCGGGTGCCGGGCCGGGGTCCTTGGAGCCATGGCCGGGCCCGCCTAGGCTGGCCGTTATGTCGACGCCCCCGCACCAGCCATCCGGTGACCCTTCCGCCGGCCCCGGCCGGCCGTTTCCCGCCCAGGCCAATCCCAGCTGGATGGGCCAGGTCCGGCAGCAGGACTACCGCCCGGCGCCCGGCCACCAGGGCAGGGCACTGGCCCCCGTGATGCCGGGCCCGGCGCAGGACTCCCTGCAGCGCTCACCGGGGAGGCGTGGCGGGTTGCTTGGGCTGACCATTGGCGGCAGTGTCCTGGCGTTCCTGAGCCTGTTCCTTGTGGTGCCGTTCCTGTTCGCCAATACCGGGCCCGGCGGGCTGGTGATCGGCTTCGTGGCCTCGTTGGTTCCGTTGTCCATTGTGCTGCTGGCTGTCCAGGCGATCGACAAATGGGAGCCGGAGCCCAAGCGGCTGTTGTTTTTCGCCTTCACCTGGGGCGCGGCAGTGTCCATCGCCGTGACCCTGCTGATCCAGCCGCTGTTTGTGGTGACGTTCCAGTTCTCCGACGAGCCGGACCTGCGGACCTACCTGGCCACGGTCCAGGCGCCCATTGTGGAGGAGTTCGCCAAATCGCTGGGTCTGCTGGTCATCCTGCTGCTGGCGCGCCGCCATTTTGACGGACCGGTGGACGGGGTGGTGTTTGCCTTCACCATCGCGGGTGGCTTCGCTTTTACGGAAAACATCCTGTATTTCGGCCGGGCCATCGCGGAATCCACGGACCCCGCGGGCGACTTTGCCCAGGTGTTTTTCCTCCGGGGCATCATGTCGCCCTTTGCGCATGCCTTATTCACCGGCACCACCGGCCTGGTCATGGGCTTCGCAGCCCGGCGCTGGCATGCCGGCGCCTCGGTGGCCGCGTTTTTTGTGGGGCTGCTCCCGGCCATGCTCCTGCACAACCGCTGGAACAGCATGGGCCAGGGCTTCCTGCTTGATTACGCGCTGGTCCAGGTGCCCATCTTCCTGCTCGCCGTGGCCGGCATCATCCTGCTGCGCGTTGCCGAGAAGCGGCTGACCCGGCAGCGGCTGCTGGAGTATTCGGCTGCCGGCTGGTTCACTGCCCAGGAGGTGCAGTTGCTGGCCACCCTGGCCGGCCGCCGGGCGGCCCTGGCATGGGCGGCAGGCTACGGCCGGAAACGGCAGATGAAGGACTTCATCAGGGCCGCCACCCGGTTGGCCAACATCCGCCAGCGCATCCTCAGCGGCAGGGACGTCCCGCTGCACCAGGCGGAGGAGCGGCAGCAGCTGCAACGGGTCCTGGCGCTCCGGGCCTCCGTGGCGGGCTGAGCCGGATGCACAAAAGGCCCCGCTCAGAGGAGCGGGGCCTTCCGTAACCAGTAGATGGCCCGGGTTAGGCCAGCAGTGAGGGTTTCAACTGCTGCAGCCGGCCCAGGAGGCCGTTGATGAACTGCGGCGACTCGTCAGTGGACAGCGTCTTGGCCAGCGCTACTGCTTCGCTGACCGCAACACCGTCGGGGACGTCGTCGTTGTAGAGCAGTTCCCAGGTGCCGATCCGCAGGATGATGCGGTCAACCGAGGGCATCCGCTCCAGTGTCCAACCCTGGGAGTACGTTTCGAGGAACTCGTCGATGGTGGGCTGCTGGGAGACCACACCCTCAACGATTTCCAGGGTGTAAGGGTTGATGATCTGGTCAGTCTTTTCCCGACGGGCGCGGAGGACATCAAAGGCAGACACTGAGCGCTGCTCAGCCTCAAAAAGTACGTCCAGCGCCTTGGTCCGGGCTTTACCGCGTGCGCTCACTACTCGGAAACCCGGCCGAGGTAGCTGCCGTCACGGGTGTCCACCTTGACCTTGGTGTTGTTCTCCACGAAAAGCGGGACCTGGATCTCGTAGCCGGTTTCCAGGGTGGCCGGCTTGGTACCGGCGGACGAACGGTCGCCCTGCAGGCCCGGTTCGGTGTAGGTGATTTCGAGTACAACGCTGGGCGGCAGCTCGATGTAGAGCGGGTTGCCTTCGTGGATCGCGATGTTGACCATCTGGTTTTCAAGCATGAAGTTGGTGGCGTCGCCTACGGTGGCGGCGGACACGGTGATCTGGTCGTAGTCCGAGGTGTCCATAAACACGTAGTCCGCACCGTCCTGGTACAGGTACTGGTAGTCGCGGCGGTCAACGGTGGCGGTCTCGATCTTGAGCCCGGCGTTGAACGTCTTGTCGACAACCTTGCCGGACATCACGTTGCGCATCTTGGTGCGGACGAAGGCGCCACCCTTGCCGGGCTTGACGTGCTGGAATTCAATGATGTTCCAGAGCTGGCCCTCAAGCTTCAGGACCGTACCGTTCTTGATGTCGTTAGTGGTTGCCACTGTTTCCTCAGGTTTCCGTATCGGGTTGCGTGCAGACGCTGTATGCCGGGCGGGCACGCCAAACGGCTTGCCGGCGCGTGTTTGTCAAAAATCCAAGAATCATTCTACCGGTAATTGGACCGGTCCTGCCGTCCGGTCCCGCGACCGGCCCTCAGCAGGCCAGATCCAGGACGTCGCGGGCCCGTCGGAGCGCCACGGTGGAGGAGTAGATCAGGGCGGCATCAGCGGACGCGGCGACGCGGAGGTCAAGGGCCCGGGCGAAGGACTCGACGGCGGCTGAGGTCTGCCCGGCGGTGTATTGGGTTTTGCCCAGGAACTGCAGCGCCATGGCTTCCCGGGGGGTGCCCTGCACCTCCGCCAGGAGCTGCCGGAACAGGTCCACAGCCACATCCAGGCGGTTGGAGACCCGCAGCACCTCGGCTTCGAACGCCCGGAGCTTGAAGGACTCAGGGTCGCGGAAGCGGGCGTCAGCCAAAAGCTCGGCGGCCTCGGACGAGTGTCCTTCCACCAGCAGGACAAAAATGGCGTCCGCGGGATCCACCGACGCTTCCAGGGCCGCACGGCACGTCTCAGGGTTGATCACCTGCGGCAGCAGGGTTTCGGGGTTGATCCTGACGCCGGGGAAGCCGGCTTCGGGCCAGTCGGCCGTTCCTGCCAGGTCGCCCTGCATCAGGAAGCTATTTCCTGGTAGGCGGCGAACAACAGGGACGTGTCCGGAACGTCCAGGATCCCTGGTTTGGCGACGCCGTCGAGCACGACGAACCGCAGCAGGTCACCGCGGGACTTCTTGTCCCGGCGCATGCCGTCCAGCAGGCCCTGCCAGCGGTCCCGCCGGTAGGTGACGGGCAGCCCCAGCCCTTCCAGGATGCTCCGGTGCCTGTCGGCGTCGACGTCGCTGAGCCGGCCCACGCTGCGGGCAAGTTCAGCGGCGAACATCATGCCGACGGAGACCGCGGCGCCGTGCCGCCAGGAGTAGCGTTCCACCAGTTCGATCGCGTGGCCCAAGGTGTGGCCGTAGTTCAGGTATTCCCGCAGGCCGGCTTCCTTGAGGTCCTCGGAGACCACCTTGGCCTTGACGGAGATGGCCCGTTCGATCAGTTCGCGGAGCACCGCAGACTGCGGGTCCACCACTGCGGCGGTGTCCTTTTCCAGCAGGTCCAGGATGGCGGGGTCGGCGATGAACCCGCACTTGATGACCTCGGCCAGGCCCGAGATGATTTCGTTTTTAGGCAGTGTGGCCAGCGTGTCCAGGTCGACCAGGACACCGGCGGGCGGGTGGAAGGAGCCCACCAGGTTTTTTCCTTCGGCCGTATTAATGCCCGTTTTGCCGCCCACGGACGCATCCACCATGCCCAGCAGGCTGGTGGGCATGTGGATGACCTTGACCCCGCGCAGCCAGGTGGCGGCCACGAAACCGGCCAGGTCCGTCACGGCTCCGCCGCCCACTGCCACAATCGCGTCGGAGCGGGTGAAGTCGTTCTGGCCCAGGACCTGCCAGCAGAACGCGGCCACCTGGATGTGCTTGCCTTCTTCCGCGTCGGGGATTTCGGCGGTCAGGGAAGTGAATCCGGCGGCCGCCAGCTCATCGCGGACGGTATCGCCGGTGAGGCGGAGCGCGCGCGGATGGATCACCAGTACCCGCCGGACCCGTTCACCGAGCAACGCCGGCAGTTCACCGAGCAGGCCGCGTCCCACCACCACGTCGTAGTTAGTGGCAGCGGCGTCGCCGGTGACTTTGATGACTGTTGATTCGGTGCTCACTTCTCAACTTCCTGTCGGGCAGCTGCGTAGCTCCGCAGTGCTGCTTCCAGCCGTCCGCCAAGCTCGGAAACCGAGCCGTGCCGCACGTCCAGGGTGATGTCAGCCAGCCGTTCATAGACGGGCTGGCGGGTGGCAAACATGGTGGTCCAGCGGCCCATGGCGTCGCCTGCCAGCAACGGCCGGCTGGAATTCCTGGCGATCCGCCCGGCGACGGTGGACGCGTCGCATTCGAGGTACACCACCGTGCAGTTGCCGATGACCTGCTGGGTGCCGGAGTCAAGGACCGCTCCCCCACCCAGGGAGATGACGGTGCCCGTCCCGGCGGCTGCATCCACCACACCGGCCACGGTGCGCGCCTCGATTTCACGGAAGGCGTGTTCGCCGCGGCAGGCGAAAATGTCCGCGATGCTGCCGTGGCCGGCCACAATGACGGCGTCCGTGTCCACAAACGGGGCACCGAGCTGCTGGGCAAGCTGGTGGCCGATGGCGGACTTGCCCACGGCCATGGGGCCGATCAGGACGATCGGCCGCTGGTCCGCAGGACCGGAGTGGCTGCGGTGCTGCACTAGTGGCCGATCGAGTCCAGGGCTGCCGGAATATTGTCCAGGTAACCCTTGATGTTCCGTGCGGTTTCCGCCACGGAGTCGCCACCGAACTTCTCGATGACTGCCTCTGCCAGGACCAGGGCC
Source organism: Pseudarthrobacter sp. MEB009 (assembly GCF_030208875.1). NCBI lineage: Bacteria > Bacillati > Actinomycetota > Actinomycetes > Micrococcales > Micrococcaceae > Pseudarthrobacter > Pseudarthrobacter sp. MEB009. Next base: position 350,017 of record NZ_JARVTC010000004.1, read on the forward strand.
ACCATGGCCTCAGCCACAACCCCGGCAGCGGGGACGGCACAGACGTCCGATCGCTGGTGGTGGGCCTTGGCGGCCTCGCCGGTGCTGACGTCGATGGTTTTCAGCGCCCGGGGCACTGTGGCGATGGGCTTCATCGCGGCGCGGACCCGCAGTACGTCGCCGATGCTCATGCCGCCTTCGATGCCGCCTGCGCGGTTGCTGGTGCGGCTGATCCGGCCGTCGGAGTCGCGGACAATCTCGTCGTGCGCGGCGGAACCGCGGCGGGCGGCGGTCAGGAAACCGTCACCCACTTCGACGCCCTTGATGGCCTGGATGCCCATCAGCGCCGCGGCGAGCCGGGAATCCAGCCGCCGGTCCCAGTGCACGTAGCTGCCAAGTCCCGGCGGGAGCCCGTAGGCGAGGACCTCGACAACGCCGCCGAGTGTTTCGCCTTCCTTGTGCGCCGCGTCCACTTCGGCCACCATGGCGTCGGAAGTTTCCCGGTCAAAGCACCGCAGCGGGTCCGCGTCCAGGGCGATGACGTCCCGGGGAACGGGCAGCGGCCGGCCTTCGGGCACGGTGACGCTGGCAATGGAGACGGTATGGCTGACCAGTTCGATGCCCAGGTGCTTGAGGAACGAACCGGCAACGGCACCCATGGCAACGCGGGTGGCGGTTTCGCGGGCGCTGGCCCGTTCCAGCACGGGGCGGGCCTCGTCGAAGCCGTACTTCTGCATGCCGGTGAAGTCGGCGTGTCCGGGCCGCGGCCGGGTCAGGGGCGCGTTCCGGGCCTGGTCGGCGAGGATTTCGGGCGCAACGGGGTCGGAGGCCATAATCTGTTCCCATTTGGGCCACTCGGTGTTGGCCACCTGGATGGCCACCGGGCCGCCCTGGGTGAGGCCGTGCCGGACGCCACCAAGAATGGTGACAACATCCTGCTCAAACTTCATTCGCGCGCCGCGCCCGTAGCCCAGGCGGCGGCGTGCCAAAGAGTCCGCGATGTGCCCGCTGGTGATTTCCACACCGGCGGGGACGCCTTCAATAATTCCCATCAGAGCCGGGCCATGGGATTCACCGGCAGTCAACCAACGCATAATTTCCATCCTGCCACGTAGGGCGGTTAGAACGCCCGTCGGGCAAGGCCGACTGCGTCACACATCACATCTATGACAGCTCCATTAACGTCCGCACCCCGGCCGGTGAACAGGCGGACCTGCTCCACCGCCTGGTACAGGAGCATCTCCAGCCCGGGCACCACGGCACCGCCGCCGGTCTCCCAAACGGATGCCAGGAGACTGGGCCATGGGTCGTAGGCCACATCCAGCAAGACGCCCGGGGTGGCGGTTTTCAGGGCAGCCACCTGCGCAGCCAGCCCGTCCGCGGCGCGGGGCGGCAGGGTGGAAATTACGACGTCGGCAGCCGCCAGGACGGAAGCGGCGCCGGCCATGTCCCGGATATCCAAGGCCACGCCCAGGCTGTCCGCGGCGGCGCGCACCTCAGCGGTCCGGGCGGGGTCGCGGACGATGACCGTCACGGTTGCTGCGCCAAGATCCCGCAGTGCAGCCACGGCGGCGGCGGCCGTACCGCCGCCGCCCAGCACCACGCCAGACGGCGTGGCGCCGGCGCCGGCATACCGCAGCGCGTTGACGATTCCGGCCACGTCGGTGTTGGACCCGACGGTCCGGAATCCGCCAGCATGGGCCTCGAAGGAGACGGTGTTCACCACGCCGAGGGTCTGCGCAACGCCCCGGACCTGGTCCACCTGCCGCAGCATGGCGGTTTTCAGCGGCATGGTCACGGAGAGCCCGCACCAGCCGGCCTGCCCGCGGACCTGGCGCATGAGCCCCGGCAGGAGTTCCTCGGTGACATCGATGGCCGTGTAGCCGATCTCCACGCCGAGCTTGGCGTACGCGGCAAGGTGCAGCGCCGGTGATTTCGAATGGCTGATCGGGTGGCCCAGGACGGCAGCCCTTAGGCTCATGTGCAACGTCCCGCGTTGGCCATGCACCAGGTGTTGTACTGCTCCACAAACACGTTGTGCTCAGCCAGCGTCCGGGAGAACTTGGTCTCCTTGGTATCGAGGTTGACGGTGACCCAGTACAGGTAGTCGTTCGCCTTCGGCTTGGCCGCCGCGTCGATGGCTGTTTTGCCCGGCGAGCCGATGGGGCCCGGCGGAAGGCCGGGGTTGGCATAGGTGTTGTACAGGTTGGACTTGTCCTTGCGCTCTTCATCGGTGAAGTTGAAGCTCTTGGTGCCCAGCCCGTACGTGACGGCGGAGTCGACCTGGAGGAAGCCGCCGGTCTGGTCGTTGGGCTTGAGCCTGTTGTAGATGGCACCGGCCACATCGCCGTACTCGGCCTGGCCGCCTTCAGCCTGGACGATGCTGGCCACCGTCACGGCTTCGTATTGCTTGGCGGGGTCGGTGATGCCCTGGGATTTAAGCTCGTCAACGGTGGTGCTGACAAGTTTCTGCAGGATCTCCTTGGCCGGGGTGCCCAGGGGGAACCGGTACTCGCCCGGTGCCAGGTATCCTTCGAGGTTTTTCGCCGTGGCCGGCAGCCCGAACTGGGCCGGCGCATTGTTGAAAGCCTGGAGTTGCTGGACGGTGACGCCGGAGCCGTCGGCGATTGCCTGCAGCGATTCGCCGACGCGCAGCCCGGCGCTCAGGGCGATGTAGATGACCTTCGCCTGGCTCTTTCCGAGCAGCACGTCCACGGCGTCGGTGTTCTTCATTTCAGCCTTGAAGGTGTAGTCCCCAGGGGCGAGGACTCCCCCGGAGGCTGCGAACGCCTGCAGGAAGGTGTCGGCGTTGGCCACCACGCGCTTGCTTTCAAGATCCGCAGCCACCGAGCGGGTGCCTTCGCCGTTGTCCACTGTCACCTGTACCTCACCGCTTCCCGGGCCCGGGAAGTCGGCGGCCTGGTCGCTGCCCAGGAGGGGTTTGAGGAATTGGGCACCAACGGCCACGGCCGCAACAAAAACGGCGAGGGTGATCAACAGGGCGAGGAAGCGGCGCCGCCGCCGGACCTTCCGGGAGGGCTTCGCCACTACCTGGACCGCCGCCGAGCCAGGCAGCAATTCGTGGTGCTCGTCAGCGTGCTGGGCATCAGCAAGGTGGTGGGCATCGTGGTGGTCCCCGCTGTGTTGGCTGCCGGCACCGTGGTGCGCGCCGTCGTCGTATGTGCCGTCCGGGTGCGCATCTGCCTGCTGTTGGTGATGCACGGCGTACGCGGGTTCCCGGTCGGCCGGGTCCGCGTAGGCCGGGTCGGGCTGGCCGTACTGGTCCGAGTGGGCGGCGTCGTCATGGTGCGCATCCTGGATGGAAGGCAGCGCGTCGGGAACGGCGGGAATGCCTGCCGTTGCGGGCGGCGCTGAGGGTTGCGGCGGAACGGCGGGGCCGGCGCCCTCTTGCAGCTCCGGGCCGGGGCCGTCGTTGAGGTGCTTCTCGCGTTCCCGGATTTCCTTGCGGGTCAGCGGCCGGGCCGCGCCGGCATCGTGGGCACCGGAAGCATCGTCACTGTTGGCAGGACTCACTGTTGCCTTCCATTATCTGAAGATCGGGCCGCGTTTCCCGGCGGAGCAGGGAATGGCTCCCCAGCCCCGCTGACCCCCAAGTCCACGGAAAGGGAAGGAGCGCTCACACGTGAGCCGACATCCGTTCCCCTGGCTTTTTGCATGTCTATGGCGTGCTGGAGTATGCCCGCAGCAGCGACCTGATCCACTACTTTACGGTGATCCCGGCTGCTCATGCCAGCTTCGCGCAGGCTCCGGTGCGCCGAGACGCTGCTGAGCCGCTCATCCACGAGCGTCACCGGCACGTCCAGCGACCGGTTCGACAGCTCTGTGGCGAGCAGCAGGGCATAGTCGGTGGCCATCCGTGCGGACGCGTGTTCCTCGCCCTTCATGGTGCGCGGCAGCCCCACAATGACCTGCACGGCGCCCAGTTCGGCCACCAGGTTGGCGATGACCCTGATGTCGGAGTTCTTTTTCGCGTTGCGGTCCAGCGTTTTGTACGGCGTAGCCAGGATGGAGTCACGGTCGCAGATGGCAATCCCCACCCGCACGGTACCAACGTCCACCCCCAGTTTCACGCCCTGGGGGTAGCCGCCGGATGTTGCAGGATTGTCCATGAAGCGGTTATCGCCGCGCGATCGAGTCGGTCACCGCGGCCAGGGCCTCGCCAACCTTGGCTGCGTCCGTGCCGCCGCCCTGGGCGACGTCGTCCTTGCCGCCACCGCCGCCGCCAAGGATCCCGGCGGCGAGCCGGACCAGGGCACCGGCCTTAACGCCGGCTTCCCGGGCAGCTTCGTTGGTGGCAACCAGGATGACCGGCCGCCCGTTGGCAACACCGGCGACGGCCACGGCGGCTGCCGCGGATCCGAGCCGGGTCCGCAGGTCCAGGGCCAGGCCCCGGAGGTCGTCCGCGCCGCTGACAGTGCCGGCGTCGTGGGCCACAACGCTGACGCCACCGGCGTCGCGGGCACTGCTGACGAGCTGGCCTGCCGCGGCTGCCAGTTGCTCCTTGCGGAGGCGGTCCAGTTCCTTCTCGGTCGCCTTGAGCTTCGCCAGTGTTGTGGCGATCCGGTCGGCCAGTTGGCCCGACGGGACCTTCAGCAGGTCGGTCAGCTCCGTCACCAGGGCGCGTTCCGCGGCGAGGTGCCGGAAGGCCTCCATGCCCACAAACGCCTCGACGCGGCGGTTTCCTGAACCAACGGACTGCTCGCCCAGGAGCGACAGGCTGCCGATCAGCGAGGTGTTGGCAACGTGGGTGCCGCCGCAAAGCTCACGGGACCAGGCGCCATCGATCTCCACAACCCGTACTTCGCTGCCGTAGTTCTCGCCGAACAGTGCCATGGCGCCGAGCGCCTTGGCTTCGGCGAGGCCCATGACGTTGGTCCGGACCGCGTAGTTGTTGCGGATCGCCAGGTTGGAGACCTCTTCGATCTCGGACCTTGTGGCGGTGCTCAGGCCTTCGCCCCAGGCGAAGTCGAAGCGAAGGTAGCCGGCCTTGTTGAAGGAGCCTCGCTGGGTGGCTTCCGGGCCGAGGATCTGGTGCAGCGCGGCATGCACGATGTGCGTGCCGGTGTGTGCCTGCTCGGCGGCGTGCCGGCGTTCGCGGTCCACGGCTGCACGGACCAGCGAGTCCGCACCGATTTCGCCCTCGCGGACGATTGCCTTGTGGACGCTGAGGCCCTTCAGTGGGCGCTGGACGTCCAGGACCTCAACAACGAACCCGTCGCCGGTGATGAGGCCCGTGTCGGCTGACTGGCCGCCGGCCTCGGCGTAGAACGGCGTCTCGGCCAGGACCAGTTCGATCTCATCGCCCGTGGAAGCCTGCTGAACCGGGCGCCCTGCGGCGAGCAGGCCGCGGACCCGGGATTCGCCGTCGAGCTCGGTGTAGCCGGTGAAGACCGTCTCGCCCTGGGTGAGGATCTCCTGGAAGGCGCTGAGGTCGGCGTGGCCGCCCTTTTTGCCCTTGGCGTCGGCCTGGGCGCGCTGGCGCTGTTCCAGCATCAGGGCCCGGAAGGCGGGCTCGTCCACCTTGAGTCCGGCCTCTTCGGCCATTTCCAGGGTGAGGTCGATGGGGAAGCCATAGGTGTCGTGCAGGGCGAAGGCGTCCGCGCCGGAGAGCTGCGTGTTGGCGGCCTTGGATTCCTTGACGGCATCCTCCAGCCGGGCCGTTCCGGAGGCGATGGTGCGCAGGAAGGCCTTTTCTTCGGCGTAGGCGATCCGGCTGATCCGGGCGAAGTCGGTGTCCACCACGGGGTAGACACCCTTCATGGCGTCCCGGGAGGCCGGCAGCAGGCTGGGCAGGCAGGCCTCTTCAACGCCGAGGAGGCGCATGGACCTGACGGCGCGGCGGATGAGCCGGCGCAGGACGTAGCCGCGGCCTTCGTTGGAGGGGGTGACGCCGTCCGAAATCAGCATCAGGGCGGACCGGATGTGGTCGCCAACAACGCGCATCCGGACATCGTCCGTGTGGTGGGGGTCATCCGGGGTTTCGGCGGAGGTGTATTCCCTGCCGGAGAGCTCGGCGGCCTTGTCGATCACGGGACGGACCTGGTCGGTCTCGTACATGTTTTCGACACCCTGGAGGATCATGGCCAGCCGCTCCATGCCCAGGCCGGTGTCGATGTTCTTCTTGGGCAGCTCACCGACGATGTCGAAGTCGTCCTTGGAGCGGACGTTGTCGATCTGGTACTGCATAAACACGAGGTTCCAGATTTCGATGTACCGGGTCTCGTCAGCGAGCGGGCCGCCCTCGATGCCGTAGGCAGGCCCACGGTCGTAGTAGATTTCGGAGCAGGGGCCGGCCGGGCCCGGCTGGCCGGTGTTCCAGTAGTTGTCGGCTTTGCCCATCTTCTGGATGCGCTCCGCCGGAACTCCGGTGTTCTTCAGCCACAGTTCCTTGGCTTCATCGTCTTCCTCATAAACCGTCACCCAAAGGCGCTCGGGCGGCAGGCCGTAGCCGCCGTCGGCCACGCTGGTGGTGAGCAGCTCCCAGGCGTACCTGATGGCGTCTTCCTTGAAGTAGTCGCCGAAGGAGAAGTTGCCGCACATCTGGAAGAAGGTGCCGTGCCGGGCGGTCTTGCCCACTTCCTCGATGTCGCCGGTGCGGATGCATTTCTGCACGCTGGTGGCGCGGGCGTAGGGGGCCTCTTCGCGGGCCGTCAGATACGGGATGAACGGCACCATGCCGGCCACCGTGAACAGCAGCGAGGGATCGCTGGAAACCAGCGAGGCGGACGGCACCGCGGTGTGGCCCTTGCTGACAAAAAAGTCCACCCAGCGCTTCGTGATCTCCTGCGACTTCATGAGCTGTTTTATACCCTTCTTGGTCCGCGCGGCTGTTGGCGCGGAGGAAATTCGTTGTGCGGCAGGGACGTTTTGGGTGGTCGCTGCCGGTTCATTGCGGGTGGAAAGCATGGGCGCCGCGGCTCAGCGGCGCGCCACCTCCGCCGATTCGATGCCGAGCGCGGTGCGGAGGTCGGTTTCCCGTTCGCGCATACCGGCGCGGACGGTGTCGGCGAAGTCGTAGACCCCGTCCGCCAGCCGTCCAACGGCCCGGTTGAGGCCCTCCGGGCCCAGCGTGGCCTGGGCTTCGGTTACTTTGCGGAACGCGATGACGCCGATGGCCACGCCGATTCCCATCCAGACAAGTCGTTTCATGTGATGTCCTTTCCGGAACTCAGCGGCTGCGGCGGCCGGCGGCCGGTTTCCGGCGGTTGGCCAGCGCGGTGCGCACGCCGTAACTGAAGGCGGCCACCTTGATCAGCGGCGAACCGACGGTTGCTGCCACCAGGGAGGACAAGGCCGAAAGGTTGGCGGTGGCGTCCGAGACGTTGGACGAGATGCCGTCCACCTTCTTCAGCTGCTGGTTGGTGGTGGACACCGTGGCGGTGACCTCATCCATGAGGGGCGTGGCCCCGTCGCTCAGGGACCGGATGGAGGTACGGACCTCATCAAACACCCGCCCCAGCTTGAGGATGGGCACCGCGAGCAGCAGCACCAGGAGCGCAAACACCCCGGCAGCGATCAGGCCGGCAATATCGCCACCAGACATAAACGATTCAACTCCTTGTAATTCTGTGGTTCGGTTCGACGTCCGCGGGCCCGCGCCTGGCGCGTCCTGCAGATGTCCCCCAAGTACCTTACATACAAAGAAGCCCGTGGCGCTTGCCACGGGCTTCTTTGGATACGCTGCTGGAATTTAGCGTGCGTAGAATTCGACGACGAGCTGCTCTTCGCAGGTCACGGGGACCTCGGAGCGCTTGGGGCGACGGACCAGGCGGGCCTGGAGTGCCTCGAGCTTGACGTCAAGGTAAGCCGGAACGTTGGGCAGAACGTCGCGGTGTGCGCCGGCTGCTGCAACCTGGAGCGGGACCATGGTCTCGCTGCGGCTGTGGACGTGGACCAGCTGGCCCTCGCCGACGCGGAACGACGGGCGGTCAACGCGGATACCGTCAACCAGGATGTGGCGGTGCACAACCAGCTGGCGGGCCTGGGCGATGGTGCGGGCGAAGCCGGCACGCAGGACCAGGGCGTCAAGACGCATTTCGAGCAGCTCGATGAGGTTCTCACCGGTCAGGCCCTTGGTGCGGCGGGCTTCTTCGAAGGCACGGGTCATCTGTGCTTCGCGGATGCCGTACTGGGCGCGCAGACGCTGCTTTTCGCGGAGGCGTACGGCGTAGTCCGAGTCCTGCTTCTTGCGGGCACGGCCATGCTCACCGGGGCCGTACGGACGGCGCTCCATGTACTTGGCGGCCTTGGGGGTCAGAGCGATGCCGAGTGCACGCGACAGGCGTGCGGTACGGCGAGCACGAGTGTTGTTAGCCACTTGTGTCCTTCCAATATCTGCGGTGTGTCAGTGTTACTGGCCTCCATAATGGAGAGCATCGGCCAACCGCTGCCTTTTGCTACTGGGCGCAGGGCACAACCGGATCGAAAGAATTTTTCGGTGATTGGGCGCCCGAACCTTGCCAGACAAACATCAATCCTAGCATGTGGCCTACCCGCCCCTGACAATCTTCCGCAGCCGCTCCAGCCGGACGGCGATGTCCCGTTCGGCGCCGTTGGCGGTGGGCTGGTAGTAGTCCTTGCCCACGATGTCATCGGGCGGATACTGCTGGGTGGCCACGCCATGCGGGGCGTCGTGCGCGTACTTGTACCCCTGGCCGTGGCCCAGCTGTTTCGAGCCGGGGTAGTGCGCGTCGCGCAGGTGCGCCGGGATGCCAATGCCCAGGCCGGCGCGGACATCGGCGATGGCCTTGTTGATGCCCATGTACGCGGCGTTGGACTTGGGGGCCGTGGCCAGGTGCACCACCGCTTCGGCCAGGATGATCCGACCCTCCGGCATGCCGATCAGCTGGACGGCCTGGGCTGCGGCCACAGCGGTCTGCAGCGCGGTGGGATCCGCCATGCCAACGTCCTCCGCGGCGGAGATCACAATCCGGCGGGCCACAAAGCGGGGGTCCTCCCCCGCCTCGAGCATGCGGGCCAGGTAGTGCAGGGCTGCGTCGACGTCGGAGCCGCGGATGGATTTGATGAAGGCGCTGGCCACGTCGTAGTGCTGGTCCCCCGCCCGGTCGTAGCGGACGGCTGCCACGTCCAGCGCCCGCTCGGTGTGCTTCAGTTCCACGGCGATAATGCCGGCGCCGGCGTCATCCGAGTCGCCGAAGGCAACACCGGCGGCGGCTTCCAGGGCGGTCAGCGCGCGGCGGGCATCCCCGCCGGAGAGCCGCACCAGGTGCGCCAGGGCGTCCGGGGACAGCTCCACCTTGCCGTCGAGGCCGCGGTGGTCTGCCACGGCCCGGCCCAGGAGGCCCTCCACGTCCGCGTCGGTCAGCGGCTTCAGCGTGAGCAGCAGGGAGCGGGACAACAGCGGTGACACCACGGAGAAGGACGGGTTTTCGGTGGTGGCGGCCACCAGCACCACCCACCGGTTTTCCACTCCCGGCAGGAGGGCGTCCTGTTGGGCCTTGTTGAACCGGTGGATCTCGTCCAGGAACAGCACGGTGGTGGTTTTGTAGAGGTCCCGCGCGGTGAGGGCCTCGTCCATGACCCGCCGCACGTCTTTGACGCCGGCAGTGATGGCGGACAGTTCAACGAATTTCCGGCCCGGGCCGCGGGCGATCACGTGCGCCAGCGTGGTTTTTCCGGTTCCGGGCGGGCCCCAGAGAATCAGTGAACTGGGCCCGGCGGGGCCGGCCGCGTTGGCGCCCGCGGCAAGCTGGCGCAGGGGTGAGCCGGAGCCCAGCAGGTGCTGCTGGCCCACCACTTCGTCCAGGTTTTTTGGCCGCATCCGTACGGCGAGTGGGCTGCGCGGCGAGGCCTTCGCGCCGGTTCCCGGTGCAGCGGCGGGGGCATCGTCGTCGTCGTTGTCCGGTCCTTGCCCAAAGAGATCTTCCACATGGATAGGCTACTTCCAGTTCACCGTGCGTTTTCGCCGCCCTGCCGCCAAAGGATTCCCCCATGCCGTCCCCCGCCACCGGCCAGCCGTCCGTCCGGACCGCTTTTGTCCCCAGCCACCGGCTCCAGGGCTGGGCCGAACGGTTTGGCGCGTCACATGGCGGCTACCGGCTCCATGATGACGACGACGGGCTGCGGCTTCGCGCCGGGGACGGCACCGGAGCGCTGCTGCAGGCGCCATGGCCCGCGGACGGCAGGCCCGGCCGCGGTTCCGACGGGCTGGAACGGCTCGCGTCGCTGGCGGCCCAGCCGCGGCGGTTGGGGCTGCTGCTGGTGCGCCGCGGCGGGTACGCGGCCGGTGTCGCCACCGAGGGCCGGCTGCTGGCGTCCAAGGCAGGCACCCGGTACGTCCAGTCACGGACGGCCGCCGGCGGCCAGTCCCAGCAACGTTTCGCCCGGCGGCGCGCCAACCAGGCGGATGCCCTGGTGGACGCCGTGGCGGCCCAGGCGGAACCCATCTTTGCCGCGGCCGGCTTTGAATACCTGGTTCCCGGCGGCGACCGGAGCCTTGCGGAGCTGGTCCTGGCCCACCCCTCGCTCCGGCCCTACGCCACCTTGCCGAGGTTGGCGTACCTGGATGTGCCGGAACCGCGTGCCGCCGTCCTGAAAAAAGCCGCGGCCGATGCCTGCTCCGTCCGGATCCAGGTGACAGAACCCGCGTAGGCCGTCTCCGTGAAGCCGGTCAGCAGCCGGTCCGGGCCCGCTGCGGCCGTTCCTGCCGGTACTCGTAGCGCCCCGTTTCGACAAACCCGGCTGCCGCGTAGAGCTGTTGCGCACCGGTGTTGGCCGCCGTCACCAGCAACCAGTAGTTGTCCAGCCCGCGGGCAGCGCCGGCATCCAGCAGGGCCTCCAGGACCTGGCTGGCGTACCCGCGGCGGCGGGCGTCCGGGTGGGTGGCCATGCTGTAGATCCCGCCCCAACCGGGGTGCTGCGCAGGCAGGGCAAGGCGGCCGACGGCGGCAGGCTGGCCGCCGGGATCGCGCACCAGGGCGTACAGGGCGGGGCAGCCCGTCAGGATGGTGCGGGCTGTCGCCATGGCGGCGTCACCGCCGCGGCCGTCCACCTGCCACCACAGCCGGAGCCACTCCGCGGACGGTTCAGCGGCGGTTTCGACGTCGGGGTCTGGGCCTGCGGCCGCTTGCCAGGGCCCCCGGGCCATAACAAGGGTTTCGGACTGCCGGGTGAAACCCTCGGTATCCAGGAACTGATGGAGCGCCGTGCCGGCCGGGCCTGCCATCAGCTGGAAGATGACGGGCAGCCGCCGGCTGCGGTACCAGGCCCGGGCCTGCCGGAGGAGCACGGCCGGGTCGCTGCCGGCCGGTTCCGGCCGGGGCCAGATGGAGTTGGCCCGCTGCGTGACGCCGTCGGCGGCCCGCAGGACCCAGCTGCCAACGTTTTCCCGGTCCGGCGCGGGCCAGGCGGCGTCCATGGCGCCCTCCAGCCCGGCGAGGGGGTCCGGCGTGGTTCCGGCGGCTGGTGTGGTCACTGGCATTCCTTCGTTAACGGCAGGAGGCTCCCGGCTGGCGCGGGGAGCCTCCTGCAGCGCCGTGCGCCGGGTTGCGGGCCTAGTTGGCTGCGGTGGCCTTGGCGGCACCGGCCGGTTTGGCTTCGGGCTTGAAGTCCACGCCGGCTTCCTTGCGCTGCTGGGCCGTGATGGGCGCCGGCGCGGCGGTCAGCGGGTCGTAGCCGTTGCCCGTCTTGGGGAAGGCGATGACGTCGCGGATGGACTCCACACCGGAGAGCAGTGCCACAACGCGGTCCCAGCCGAAGGCGATGCCGCCGTGCGGCGGGGCGCCGTACTTAAAGCCCTCCAGCAGGAAGCCGAACTTCTCCTGGGCGTCCTCTTTCGAGAGTCCCATGACCTCGAAGACACGTTCCTGGACGTCGCTCTGGTGGATACGGATGGAGCCGCCGCCGATTTCGTTGCCGTTGCAGACGATGTCGTAGGCGTAGGCCAGTGCCGGCTCGGGGTCGGTGTCGAAGGTGGCCAGGAACTCGGGCTTCGGCGAGGTGAACGCGTGGTGCACGGCGGTCCACTTGCCGGCGCCCACTGCCACGTCACCGGAGGCGACGGCGGCGGCGGCAGGTTCAAACATCGGCGCGTCCACCACCCAGCAGAAGGCCCAGTCGGCCGGGTTGATCAGGCCGGTGCGGTGGCCGATCTCCACGCGGGCAGCGCCCAGGAGGGCGCGGGCCGCTGACTTCTCACCAGCGGCGAAGAAGATGCAGTCGCCGGGCTGTGCGCCCACGGCGCCGGCCAGGCCTTCGCGCTCGGTGTCCGTGAGGTTCTTGGCAACGGGGCCGGCCAGTTCGCCGTCCTCCTTGAAAAGGACGTACGCCAGGCCCTTGTGGCCGCGCTGCTTGGCGAATTCCTGCCAGCCGTCCAGGGTACGGCGTGGCTGCGAGGCGCCGCCCGGCATCACCACGGCCCCCACGTAGGGTGCCTTAAAGACGCCGAAGTTGGTGTCCTTGAAGAAATCGGTAAGTTCCGTAAGCTCCACACCAAAACGCAGGTCCGGCTTGTCCGATCCGAACCGCGCCATGGCGTCGTGGTACGTGATGCGCTGGATGGGCGTGGGGATCTCCACGTCGATCAGCTTCCACAGCGCGCTGACGATGCCTTCGCCCAGGGCGATGATGTCGTCCTGCTCCACGAAGCTGGCTTCGATGTCCAGCTGGGTGAATTCCGGCTGGCGGTCCGCTCGGAAGTCCTCATCGCGGTAGCAGCGGGCGATCTGGTAGTACTTCTCGAAGCCGCCCACCTGCAGCAGCTGTTTGAAAAGCTGCGGCGACTGCGGCAGGGCGTACCAGGAACCCGGCGCCAGGCGTGCCGGAACCACAAAGTCGCGGGCGCCTTCCGGCGTCGAACGCGTCAGCGTGGGCGTCTCGATCTCAACGAAGCCGTCCTGGTGGAGCAGGTCGCGCGCCACCCGGTTGGCTTCGGAGCGGAGCCGCAGGTTGCGGGCGGGGCCGGGGCGGCGCAGGTCCAGGTAGCGGTGCTTCAGCCGCGCTTCCTCGCCCACTTCCACGTGCTCATCGATCTGGAACGGCAACGGGTCAGAGGTGTTGAGGATGGTGACCTCCTCGGCGATGACTTCGACGGTGCCGGTGGCCAGCGCCGGGTTTTCGTTGCCGTCGGGACGCTTGGAGACGGTGCCGGTGACCTGCAGGACGTACTCGTTGCGCAGCCCGTGGAACACTTCTTCTTCGCGGACCACAACCTGGGCCACGCCGGATGCATCGCGGAGATCCACGAAGGCCACACCACCGTGGTCACGACGGCGGCCCACCCAGCCGGCCAGGGTTACGGTTTGTCCAATGTGCTCGGAACGAAGGGATCCGAGGTCATGTGTGCGCAGCACAGCACGCCTTTCTGCGGGAAAACAGTGGGAAGTCAATAGGATCGCTGCGGGAGCAATCCCGATCGAGTTTACCCGCTGGAAGGACACCCGTACCCCATGGACGCACACCGGCAGCTTGAGCGGCGGCTCACCACCGCCGATGCCACCGCGATCGGACTCGGCTCGATGCTAGGCGCCGGCGTGTTTGTGGTGTTTGGCCCGGCCGCCGCCCTGGCTGGAACGCTGCTGCCCGCCGCGGTGGCCATTGCCGGCGCCGTGGCGTACTGCAATGCGGTGGCTTCGGCTGCCTTGGCCGCCCGGTATCCCACCAGCGGCGGCACCTACGTTTACGGTCGGAAGCAGCTGGGCGAGTGGGCCGGGTTCCTGGCCGGCTGGGGCTTTGTGACGGGAAAAACGGCGTCGTGCGCGGCGATGGCCCTGACGTTCGGCAGCTACGTTGGCGGCGGCTACGCCATCCCCGTTGCCGTGGCAGCGGTGGTGGCACTCACCGGCGTGAACCTCCTTGGCATCACCCGCACGGCGCTGCTGACGCGCATCCTCCTCGGTGTGGTTCTTGCGGTCCTCGCATTTGTGGCCGTTGCCGCCGTGGCCGGTCCGCATCCGGCAGCTGCCGCTTCGCCGGACATCGCCGGCGGGGCTGCGGGTGTGCTGCCAGCGGCGGGGTTGATGTTTTTTGCGTTTGCCGGTTACGCCCGGATTGCCACTTTGGGCGAGGAGGTCAAAAATCCGGCCCGGACCATCCCCCGCGCCATCCTGGCCGCCCTGGCCGGGGCCTTTGCCATCTACCTGCTGCTGGCAGTACTGCTGCTGAACCATCTTTCGGCCGGGCGGCTCGCAGCGTCCAGCACTCCCCTGCTGGACGCCGTGCTTGCCTCCGGCCTGGCCGGAGGCGCACCGATCGTGCAGGCAGGCGCTGCTGCCGCGTGCCTGGGCGCGCTGCTGGCGCTCATTACGGGTGTGGGCCGCACGGGCCTGGCGATGGCCCGTGCGGGCGACCTGCCGCGCTTCCTGGCGAAGGTAAGCGGCAAACGGACGGTACCGGTGGCCGCCGAACTCAGCGTGGCCGCCGTCGTGATCCTGCTCCTGCTCACCAGCGACGTGATGACGGTGGTGGGCTTCTCCAGTTTCGGGGTGCTGGTGTACTACGCCGTCGCCAACGCCGCTGCGTTCACCCTTCCCGCGCATCCCCGGTACGCCCCGTGGTGGCTTAATGCCGTGGGCGTAGTGGCCTGCGTCGGGCTGGCACTGACCCTCCCGCCGGCACCGGTGCTGGCCATGGTGGCAGTCCTGGCGGCGGGCGCGGCGGGCCGGTGGCTGGTCCTGCGGCGCCGCCGCTGAGTCCGTGGAGTGTCTTTAAGCCGGCGGATCAAGCCGTGGTGCTCACCTGGACGGAAAGGTCGGCAGCGGGCGGCGCCCACGTTCCGGGCTCCGCCGGCACCTGCTCGCCGGTGCGGATGTCCTTGACCTGGTGCGCGCCGTCGTCGTCCGTGAACCAGACGAACGGGATGCCGCGGCGGTCCGCGAACTTGATCTGCTTGCCGAACTTGTCCGCTTTGGCCGCCACTTCGGTGGCGATCCCCCGGCTGCGCAGCTGGGCAGCAACGTCCTGCGCCGCGCCCCAGCTGTCATCGTGGGAGAGTGCCACCAGGACGGCCGTGGGGACAGAACGGGAGGCCTTGGCCAGGTCCTGGCTGAGGATCCGGGACACGAGGCGCGTGACCCCGATGGACAGTCCTACACCGGGGAACTTGCGGTTGCCCTTGGACGCCAGGGCGTCGTACCGGCCGCCGGAGCAGATGGAGCCCAGCTGTTCATGGCCCACCAGGACGGTTTCCACCACGGTGCCCGTGTAGTAGTCCAGGCCGCGGGCGATGCTCAGGTCCGCCACCACCTTGCCGGGGGCGCGCTGGACGGCCGCCTCGATGACCTGTTCCAGCTCGCTCAGGCCTTCATCCAACAGCTCATTGCTGACCCCCAGCGCCTTGACCTGCGTCACGAAGGACGTGTCCTCGGTGCGGATCCCGGCCAGCTGCAGCGCCTTCCGCGCCTGCTCCTCCGTGGCGCCCAGTTCGGACTGGAGGAGGCCGGCCACTTTGTCGGCGCCGATTTTCTCCAGCTTGTCGATGCTCCGCAGGACTCCAGCGGTATCGTCAAGGCCGATCCCCCGGTAGAAGCCCTCCGCCAGCTTGCGGTTGTTGATCCGGAGCCGGAAGTCCGGGATGGGCAGGGCGCTGAGGGCTTCGGCGATGACCAGGGCAATCTCCACGTCGTAGCGGAACGGCAGCCCGCCGTCGCCCACCACGTCGATGTCCGCCTGGGTGAACTCGCGGGCACGGCCTTCCTGGGGCCGTTCGCCGCGCCACACCTTCTGGATCTGGTAGCGCCGGAACGGGAAAGCCAGGTGGCCGGCGTTCTCAACCACGTAGCGGGCAAAAGGCACGGTGAGGTCGAAGTGCAGCGCCAGCGCCTGTGGGTCGGCTTTGCCTTTTGCGTCGCCTTCGTCGTCCTGGAGCCGGCTCAGTCCGTAGACTTCCTTGTCGATTTCGCCCTTGCGCAGCAGCTGGCCCACCGTTTCCACGGCCCGGGTCTCGATCGAGGAGAAGCCGTGCAGTTCGAAAACGCGGCGCAGCGTGTCCAGGACATGCAGCTCCACCAGCCGCTCCTCGGGAAGCCACTCGGGGAATCCGGACAGGGAGGCGTTGCGTGCCATGGTGGAAGATCTCCTCATCGTGTACGGCTGCCGGGCACGCCATGCGGCCCGAAACGGGCGGCTATGGGCGGCTGTCCAGCCAGTCATGCATAAACTGTGTGCGGCAGTCAGTTTATGCGCCATCCTTGTGCATCTCTAATGCGGCGGGCGGTGCGGCCCGGCCGCCACATCCCTGCATCACGGGCCGGAAGGCTCCGGTGCGGCAGCCCGACTCACGAGGAGGACCCTTGGCGGCCAGTTCCCGCAACGCCCGCGAAACCAAACGGCGCATCCAGCAGATGGAAGCCAAACGTGAGCTCCGGCGTGTGCAGGAGGGCCGCCGCAAGCGCGACAACCTTGTGGCCGCCGGTGCCGGCGCCACCGCCGTGGTCCTCGCCGTCGTCCTCCAGCTCACCGCGTTTTCCGGGAACCCTACCGAGGACGAATACGCGGCCGCGCAGGCCGGCCTGACGAACCCGTCGGCGTCCGCGGAACCCACCCCCAGCCCCGCCCAGACCGCCAACGGACCCGATATCCCTGCTCCGGACACCGCCGCCGGGAAGACCTTCACGGGTGACCTGGTGCTTAACGGCAGCCCGCTGGGCGTTGAGATTGACGGCACCAAGGCACCGCAGGCCGCAGCCGTCCTGTCAGCGCTGAGCACCGAGGGCTACTACAACGGAAAAGGCTGCCACCGCCTGACCACCGGCGAATCGTTCGGGCTCCTGCAGTGCGGTTCAACGGACGGCACCGGGAACGCCGATGCCGCGTTCACGTGGGGTCCGCTGGAAAACACGCCCACGGACAACGTCTATCCGGCGGGCAGCATTGCCGTGGCCAGGAGCGCGAACAACGCTTACGGCAACGGCCGGCAGTTCTTCATTGTGTACAAGGACACGGCAATTCCCGCGGACACTGCGGGTGGCTACACGGTGGTGGGCAAGGTGACGTCCGGCCTTGAAACGGTGGCCAATCTTGCGGCCGCAGGCATCACGCCGGTCGCCAGCGACACGGACGGCTCGCCACGGGAACCAGTCACGATAGACTCGTTCTCTCTGAAGTAGGTGCCCTGGCCTCCGGCCCGGGCGCAGTACGTGAGTATTTTCCTCCAAGCGAAAGACTTTTAGCGGTGACAGACAGTCAGAAATCCGACGAAACAGCAACAGACCTGACCGAGGAGGCCCCCGTGGCCGAGGCCCCAGGCGCTGACGCAACCACCACAACTGCGGCTCCGGCTGAGGAGGCTCCCGTTGCGGACGCCCCTGCCGAGGAGGCTCCGGCTCAGGAGGCTCCTGCTGAGGAGACCCCGGCGGCTGCCGCTCCCGCAGAGGAGGCTCCTGCTGAGGAGGCTCCCGCTGAGGAGGCCCCTCCAGCGGAAGCGCCCGCGGCACCGGCCGCGCGGCCTGCTGCCCCGTCGCCCGCCGCTTTTGCGTCCCGGCCCAAGCCCGCTGCTGCCGCACCGGCTGCCGCGTCGGTCCAGGCTCCTTCCGCAACCTCACTGGCCGAGGCCGCAAAGTGGGGCCGCGTTGAGGGTGACGGCCACGTATTCCTGACCATCGACGGCGGCGAACACCCCGTGGGCCAGTACCCGGATGTCAGCAACGACGAGGCCCTGGCCTACTTCGCGCGCAAATTCGACGATGTCCTTGCCCAGGTTGTCCTGCTGGAGCAGCGGGTGGCTTCCAAGGCCCCCAGCACCGATATGCAGAAGACCGTGACACACTTGCGCGAGCAGCTTGCCGAGCGCAACATGGTGGGCGACCTCCGCTCAGCAGAGGCCCGCCTGGACAGCCTCGCAGGCCAGATCACCGAGCTGGAGAAGACAGAAAAGGCGGAGCACGACGCCGTCCGCACCGCCGAGCTCGCCGCCCGGGAGGCCATCGTGGCCGAGGCCGAACAGATTTCCGGCCAGGACCCCGCGCAGACGCAGTGGAAGACCTCCTCCGCCCGGATGAACGACCTCTTCGAAAGCTGGAAGACCGCGCAGAAAAGCGGCGTCCGCCTGGGCCGCAGCAATGAGGACCAGCTGTGGAAGCGGTTCCGTGCCGCCCGCACGGTGTTCGACAGGCACCGTCGGGCCTACTTCTCGCAGCTGGACAGCAACAACTCCGCGGCAAAGTCCGCCAAGGAAAAGCTGATCGCCGAAGCCGAGGAACTGTCAGGCTCAACCGACTGGGGTTACGCAGCCGGCGAGTACCGCCGCCTGATGGACCAGTGGAAAGCTTCCCCGCGCGCCAGCCGTAAGGACGACGACGCGCTGTGGGCCCGGTTCCGTGCCGCCCAGGACGTCTTCTTCACCTCACGCCAGGCTGCCAACGATGAGATCGACCAGGAGTACTCGGTCAACCTCACCGCCAAGGAAGCCCTGCTCAGCGAAGCCACTGCCATCCTCCCGATCAAGGACCTCGGCGCCGCGAAGAAGGCCCTGCAGTCCGTCCGGGACCGCTGGGAAGAAGCCGGCAAGGTGCCCCGTGCCGATATGGGACGCATCGAAGCCGGTCTCCGCAAGGTTGAGGACGCAGTGCGCCACGCCGAGGAAGAGCAGTGGCAGCGCTCCAACCCGGAGCGTAAGGCCCGCACCAACAGCGCCCTGTCCCAGCTGGAATCCGCCATCGCGGGCCTGCAGGATGACCTGGCCAAGGCCGAGAAGACCGGCGACCAGCGCAAAATCAAGGCAGCCCAGGAGGCCCTCGAGGCGCGCCAGGCCTGGCTTGACCAGATCCAGCGCTCGGCCAGCGAACTGAGCTGACCCCCGGTGGCGGATCTGCGGCGCTGACCGCTGCGCCACCAACAGACCACAGGTCCGGGCCCGGTTATCCACATGACCGGGACCGGGCCTGTGTCAGTTAACGCTGCCGGGGCAGGATTGACGGATGGCATCCCCTCCAGCCCCGCCCGGCAGTCCCGGGCACCAGTTTCCCGACTTGTATGTCCCCGGGTTGCCCTTTGCGTGGCCGGAACTCCAGGCGCTGGCAGCTGACGGGCTGCTGGCAAGAATCCACCAGCACGGCTATGTCCTGCCGGAAGTCCAGGTATCGAGCCAGCTGCGGGCCCGGGCGGCAGCGGGTGCTGTCCCCTTACAGGTCCGCCGCAGGGTGGTGGCAGGCCGCATGACCGCTGCCTGGATTTACGGCTGCGCGGCTGAACCGGACCGGCTGGCGCTGCTGGTGGACGCCAAGCGCCGCGTCTCCAGCCTGCGCAACACCAGGGGCTGCACCCTGCACGAGGTGAGGCTCGGGCCTTTCGATGTGGTCAGCCTGGGCGGCCTGATGGTCTCCAGCCCGCTGCGGACAGCCGTGGACGTGGCCCTCCACGTGGAGGAGGGCCGCGCCGTCCCTGCACTGGCGAACCTCCTTGCCAGGCCGCAGAATGACGTCAGGCTCAGGTTGCTGGTGCTGGCCATCGAGGCGTCACCGCGGGTGCCCCACAAACGCGCTGCCCTGGCCAAACTGGCCAGGTTAGCTCCGGCGCTTGTTCCCGGTGGTGCGGTACACGTCGAAGACCCCGTCGATCCTGCGGACGGCGCTCAGGACGTGGCTGAGGTACTTGGGGTCCCCCATCTCGAAGGCGAACCTTGAGATGGCCACGCGGTCGGTGGAGGTGTGCACACTTGCAGCCAGGATGTTGACGTGGTTCTCGGACAGGATCCGGGTGACGTCGGACAGCAGGGATTTCCGGTCCAGGGCTTCCACCTGGATTTCCACAAGGAAAACGCTGGATTGGGTGGGTGCCCAGTCCACGTCGACAATCCGGTCCGGCTGGTCTTTTAGGTCCGATATGTTGGTGCAGTCGGTACGGTGCACGGAAACGCCAGAGCCCCGGGTGACGAAGCCCAGAATGGGGTCGGGCGGGACCGGCGTGCAGCACCGGGCGAGCTTGACCCACACGTCGCCTACGCCGCGGACCACCACGCCCGAGTCCGAGAAACGTGCCTTGGTCACCTGGGTCGGAATGCTGACTTCGGTGATGTCGTCGTCGGCGTTCTCGTTGCCGCCCAGGCTCTCCACGAGCTTTTCCATCACGGACTGCGCGGACGTATGACCGTCGCCCACCCCGGCGTAGAGGCCGGAAATGTCCACGTACTTGAACTCTTCGGCCACCGCGGCAAGTGCCTCGTGGGTCATCAGGCGCTGCAACGGCAGGTTCTGCTTCCGCATGGCACGGGTCAGCAGTTCCTTGCCCCTGTCGATGGCTTCTTCGCGGCGTTCCTTGCTGAACCACTGCCGGATCTTGTTCCGGGCCCGGGCGCTCTTGACGAAGTGCTGCCAGTCCTGGCTGGGGCCGGCGCCTTCGGCTTTCGAGGTGAAGATCTCCACCCAGTCGCCGTGGTTCAGTTCGCTGTTGAGCGGCACCAGTTTGCCGTTGACGCGGGCGCCGATGGTCCGGTGCCCCACCTCTGTGTGCACCGAGTAGGCGAAGTCCACGGGGGTGGACCCGGCCGGAAGGGCCATCACCTCACCCTTGGGCGTGAAGACAAACACTTCGCGGGCGTTGATTTCAAACCGCAGCGAATCGAGGAACTCGCCGGGATCGGAGGTCTCCTGCTGCCAGTCCACCAGGGAACGCAGCCACCCCATGTCACCGTCGCGCGGGCTCCCCGGCCCCACCGCGGTCCTGTTGGGCTGGTCCTTGTACTTCCAGTGCGCCGCCACGCCGTATTCAGCCCGGCGGTGCATTTCGTGGGTCCTGATCTGGATTTCCACGGGTTTGCCGCCGGGACCAATCACCGTGGTGTGCAGCGACTGGTACATGTTGAACTTGGGCATCGCGATGTAATCCTTGAACCTGCCCGGCAAGGGGTTCCAGCGCGAATGCATGGTGCCCAGGGCCGCGTAGCAGTCCCGGACGGAGTCCACCAGGACACGGACGCCCATCAGGTCGTTGATATCGTCAAAGTCCTTGTCGCGGACAATCATCTTCTGGTAGATGGAGTAGTAGTGCTTGGGCCGGCCGGTGATGGTCGCCTTGATCCGTGCCGTGCGGAGGTCATCCGTGATCTGGTCCCGGATCACCCCGAGGCTCTTTTCCCGTTCGGGGGTGCGGTCCCCCACCATCCGGACAATCTCTTCGTACACCTTGGGATACAGGGCGGCGAAGGACAGATCCTCGAGCTCCCACTTGATGGTGTTCATACCCAGCCGGTGGGCCAGCGGGGCGAAGATTTCGAGGGTTTCGCGCGCCTTGCGGGCCGAGGACTCAGCGGAGACAAAACGCCACGTGCGGGCGTTGTGCAGGCGGTCGGCCAACTTGATCATCAGCACGCGGATGTCCTTGGCCATGGCCACAACCATTTTGCGGACGGTCTCGGACTGGGCCGCCTCGCCGAAGCTGACCTTGTCCAGCTTGGTGACGCCGTCCACCAGCATGGCCACTTCAGGACCGAAATCGCGTTTCAGGTCCGCCAGTGTGTATGGGGTGTCCTCCACGGTGTCGTGCAGGAGCGCCGCGGCCAGGGTGGTGCCGCTGAGGCCCAGTTCGGCGAGGATGGTGGCCACCGCAACGGGGTGGGTGATGTAGGGATCGCCGCTCTTGCGCTTTTGCCCGCGGTGGCTTTGTTCAGCAACGTCGAAGGCGCGCTGGATGAGGTCGAAGTCCTCTTTGGGGTTGTTGGCGCGGACAGTCCGCAGCAGGGGTTCCAGGATGGGCGAGTAACTCGCCGCGCCGCGGCCGGTCAGCCGTGCCAGCCGGGACCGGGTCCGTTCCCGACGGCCCGGAAAGGTGGGTCGCGAGCCGGAGTTGTCAACCGGTACCAGGGAACCCGGGCGCGCCGCAGGCGCAGTCCCTGCCTGCACGTCGGCAGGGGCTTTACCCTGTGCCGCAGTAGCCGACGCCGAACGTTCTTCCAATGAAGTACCCCTCACCACCGTTTAATTACCTCAGTCTATTCCTCAGCGCGTCGAGTTCTCTAACCGGCCCCAAATGACGGATGGGCCGCACGGCGCAATGAATACGCTGTACGGCCCATCCGTGGACGTGCGGTGCCGGCCTTAGGCTGTGGCAGCCTCTGCAGCCGGCGTGTTCCCGGCCGACGCGGCGCGCCGCTGCTCAACCCGCTTCTCCTGTTTGAGCAGGTCGGGTTCCTTCTGGCGCAGCAGTGCGTACATGGGGGCTGCCACAAAAATGGTGGCAGCCGTGCCGATCAGGATGCCAACGAACAGTGCCAGCGACAGGTCACGCAAGGTGCCCGCCCCCAGCAGGCCGGCACCGATGAACAGGATGGCGCCCACGGGCAGGATCGCAACCATCATCGTGTTAATGGACCGGACCAGGGTCTGGTTGACCGCCAGGTTGACCTCCTCGGCGAAGGTACGCCGGGTGGAGGCGTCCAGCTCGGAGGTGTTTTCCCGGATCTTGTCGAACACCACCACCGTGTCGTACAGCGAGTAGCTGAGCACGGTCAGGAAGCCGATGATGGCGGACGGTGTGACCTCAAAGTCGCTGAGGGCATAGACCCCGGCCGTGATGAACATGGTCACCACCATGCCGGCTATCGCGGACAGCGACATTTTCCAGGTCCGGAAGTACAACGCCATCAGCACCGCAGCCAGCAGCACAAAGACCACCAGGCCGATCAGCGCCTGCTTTGTCACGTCAGCACCCCAGGTGGGGCCCACGAACGTGGACGTCACCTCGTCGACGGTGACCCCGTAGGCCGTGGTGAGGCCTTCCTTGATCCGGAGGGTCTCGTCATCGGTGAGTTTGTCCGTTTGGATCCGCATGGTGGTTCCGGCCACGTTGGCGACGCGCGGAACACTGCCCGCAACGACGTCCGTGACAACCTGCTCGCCCAGGGCGGCGTCCGTGCTCTGGACGTTGGAGACCGTGAATTCAGAGCCGCCCCGGAACTCGATGCCCAGGTTGAACCCGCCCTTGGCCACCGGAATGATGATGGACAGGGCCACCCCCACGGCCGCGATGATGAACCAGATCTTTTTGGCGCCCACGAAGTTGTAGGACCGCTTGCCGGTGTAAAGCTCGTTACCGAAATTGGCGAAGCTTGGCATTACTTGTTCTCCTTCGCTGCGTTCTTCGACGAGCCCGCAAGCTGCTCCTGCTTTTCGGCCAGGCGGCGTTCGGCGATGGTCATCCGGCGTTCTGCCTCTGCGGCCGCACCGGTGTTCTTCGCCCGGACCACGCCCGGTTTGTCCTCAGGGGTACGCACGCGGCCGGCACCACGGTACAGCGGCACGGCTCCGAGCTTCTTGGGGTCAAGGCCGGAGAACCGGTGGCCCTCGCCGAAGAACTTGGTGCGGGCCAGCAGCTGCAGGGTCGGGTGGGTGAACATAAACACCACAAGGAGGTCCGCCAGGGCTGTCAGGCCCAGGGTGAACGCGAAGCCGCGGACGTTGCCCACCGCTACGAAGTACAGGACCAGGGCGGCGAGGAGGTTGACGGCCTTGGAGGCCAGGACCGTGCGCTTGGCACGCTTCCAGCCGTTTTCGACGGCGGAGACCAGGCCGCGGCCTTCGCGGAGTTCATCGCGGATGCGTTCGAAGTAGACGATGAACGAGTCCGCTGTCTGGCCGATGGCAACGATGATGCCTGCCACGCCGGCCAGCGACAGCCGGTAGTTCTCAGTCCAGCCGAGGATGGCGATGGCAAGGTAGGTCAAAGCGCCTGCCACCACCAGGGAGGCGATGGTGACCAAACCGAGCGCGCGGTACTGGAACAGCGAGTAGACCACCACCAGGAGCAGACCGATGATGCCGGCCAGGAGGCCCATGCGCAGCTGCTCACCACCCAGGGTGGCGGAAATCTGCTGGTCGCTCTGGATCTCGAAGCTGATGGGAAGCGCACCGAACTTCAGCTGGTCCGAGAGGGCCTTGGCGGACGCTTCGGTGAAGCCGCCGGTGATCTGCGGCCGGCCGTCGGTGATGACTGCCAGGGACCGGGGGGCGGAGATGACCTGGTCGTCCAGGACAATGGCGAACTGGGCCTTGGGGTCGCTGCCCGACTCGCCGCCGGCCGCCACGTAGAACTGGTTCAGGCGTTCGGTGACCTCTTTGAACTTGGCCGTACCCTCGTCGTCGAACTGGATGTTCACTGCCCAGTCATTGGTGACCGCGCCCTGCGCACCCTGCTGGAGCTGGAAGGAGGACGTGACGATGCTGCTGCCCTTGACCTCCACCGGACCCAGGATGTACTTGATGGCAGGTGCGGTCTCGGTGGCGGGCTCGCAGGTGACCAGCGGCTTGGCCGGATCGGAGCGTTCCAGCTCCTCCTGTGCCGGGTTGTCGCAGTCCAGCGCCTCGAACTCGCGGTAGATCTCGGGAGTGATCCAGTTGACGTCGCTGCTGTTGGCCGGCTCCGCCGTAGGCTTCGGCAGCTGGTCCTCGGGCGCCCGGGACTCTTCGGGAACCACCGCGCCGGCACCGTTGAGCAGCACGGGGCGGAAGTTCATGTCTGCGGAGGCCTGGATCAGGTCGCGGGTTTCCTTGGACGGCACGCCCGGGAGGCTCACCACTACGTTGCGCCCGGACTGCGTGCTGATTTCAGCTTCGGAGACGCCGGAGCCGTCGACGCGCTGCCGGATGATCGAGACGGCCTGGTTGAGCTGCTCTTCGTTAATGTCCGAACCGCCCTCCACCTTGGGCGCCAGGATCATCTGGGTGCCGCCTTCAAGGTCCAGTGCCAGTTTCGGCGCCCAGCTTGCCTGCCCGGCGAGGGTCCCGCCGGCCAGGACCGCAGTCAGGACGGCGAGGATAACGCCGAGCCAGACCAGGACCCTGAGGCCTGATTTCTTAGGGCCAGTTCGTGCCATTGTCGATCTTTCTCTTATTCACGGAGGAACCGCCGGTGCATGCTTGCACCGGCGGTTGTCCGCAGCGGTAGAGGTGTGTGGGGCGGCAGCGGAACTAGCTGTCCTTTTTGCCTTCGTCGTTGAGGCGCTTCATCGTCTCGTCCGGGGTCTCCAGCGGTGCCGCGGTGGTTCCGGCCTCCTGGCCGGTGAGTGAGGAGGCGTCATCCGGTACGGCCGGGGCTTCGTCTTCCGGCACGGCCGTGGGCTCAACGACCTTGGTGACGGCCTGGCGGTGGACGGTGGCCAGGTTGCCCGGGGAGAGTTCCAGGGTGACCTTGTTCTCGGCGTCGTCGATCTCGACGATGCGGCCGAAGAGGCCGAAGCTGGTCATCACTTCAACGCCGGGAGCGAACTGCGATTGGAGTTGCGCCTGCTGCTGCTGCGTCTTCTTGTTGCGGCGGAACATCATGAAGATGAAAACGCCAAGCATGACGAAGAGGAGAATTGACATTAAATCCAAGGGAAAAATCCGTTCTTTACTTACCTAGCCGGTTTTCCGGCACCGTCGGCTTGTTCCCTCCGCCGGCCGTGCGCACGGAAACCCTGACGGATTTCCCAACAGCCCGGGGCAGCCGGAATCACGGTGGCCGCAGGAACAAAGACCCGAACGTGCCGGGCGTCATACCAGTCTAGGGGGAAAAGCTGAACGGAGCCTGCTATTGGCTCTCCGGATCCCAGCCGGACGACGGCCAGGCAGGTTCAACGGCAGGTTCAAACAGGTCCAGCTGCTCCTGGCCGAAGGCTCCGGCGGGAACGGCGTACCCCAGGTGGGTCCAGGCCGGAGCCATCGCGATCCTGCCCCGGGGGGTGCGGCCCAGCAGCCCCTCCCGGACCAGGAATGGCTCGGCCACCGTTTCCACGGTTTCCGTTTCCTCGCCCACGGCGATGGCCAGCGTGGACAGGCCCACAGGCCCGCCGCCGAATTTGGTGATAAGCGCCTCAAGCACGGCACGGTCAAGCCGGTCAAGGCCCTTTTTATCCACTTCGTACATGTCCAGGGCCGCGGAGGCTGCCCTGGCGTCGATTTGTTCGATGCCGTGGACCAGGGCCCAGTCGCGTACCCGGCGCAGCAGCCTGTTGGCGATACGTGGGGTTCCCCGGGACCGGCCGGCGATTTCGCTGAACCCTGCAGAGTTGACCTTGAGGTCCAGCAGCCCCGCCGAGCGGCGCAAAACGAGTTCCAGTTCGGAAACCGAGTAGAACTCCAGATGGCCGGTGAACCCGAACCGGTCCCGCAGGGGCCCGGGGAGCAGGCCCGCGCGGGTCGTTGCACCCACCAGGGTGAACGGCGGCAGTTCCAGCGGAATGGCAGTGGCACCGGCCCCCTTGCCCACCACAATGTCCACCCGGAAATCCTCCATGGCCATGTACAGCATTTCCTCGGCCGGCCGTGACATCCGGTGGATTTCGTCGAGGAACAGGACCTCGCCCTCGGAGAGGGAAGACAGGATGGCCGCGAGGTCACCGGCGTGCTGGATGGCCGGGCCGCTGCTGATGCGCAGCGGGGCGTTCATTTCGGCGGCCACGATCATGGCCAGGGTGGTTTTGCCCAACCCGGGCGGACCCGAGAAAAGGACGTGATCTGCGCTGCGGCCGCGCATCCTGGACGCCTGCAGCACCAGGGAGAGCTGTTTGCGTACCCGGTGCTGGCCAACGAAGTCGTCCAGGTTCTTGGGCCGGAGGGCGGCTTCAATGGCCCGTTCCTCGGGCTCCTCCCCCGCTGCCACCAGTGACGGTTCAGCCACGGCTGCCTATGCGGTTGCCGGCCCGCGCGCCGTCCTGGCCCAGCCAGCGGAGCGTGGTGCGCAGGATTTCCGCGACGTTGCCCCGGAACGAGACTTCGGGATCGTCGGCGAGGGCCTTGTCGATGCTGGCGGAGGCGTCCTTCTCGGACCAGCCCAGGCTGGTCATGGCGGCCACCACCTGCGGCTTCCAGGCAGCTTCGGCGGCCGTGGGCACCCCTGCGGCGCCGGCCGTTCCGTGCGGCACCAGCTTTCCGGCCAGTTCCAGGACAATCCGGGCGCCAACCTTGGGGCCGATACCCGGCACCTTGGTGAAGGTTTTGCTGTCGCCACTGTGCGCAGCCACCCGGATGGCCTCCGGCTCGTGGACCGCCAGGACTGCCAGCGCCAGCCGGGGACCCACACCGCTGACGCTCAGCAGGATGTCGAAAACTTCCCGCTCGTCATCCGAGGCGAACCCGAAAAGCGTCAGTGAATCCTCACGCACTATCAGTGACGTGAACAGCTTGCCTTCCTCACCGACGTGCAGTCGGCTGAGGGTCTGCGGTGTGGCGTTGACGCTCATGCCGGCGCCGTTGAGGTCGATGACGGCCGTGGACAGGCCTACGTGGGCTACTGTTCCGCGAAGAAAACTGATCAAGGCCGTACTCCTGGTGTACTGCCGGCCGTTGTGGTCAACGCCGGCTATCCGAACATATCTACGAATACCCTAGCAAGCGGCCGGGGCAATCAGCGTCCGCGCCGCGCTTTTGCTTCCGCCTCGGCCCACGCCCGTTGGGCCGGCGTAAGCGATGAGCTGCCGGGACCCGTGGTGGCCACAGCCGCCCCGCTGCCGGCCCGCCACGCATGCGTGATGGCGAGGGCCAACGCGTCGGCGGCGTCCGCCGGGCGGGGAGGAGCGTCCAGCCGCAGGATCTTGGTCACCAGCTTGGTCACCGCATCCTTATTGGACGTGCCGCTCCCGGTCACCGCGGCCTTGACCTCGGACGGCGTGTGCATGGCCACCGGGATGCCGCGCCGCGCCGCCGCAGCAATCACCACGCCGGAGGCCTGGGCCACGCCCATCACGGTACTGACGTTCAGCTGGGAGAAGACCCGTTCCACTGCGACCACGTGCGGTTCGTAGCGGTCCAGCCAGTCATCGATGGCCAGGGCGATCACCAGCAGCCGCTGGTCCAGGGACTGCTCCGGCGAGGTGCCCACCACGCCCACACCCACCATCGTGGCGCGGCGGTTGCGTTCAACATCCACCACGCCGATCCCGCAACGGGTGAGGCCCGGATCAACCCCCAGTACCCTGAGGGTCAAGTCCGGGCCTCCGCGGCGGGGTACCGGCAGGTCACTCGGATTCCAGTGCGGCCTGCACTTCGCTGCTCAGGTCAGCGTTGCTGTAGACGTTCTGGACGTCGTCGAGTTCCTCCAGCGCGTCCGCGAGCTTCAGGAACTTCCGGGCGCCGTCGACGTCGAGTTCCACCTGCATGGACGGGACAAACTCGGCCTCATCGGTGTCGTACTCGATGCCGGCTTCCTTGAGGGCGTCGCGGATGGCCTGGAGGTCGGTGGGCTCGGAGTGGATCTCGAACGTCTCGCCGTTGTCCTTGACTTCCTCGGCGCCGGCGTCGAGGACGGCCATCAGCACGTCATCCTCGGTGAGGCCGTTCTTGGGCAGGTTCACCACGCCTTTGCGGGTAAAGAGGTAGCTGACGGAGCCGGGGTCGGCGATGGTTCCCCCGTTGCGGGAGATCGCGAGCCGGACCTCGGATGCGGCACGGTTTTTGTTGTCCGTGAGGCACTCGATCAGGAGGGCTGAGCCCTGCGGGCCGCGGGCCTCGTACATGATCTCGGTGTAGTCCACCACTTCGCCGGTGAGGCCGGCGCCGCGCTTGATGGCGCGGTCGATGTTGTCCGCGGGGACCGAGGTTTTTTTGGCCTTGGTGACAGCCAGTTCCAGGCCGGGGTTACCGGAGAGGTCCGGGCCGCCCATGCGGGCAGCAACTTCGATGTTCTTGATCAGCTTGGCGAAGGATTTGGCGCGTCGGCTGTCAAGGATGGCTTTTTTGTGCTTGGTGGTTGCCCATTTGGAGTGGCCTGACATGCTTTACGCTTCTCCTCTGATCATGCGGATAAAAAGTTCGTGGATGCGCTTTTCGCCCGTCACTTCCGGGTGGAAGGAGGTGGCCAGCAGTTGGCCGGAACGCACTGCAACAATTCTAGCGGCCCCCGGCAATGCGGCGGCGTGGGACGCGTGGCCGGCGTCGGCCGGTTCCACCTGGGCCAGGACCTCCACGCCGGGACCAACCCGCTCAACCCAGGGGCCGCGGATGAATACTGCGTGCACCGGGGCGACGCCGGTTTCCGTGGCGCTGAAGTCCAGCCCCTTGAACTCAAGGTCCGTTTCGAAGGACTCACGCTGCCGGCCAAAGGCGTTGCGCCGGACGGTGATGTCCAGGCCGCCGAAGGTCTGCTGGGGCGCACCGGCCAGGTCGGTGGCGGGATCGGCGATGTCCTGGGCCAGGAGGATCATGCCGGCGCAGGAGCCGTAGACGGGCAGGCCGCCGGCGATGCGTTCGCGCAACGGATCAGCCAGCTCAAAGGCGCGGGCCAGCTTGTCGATCGCGGTGGACTCGCCGCCGGGAATGATCAGGCCGTCCAGTCCGTCCAGCTCCGCGGGCCGGCGCACGCTGACGCCATGGGCGCCTGTCGCCTCGGCGGCGCGGAGATGTTCCCGGAAGTCGCCCTGCAGGGCGAGCACCCCGATCCGCAGGCCGGAACCCGGGCGCGCGGGAGCAACAGGTAGGGAATTTGTCATCCATCCAGCATACGGTGCGGCGGTTGCCGGGCCCGCGGATGGGGGAAGCCTGCGGCGGTTCCATGCCGCTGCTGGGATATATTCGAACCATGTTCTACATCAGTGTTCCGCTCGGCAAGCTCGTCCGCCGGGTGTCCCGGCTCCGGGGCGGCGGCTCCGCCCTTCCCGGCCTGGTGGTCGAGAAAATCGACCCCGGCTTTATGCGGCGCACGCTGACCACCCTCCCCCATGGCGTGGCGGTGGTCAGCGGCACAAACGGCAAAACCACCACCACCAAAATGGTGGTGGAACTGCTCGAAAGCCAGGGCCTGACCGTGTTCACCAACCGGACGGGCAGCAACTTCACCCGCGGCGTGGCCGCTGCACTGTTGGGTGCCGTGGATTGGCGCGGCCGGCTCAAGGCGGATGTGGCGGTCCTGGAACTGGATGAAGCCCACGCCGTGCACTTTGTTAACAGTGTTCCGCCGCGGTACAGCCTGCTGCTGAACGTGCTGCGGGACCAGCTTGACCGGTTCGGCGAAATCGATAAAACTGCCCAGCTGCTCCAGCACATTGCGGACAAAACCACCGGCACCGTGGTGCTGAACCGCGAGGACCCGCGCGTGGCGCGGATCGCGGAGACCCTGACGGGGCAGGACGTCCGCTACTTCGGCCTCGACGATTCCCTGCTCAGTACGTTCCCCAACGACGACGACATGCGCACCGCTCCCGGCAGCCCCGCCCCGGCGGCCCTGCCGGAGAAGCCTGCTGCCGACGTCGTGCTCCGCACAGTGGGTGCGGACTCCGCGGCCTTTGAGTACGACGGCGGCACCGTCACCACCGGGATGAAGCTGCGCGGTGTGTACAACATCTTCAACGCTGCCGCCGCGCTGACGCTGGCCCGCAGCATCTGCGGCGGGGGCGCCGCCACCGCGGACCACGACGCCCTGCTCGTTGCGCTGGGCAAAGTGGAACCCGCGTTCGGGCGCGGCGAAAGCCTCACCGTGGACGGCCAGCCCCTGGACCTGGTCCTGGTGAAAAACCCCAGCGGTTTCCGGCTTGGCCTAAAGTCGTTCCCCGCAGAGGGGTACGCCACGATGATCGCCATCAACGACAACTACGCGGACGGCCGGGACATGTCCTGGCTGTGGGACGTCGGGTTCGACTCGCTGCAGCCCGGCGGGGTGGACCAGCTCACCGGGTCCAGGGCCTATGACATGGCCCTCCGGCTGCAGTACGACGACGTCCGGATCGGCGCCGTCCAGCCCGAGATCGCACCCGCCCTGGCGGCATTTATCCGGGAAGCTGCCGGCAAGCCGAAACGCATTTTCTGCACCTATACGGCAATGCTGGCCATCCGCCGCGAGCTGTCCAAGATCACCACCGTGGAGGTTGTCTCATGAGCACCGGACACCAGGACAAGGGCACCCTCCGGGTCCTCCAGCTGTATCCGCGGGACATGAACATCTACGGCGACTGGGGCAATGCCCTGGTGCTGCAGCAGCGCATCGGCTGGCACGGCTACACGCCCGAGCTGCTCGAATACAACGTGGGCGATGAGTTCCCGGCCGACGTGGACATCATTGTTGGCGGCGGCGGGCAGGACAGCGGCCAGCTGGTGATCCAGGACGACCTGCAGGCCCGGGCCGTCGAATTGACGGACCTGGCCGAGGACGGCGCCCCCATGCTGGTCATCTGCGGGCTGTACCAGCTTTTTGGCAAGTCCTTCAAGACCCGGACCGGCACTGTCATCCCGGGTATCGGCATCCTGGATGTGGAGACGCTGGGCACCGATGAGCGGCTGATCGGCAACGTCAAGGTGGCCACCACCGAATTCGGCGAGGTGCTGGGCTACGAGAACCACAGCGGCCAAACCACCCTGGGCAACGGCGTCCGTCCGCTGGGCACGGCGGCGAAGGGCACCGGGAACAACAGCGCCGACGGCCATGAGGGCGCCCGCTACCGCAACATCGTGGCGAGCTACCTGCACGGCTCGCTGCTGCCCAAGAACCCTGCCATCGCCGATTTCTTGATCAGGACGGCGGCGGAACGGAAGTTCGGCAGCTTCGAACCGGGCACCCCGGACGACTCCTACGCGGTACTGGCCCGCGAACACGCCGCCCGGCGGCCCCGCTAGGAATCCCTCAGGGCTGCCGGGTCACCAGCAGCTCATGGGCGCCCGCGGCGGCTGCGCCCATGGACTCCACCACTTCGGTGGTGCGCGCCCTGGTGGCGGCGTCCTCTTCCGGGCCGGCGCAGGTGCCCTGCGGGGCGTCCGACGCCACGGAACACCACCGGTAAGGGTCCCGGACAATGACCGACGGCGCCCAGGCCAGGTCCGTGGGCGCCCATTTGCCTGCAGCGTCCTGGCCGAACTGGGCCCGGACCAGCAGGCCCTCGTTGTTGACCACATACCAGGGCGATAGCTCGGTGACCCCGTTGCCCAGGCCGTACACAATCCAGGTGCCCTTGTAATTTTCGATGGGCAACACCGAGTGGGTGTGGTGGCCGTAGACCATGCTGAACTGTCCGCTGTCCACCAGGGCGTGGGCTACGTCCTGTTGCTGGCCGTTCGGGACGCTGGCATATTCGTCGCCGGCGTGCATCACGCCCAGGACGATGTCCGCGCCCAGGGCCCGGGCCTTAACGGCCTTAGCAATCATGGCCGGGGCGTCCAGCAAGTCCACCTGCCACGGGTATTCGGCGATCTGGCCGTTCAGCCCGTAGCTGGCCTGGATGATGGCCACCTTGGCGGCCGGCGTCTGCATGATGAGGATGCCCTGGGATTCAGTTGCGGTCCGGTAGGAGCCGGTGTGCTTGAGCCCCGCGGCGTCCAGCTGGTCAAGGGTCCGGAGCAGGCCGTCCGTACCGCGGTCGATGGTGTGGTTGCTGGCGGTGGTGCAGGCCTGGTAGCCGACATTTTTCGCGGCAGTGATGATTTGGGGTGGAACGTTGAACGACGGGTACGCGGAGAAAGGCCCATCAGGTCCTGCTACCGGCGTTTCCTGATGGCAGATGGCCAGGTCACTGCTGTCGATGTAGCGGCGCTGGCCTTCCAGCAGCGGCACGAAGTCCAGGCCGGGCTTGCCCGCGGCGGCTGCGTCCTGCTGCGCCTGCTGCCACAACTGGGTGTGGACCAGCATGTCCCCCGTCACCAGGACGGTGGTGCAGCGCAGGACGGGGCAGTCGGGGCCCTGGCCCGGGGTGGGGACCGGCGCCGGAACGGTGGCTGTGGGTGTGGCCTTGGACGTGGCCGCGTTGGTTTGCGGGTCCGCCGTCGCCCGGTTCTGCTCGGCCACCAGGCCGCAGCCGGCCAGCGCCGTCAGCAGCGCTCCGGCCGAGGCTGCTGCCAGCCAGCGCCGGGAAGTTATGCCTGATGTGATCCCCATAACGCCATTCTAGGGACGGCCAGGACCCGCCGCAGGCATTTGGCCGCGTTGAGAAGCGTGCCCGGGCTGTGAAAGGTTTACCTCATGACGAACCCCCTCCTCCACCCCAGTCCCCTGCCCTATGAGCTTCCTCCGTTCGCCCAGCTTGGGCCCTCGGACTATGCGGAGGCCATCGGGGCCGGCTTGGCCGGCCAGCTCGCTGAAATCCAGGCCATCGTGGCGGACCCGGCACCGGCCACGTTCGAAAACACCGCATTGGCCATGGAAAGGTCCGGCAGGCTGCTCCACCGCGCGGCGTCGGCGTTCTTCACCCTGGTCTCCGCGGATGCATCAGAAGAGATCCGCGCCCTCGAAACCGAGCTGTCCCCGCGGTTCTCCGCGCACCAGGATGAGGTTTACCTGAACCGGGACCTCTACGAACGGTTTGCCGCCATCAGCACGGCGGACTGCGGCCCCGAGGCGGTCCGGTTGGTGGCCGAGTACCTGAAGGAGTTCCGGCAGTCAGGCATCGCACTCGACGCGGCCGGCCAGAAGCGGTTGAAGGAGATCAACGCAGAACTCGCCGCCCTGGGCACGGAATTCGGGCAGCGGGTCAAGGCCGGCATGAAGGCCGCGGCACTGCTGGTGGACGACGCCGGCGACCTCGCCGGACTGCCGGCAGACGACGTTGCCGCCGCCGCGGAGGCAGCCAACACAGCAGGGCACAACGGAAAGTACCTGCTGACCCTGATCCAGCCGGGCAACCAGCCGGCCCTCGCCGCGCTCCAAAACCGGGACGTCCGCCGTCGGCTGTTCGAAGCGTCCGTGGCCCGCGGCAGCAGCGGCGGCGCCCTGGACGTGCTGGACATTGCCCGGGCCACCGCAGCGCTCCGTGCGGAAAAGGCAAACCTCCTGGGTTTCGAGAATTACGCAGAGCTGGTGGTGGACCGGCAGACCGCCCCGGACTTCGAAGCCGTGCAGGCCATGCTGAACCGGATGGCCCCCGCCGCTGTGCGCAACGCGGACGCGGAGGCTGCCGCACTGGCGGAACAGGCAGGGCATCCGCTGGAGGCCTGGGACTGGGCGTTCTACTCGGCGAAGGTCCGCAAAGACCGCTACGAGGTGGACGAGCAGGCCCTGCGGCCCTACTTCGAGCTGGACCGGGTCCTGACGGACGGCGTCTTCTTCGCCGCCACCTCCCTGTACGGCATCACGTTCCACGAACGCGGGGACCTGTCCGGCTACCACCCGGACGTGCGGGTATGGGAGGTCCGGAACGAGGACGGCAGCGAACTGGGCCTTTTCCTGGGCGACTATTACACCCGTGAGTCCAAGCGCGGCGGGGCCTGGATGAACTCGCTGGTGGATCAGTCGGAGCTGCTGGGCACCAAACCCGTGGTCATCAATACCCTGAACATCTCCAAGCCGCCGGCCGGGGAATCCACCCTGCTGACGCTCGACGAGGTGCGCACCACGTTCCACGAGTTCGGCCATGCCCTGCACGGGCTGTTCTCGGACGTTACCTTCCCGCGGTTCTCGGGGACTTCGGTTCCCCGGGACTTTGTGGAGTACCCGTCCCAGGTCAACGAGATGTGGATCATGTGGCCCGAGGTCCTGGCCAACTACGCCCGCCACCACGCCACCGGCGAGCCGCTGCCGCAGTCCGTGGTGGACAAGCTGAACGCTTCGCGGCTGTGGGGCGAAGGGTTCGGCACCACCGAGTACCTGGGTGCTGCCTTGCTGGACCTCGCCTGGCATGTGCTGGAGCAGGCCGCCGTCCCGGACGACGCCCTGGCCTTCGAGGACAAGTCACTCGCCGCCGCAGGGATCGCGCACCCGCTGATTCCGCCGCGGTACCGGACCGGCTACTTCCAGCACATCTTCGCGGGTGCCGGCTACGCGGCCGGCTACTACTCCTACATCTGGAGCGAGGTCCTGGACGCGGAGACGGTGGACTGGTTCACCGAAAGCGGCGGTATGACCCGTGCCAACGGGGAACGGTTCCGCCGGGAACTGCTGGGCCGGGGCAACAGCCGCGACCCGCTCGATTCGTTCCGCAGCATCCGCGGCCGCGATGCCACACTCGAACCCCTGCTGAAGCGCCGCGGCCTGGAGTAACCTCTCGCCTCCCCCCTCCCAACTGACTCGCAGTTGTTGTCGTTTTGAGCCCTCAAAACGACAACAACTG